>JBLIJA010000068.1:0-9773 GCA_047635115.1 Porticoccus sp. | reverse complement strand
TCCCAGCTGAGCTAAGGCCCCAAATCTGTTGCGTATAAAATCTTATACAGGCTTCATTTACTCTCCATAAGCCCAGCTGTAAAAAGCTGCACCCAAATGGCATAAAAGCTAAGACCACAAAAGAATCCGCGCATTTTAGGTATTGGCCCAATAAGAGTCAAGCCTGTTCTTCGGGATGTTCACCTCGGTTAGCGCAGATTAGCTGGTATTCTTTCTCCCATTTTTTCAGTTGTTTTTTAGAAACCCCTCCAGCCGCTTCTAAAGCATGTCTGACGCGCGCCCGGACTAAGTCTGGGCCCAGGATTTCCATTGCATCAAATAGCGGGGGCCCCGATGGAGAGCCTGTAACGGCCACAAACAATGGGAACAGAAAGTCTTTGAGCTTCAATCCTACCGACAAGGCTATTTGATGCAATTCTTGATACAACCCATCACGAGACCAATGACGCAGCCCATCTAGGCGCCACGCACTGTATTGAAGCACCCTACGCACCAGTTCATTATCCAACTTTTTATGTTCAAAACTGGCTTCACTCAGAGCTGGCATACCCGACAGCATGAAACCCAGCAAGGGTGCTATATCAGTAAATTTTTCGACACGCTCCTTAATAAGAGGAATCATTCGAGACAAATTGTCACTATTAATAGCCCAGTCGGCAACACGGCTGGAAAATTCGCTATCATCCAAGTTTTCACGAATCCAACAACCATTGAGCCAATCCAGTTTTTCCGTATCAAAAACAGGTCCACCCAGGTGCACATTATGGATATCAAAGTTATGCAGCATTTCTTGAAGGGTGAATTTCTCAGCATTATTGGGCATTGACCACCCCATTCTTCCCAAATAGTTAATCACTGCTTCAGGGAGATAACCCATTTCACGGTAATAATTAATACTAGTCGGGTTTTTACGCTTGCTGAGCTTGCTCTTATCCGTATTTCTTAACAGCGGCATATGGCACAGCTGGGGCATTTCCCAGCCAAAATATCCATAAAGTAATTGATGCTTAGGTGCAGAATTGATCCATTCCTCACCCCGAATCACATGCGTGATTTCCATCAAATGGTCATCAACCACATTGGCCAAGTGGTAAGTAGGCATGCCATCCGCTTTAAGCAAGACCTGCATATCAATTTGGGCCCAGGGTATCTCGATTTCACCCCTCAGCATGTCATTGAAAGTACAACTTCCCTCCTCCGGTACTTTCATCCGGATTACATGGGGTACGCCATCCTCGAGTCGTTCCTGCACATCAGCTTGAGAAAGATTCAGGCTGCGCCCATCGTATTTGGGCGTTTCACCTCGAGTCATCTGCTCCTTGCGCATGCTGTCCAATTCACTTGGCGTGGCAAAACAATAGAATGCGTGGCCTTTGTCCACCAGCTTCATCACATGCTGATGATAAATAGCCATGCGCTCACTTTGTCGATAAGGGCCATACCCTCCCCCCACATCGGGCCCTTCGGACCAATTAAGACCGAGCCAACGCAGTGAATCCAAAATCATTTGTTCAGATTTTCCGGTGCTTCGGGTTTGGTCCGTGTCTTCAATACGAAGAATGAAATCACCACCCAAACTGCGGGCGAAACAAAGGTTAAACAGTGCCACGTAGGCAGTACCTACGTGGGGATCACCAGTTGGTGATGGTGCAATACGTGTACGAACTGACATGGATAGTTATTTCCGTCAAGCTGATAAAGTGGGAGGGTTAAATACATCAAATAATGGCGGATATTATACGCCGATCAATACTATTCAACAGGCTTAGACTGGGGTTCACCTAGAAAATAACCTTGAGCTGCATCAACACCAAGTTCGGCAAGCTGAACAAGCGATTTGATATAGGACTGATTGTCAAGATTCTGATCCAGCTCACGAAGAAAACTACGATATTACTAGTCAATTCACGTTGAGGGGTTAGGAAAGAATCTAGCCACTTAACAAAACCGTTTTCTTGTATTGAAAGCATCGACAAGTTAACGCATAACCTGCCAGAAAAGATTTTTTCACGGTTAGTAGAGGCTAGTGATTCAAGAATCAATCGATCAATCTGAGGCATCAAGCCCAGCCGCTCCGCGATAGGAGTCACTACCGATGCCGCTAACAAATCATCACCATTAATAAAGCGCACTAACACTTCATGCGCAACGACAGTCTTATCAGAAAGGCTTAATACCAGCTGACAATATAGGATTATAGAGTGATTCGAGATAGCCTGCTCTAAAATTCCTGCCATTCCTGTAACGTGTGACCCAGAACGGGTGCTTCACCATCCCGAGCGTCAGAGAGCTTCGCCCAACGGTTAGCATCCTGGAATTTGGCCTGGCGTAGGGCTAGATCGGCTTCACTCAGCATGTCAGCATCCTTCCGAAGGAATTTTATCGAGATCCCTAGAAAGTAAAATGTATGCAAGGTTCGCTCTGTTTAGGGCACGATTAAACAAAGAGGGGGTTAGCTTTTCATCCTCTAGTGGAAGGCCAGAGGAAATGGATGCTATTGAGGTAGGCTTCCCTTCCAATCTAGCCGCCAGTAACAGACACTCTATCAATCCATGGGATGCAATCGAACTGACGCCCCTCTGAACTTCGACTTCTTTTTCAGGCTTATTCATGGATGCTTCTTAATTAAAACTATTGTGACGTCCAACTATTCATGCTGACACGCCAACTTTACTTCCCCCATGCAGTTATTTTATATAGTTTACCGATATAATGGCCAGATTTACGGACAAGCAACTCTATACTTCATATGGCCACAAATAGCGGTTCAATTAGCATCCCAACACCGAGTCCTATCGATCGTCGCTTTTCGATTGCACC
Organism: Porticoccus sp.; assembly: GCA_047635115.1. Classification (GTDB taxonomy): domain Bacteria; phylum Pseudomonadota; class Gammaproteobacteria; order Pseudomonadales; family Porticoccaceae; genus Porticoccus. The sequence goes on along the minus strand of JBLIJA010000068.1, from coordinate 6,953 downwards.
AATGATGGATTATACCGATCGTTTTTGTCGGTATTTCCATCGTTTATTGAGCAAGGAAACATTGCTCTACACCGAGATGGTTACTACTGGCGCATTGATACACGGTGATCGCCATCGACACCTTCACTATCACGAAACTGAGCACCCTATTGCGCTTCAACTTGGCGGCAGCGACCCTGAAGAACTTGCGGTTAGCGCACGCCTTGCCAGTGATTATAATTATGACGAAATAAACTTAAATTGCGGTTGCCCAAGTGATCGGGTCCAATCTGGTAAATTTGGCGCAATTTTGATGAAGCATCCCCAGCTTGTAGCGGATTGTTTTTTGGCCATGCAAGACGCTTGCAATATCCCTATCACCATCAAACATCGAATCGGTATAGACGAACAAGATAGCTACCAATTTCTTTGTGATTTTACTGGTACCCTGGCCGCTGTCGGGTGTAAAACCTTTGTCGTACACGCTCGTAAAGCCTGGCTGAAAGGTTTGAGTCCTAAACAGAATCGTGAAGTACCACCACTCGACTACGATCGAATTTACCAACTCAAGCGGGATTTCCCTCAACTGGAAATTATTATTAACGGCGGGATTAAAACCATTGACGAATCTATAGCACACTTAAATCACGTCGACGGGGTGATGATGGGTAGAGAGGCGTACCACAACCCTTACCTGCTGGCTGACGCAGATTTAAAGCTATATCATAGCAGTGATTCCGCGCCCTGCCGAACAACCGTACTGGAACAGTATTCTGAATTCATCGCCAGTGAACTAGAAAATGGGGTCAAATTAAGCAATATGACCCGCCATATTCTGGGCCTATATCAAGGCCTTCCCGGCGCACGAAAGTTTCGTCGCCATATTAGTGAGAACGCCCACCTTCCAGATGCAGGTACCGAAGTTCTCTATCAGGCACTCAGTCAAATGTCTGCCACGTAAAAAGATGCCACTAATTATGAAGCCAAGCAAATTAGATCAACTCAGAGAAATGACAGTTGTCGTTGCCGACACAGGAGACATAGAGGCCATCCGTCAGTATCAGCCAATTGATGCGACAACCAACCCATCACTGTTACTCAAGGCCGCCCAACTTCCCCAGTACGAACCTTTACTGCATGCAAGTATTGCGTCGGCAAAGAAGACCTCTAGTGCCATTCAACTTTCCGATAGTATGGATGAACTGGCCGTCAGAATTGGTCGTGAGATATTAACCGTTGTTCCAGGCCGAGTATCTACCGAAATAGATGCTCGCCTTTCTTTCGACACAATAGCAACAGTGGAGCGAGGAAAACATCTTGTTGAGCGTTACCAAGAAGTCGGCGTAGATACTGATAGAATATTGCTAAAAATAGCCTCTACGTGGGAAGGTATACGTGCTGCAGAACTACTGGAAAAACAGGGCATACAATGTAATCTCACCTTGTTATTTGGCCTCGAGCAAGCGGCGGCTGCTGCTGATGCCGGTGCATTTTTAATATCGCCCTTCGTCGGTAGAATTCTTGACTGGCATAAAGCGAATGGAGGTCAACCCGACTACTTGCCACATGAAGACCCAGGTGTTGTTTCGGTAAAAGCTATCTATAACTTCTATCGGCAGAACAATTACAACACCATTGTGATGGGAGCTAGCTTTCGTAATACAGGTGAAATCGAAGCCCTGGCAGGCTGTGACAGGCTCACTATCAGCCCTCAGATTTTAGAAGAACTCAGCAATGACTATAGCGAGCTTCCTCGAAGTTTGGACCCCGCTGACACAGGCGACATCATCTTGTTCAACACCATGAATGAAGCCCCTTTCCGCTATCAAATGAATTCAAACTCAATGGCCACTGAAAAACTGGCTGAAGGTATCCGTGATTTTGTGGCAGATCAGATTAAGCTTGAAAATATGCTGCAGGAGCTAGCTAATTGATTGACAGTATCAGACAGTTTTTTACTGCAGAAATCACCAATCCAGATGGCGACAAAGAACACCAGTTTCAATTAGCTGCCGCCTCTCTAATGGTTGAAATAATGGTGATTGACCGTCAGCTTAAAGTGAATGAGCAGGATGCTATAAAAAAATTGCTAAAACAACAATTTGGATTAAGCGAAAAAGAAATCGAGAATTTGATAAAACTTGCTCAGCAAGAGGTTGCAGATGCGACTTCCCTGTATCAGTTTACTCGGTTAATCAATGATCACTTTGACGCAGAAAGAAAGTTTGGTCTCGTTGAAAATCTATGGCAAATAGCCTACGCCGATGACCACCTGGATAAACATGAAGAGGCTATGATTCGACGAATTGCTGAGTTGCTTTATGTATCACACTCTGACTTTATTCAGGCCAAACATCGAGCCAACAAACACAACGGTCTAAATCATCAGAGCTAACCACTAAATCAGGTTATTCGCCCTGCTCCAAGGTGTGAATTAAATCGACAAACTCCTGTTTGTTTTCTTCATTCAACTGAGACAACAGTCTATGAGCTTCAAGTACTCTCTCCCTTACCTCGCGCTCATCAATAGATGTTGTTGGTAGCTCTTCAAAGTGTTCAATGGTTTTAAACGAGTTTTGGACGATATCAAAAACATCATCTAACCCCATAATGTCCAGCGTGTGATATAGGCTATCGTCCGGACAAAATACCGTTGGCTTGATGTTAAAGTTGCAGTTGCAGTGGATTGCCAGTTTGGCAAGCAAGCCTAGTGTGGTGCTATCGACGCCATCGGTATCGAGCATATCCACCACCACCTCAGATACATTGCCACCTTTAAAGATGGTTTCTAGATAGTTATTCAGCGTGGTACATAGAGTAACTCGCACGTCACCCACCAGCTTGATAACATAAGTGCCATCATGCTGGCATACCAGAATCTTCCCGGCCTCCACTCAATACCCCCTACGTAGGGTTAATACAGTTATGTCATCAGGTACATCCTGACCTTGATGAATACCTAACCCCTCACAGATAGCTTCTATAGACGTATCAGATTTAGCGATAGTGTCTGAAATAAATTGTTCTTTTTGTTTGAGGGTCTTGCCTGGCAAAATTTCAAGAACGCCATCAGACACAATAACCATAGCAAACTTATCAGGTAGCGCAATTTCTTGAACTTCCCATGTACAGCCACTAAAAATTCCTATGGGCTTGCCTTTACCCGGAAGAATTCGAACATCCCCATTGGTAACAAAAACCGGCATAGGCATATGAGCGGCTACAGAGTAACGAAGAAAATTTCGCTCCATATCGATACAGGCAGAGAATAATGTTAAATGCTTATCCAACCCCAGCGCCATGATTTGCTTATTGATGTGCTCAATGAAGCCTTCTGGGGCTCTGGCAAACGCCTTATAATCATTTTGAGTAACATGGCGACGCAAAATACGATTCAGAATGAATTTTAGCAATACCGTCAGAAATGCAGACGAGGCTCCATGACCAGAAACATCCGCCACATAAAGCACCATATAGCGATCGAAAATGATGTTATAACCAACGAAGTCACCACTAAGATAAAGTGACGGTTCTATATGATGCGCAATTTCATAATCACCATGAATCATAGGTGTAACGGGTAATAGGCTGTTCTGTACTTGGCGCCCAGCTATTTGATCCTGTTCAAGAATACGAAAACTTTCCCGGAGGTTACGATTGGCCATTTCCAGCTGCTCGCGATACTGACGATTCTGGACGATTAAGCTTTTATAGTCGGACGCCCTCTCAATCGCCTGGCGAAATCGTTCATCAGAAAAAGGCTTAATCAGTACATCTGATGCGTTATTATGAAAAAACTTTGCGACTTCGCGAGGGTCAACCTCGGGGAGAATGGCCACATAGGCCGTATCGATGTCCTGACTGGGGTGAAGACCAAACTTTTCTTGCATGAAGTCTAGAGGCAGATCGATCACAACTACACGCGGGTGTTCGGTCTCAATTTTTTCTAGCGCTTCATCTGGGTTGTCAAACTTTGAAACATCCCAATTCGTCTCGGTTAGATAATTCTCCAGTATCAGACAATGCTCTATACTGTCAGCAACAATGAAAAGTTTGCCGTTCTTATCCATAGGTAATCCAGGATCGAGATCCAATAGGCTAGAGACTCACTCCCTGCCCCGTTTAAATTTTGTCTCAATTCCTGGTAGTGCTAGCTGATAGTAGTGTTAGTTAAGAATAGTCTCTTACTATTCTTCGCCATATTCACCAAAATCGTCTTCTACATTACCATCCTTGAGTAAAAATTCGCGGTGTTGTAGATAAGCGTCTCGAATGAAACTGTACTTGTCGCCAGTAATCAGTTCTTCGGCCTTCAACAATTGAGCGCGCGAAGAAATGATTTCAGGCCCGTAAACTGCATTCCGAGTTGGAACATGGTCAATTTCATTGATCGGATTAACTAGCTGATCAACGATTTTGGCAGGACCATCACGTAATGTACTTGGTCCAAACAGTGGAATCACAATATAGGGGCCACTACCTACACCCCAGGCACCTAGTGTTTGACCAAAGTCTTCACCAGCACTCTTTGGCATACCAACATGCTTAGCAACATCAAAAAAACCAACCAAACCGACGGTGGTGTTTACTAGGAATCGTCCCGTATCATTACCGGCCTGACTGAACTTGCCCTGAAGAATGTCATTCATTACATTAACGATCTCACCCAGATTAGAAAAAATTCTCCCAATACCGTCTTCAACCGGATCCGGTGTCACTGCACGGTATCCCTTGGCCACCGGCTTTAGTGCATAGGTATCCAGTGTGTCATTGAATACATACACTTTACGGTTAAAACCTTCCCATGGATCCTCAGGAATACCAGTTGTTTCAGCCAAAACTTGATTCGACAGTAATATTCCCGTCAGCAGCAACATGGTCCACTTCATTGGGTGACTCCCCTTTTTTTCTATTGTTAGAGCTCTAATGGCTTTTTTATGGTTACAGCGAATTCAGTCAATTCTACACGCTTCGCTTTTTTAGGTATAGCGCAAGAAGAGCATGAAAATCATGGTTTTGGATAGAAAGTAAGCAAATGCTGGCATCAATCAACTTTAAATTAGATCTATAGCGTAATACCTCGGTCATAAAACTGACATATTCGTAACAGACAATGCGTGCATGGTTATGTTGGGACGGCCCATATTGACCCTGTAATAGACACTATTACAGCTAATGATTTTACTCGCAGCCCTATAAATAATGATTGGAGCCACAAAAATGAAACGTACTGCAATTTACTTAGCTTTTGCTGCAATGTCCGCAAGCCCCGCTGTGTTTGCTGACACAGACCAAGGTACCCTAAATGAATTAAAAGGCCAGATCGCTGCACTAACCGAGCGGCTGAACCAAATGGAAGTAAAAACCGAGACCACAGCCACTGCTGTTGCCGCCAGACCAGATTCTTGGGCTGATAAAATTGTTTGGAACGGTGACGTCCGCTACCGTTATGAACAAATAGATGATGATTCAAAAAATGATGACCGAAATCGCAACCGTGTTCGCGCTCGTATCGGCGTAACAGCCCAGGTAACTGACAATGTGAAAGCGGGTGTTGCCCTGGCAAGTGGTGGTGACGACCCTGTTTCTTCAAACCAAACTCTTGGTGCTGCGGGTTCATCCAAGGGTATTAACTTGGATATGGCCTGGATTGACTGGAGTTTTGCCGAAAACCTAAACCTAGTTGCAGGTAAAACTAAAAACCCTTACTACCAACCGGCTAAAGATGGTTTGGTATGGGATGGTGATTACCGTCCAGAGGGCGCACACATTGCCTATGATAACGGCACTATCTGGGCTATAGGCTCTTATCACTTCCTAGATAGTGAACAGAAGCCTAACAGCAAACCACAAACCGGTAACAGTAAAGATGACACTGAGATGTTTGGTGCGCAAGTGGGTTACCGTGGAAAGCTAAGTGACAATCTAAAAGTCATTACTGGTGCCAGCTACTACCACATTCCAACTAAAGGTCTTGAACCAATTTTGGGTGCCGGTGAAAACTTTGGTAACACTCTGGACATGAGTGGCAACCACGCACTCGACTATGATATTGCGCAAGTGTTTGTTGAACTGAAAACCAAGTTAGGTGGCATCCCTACCACTTTCTTTGCTGACTACGTAACCAATACTGACAGCGACGCAAATGATGACCGGGGCTACACCATTGGCGCATCACTAGGTAAAGTTAAAAAGGCTTGGGATTGGCAAGCTGGCTATATGTATGAGGATTTGGAAGCTGATGCCGTGTACGGCACCCTCTCAGACTCAGACTTTGGCGGTGGCGGAACTGATGTTAAAGGACACAAATTTAAATTTGGCCTTGGCGTTAGTAAAAACACCAAAATTGGCCTCACTTACTTTAGCAATGAGTACGGTGACTTTGCCAACAACGGTAATGAAGTCGATTACGACCGACTACAAATCGATCTGAAAACAAAATTCTAATAAGTTAGTACAAAAATAAACCCAGATGTAATTCGATCATTACACTTTGGTTTTGAAAAAGCGGCTCATTTGAGCCGCTTTTTTATTAGACTGAAATCACTATATCGAGTGAATGTAACTTTGTCATAATACCTTCGCCGAAGCTAATCACTGAAGCAGGCTCGTTGGTTTGCAACTCATCCGCAAGCAACAGTAGTGCTGCCCTACCCGTGATCTGTTGCTTTTCAATCAACTCCAGTAGTCGCGTGGTCACGGCATTGACTTCAAGAAATTTCACTTCATGGCCACGATTGCGATAAACCACAAGATAGGTCGGCTCCTCAGGAGGCTTCTCTGGTAGATATTCTGGGCCTATTCTGTGTACGGGGTACTGGTAGGATAGTCGCCAAGCCAATGGTGACAACTCAAACGTAGAAGATAGGATGTCAGCAACGTGTCCGGTCGCTTCAGCAAACTCTGCTGTGGAGACATCGAGTGCCAACTCAACCCATTCGTAGTGAGTGAGCTCGAGCATAAACAGTGGATCT
>JBLIJA010000067.1:0-9864 GCA_047635115.1 Porticoccus sp. | reverse complement strand
TCCTGTCGCTACATACGTATAGACGTATAGGCCCGACATTTGCGGACGTGGCGGAATTGGTAGACGCGCCAGATTTAGGTTCTGGTATTGAAAAGTGTGAGAGTTCGAGTCTCTCCGTCCGCACCATATTTGAGTTACAAACAAACCATTTAGAGGAAAATCATGCAGGTTTCCATCGAAACGACTTCCGGCCTGGAACGTAAGCTGACCATAGGGGTGCCAGCTGACCGTATTGAAAACCAAGTGGCAGAGCGCTTGGGCAAAGCGAGTAAAACTGTTCGTATAGACGGTTTTCGTCAGGGCAAGGTCCCAATGAGTGTCGTTAATCAACGCTTTGGTGCAGGTGTTCGTCAGGAAGTGATTGGGGATGTGGTAAGAGAATCTTTCTTTGAGGCAGTTGCTCAGGAAAAGTTGGTCCCTGCTGGGCAGCCCGTTATTGAGCCGAGCAAAACAGAGCCGGGTCAGGACCTGGAGTTTATTGCTACATTTGAGGTGCTCCCTGAGATTCAATTGACCGAGCTGTCTAAGTTAGAAGTAACTATTCCTGTATCCGAAGTAAATGGCAGTGATCTTGATATCATGATTGATGCGCTGCAGACGCAGCATGCTACATGGAGCGACGTTGACCGTACTGTGGCTAAAGGTGATGAAGCCACTATTGATTTCGTCGGTGTAAGGGATGGCGAAGAGTTTGAAGGCGGTAAAGCCGAGGACTTCCCTCTAGTGCTTGGCTCTGGTAAGGCGATAAAAGGTTTCGAAGAAAGCGTTGTCGGTATGGCTGTGGGGGATGAAAAAGTGGTTCCTCTCACGTTCCCTGATGACTACCATGCGGAAGATTTACGTGGAGCTGCAGTTGAATTTACCATTATATTAAAGTCTGTAAAGGAACCAGAGCTGCCTACGTTGAATGATGAGTTTTTTGCGCTTTTCGGTCTTGAGTCTGGTGGTGAGGAGTCATTCCGTACTGCTGTGCGCGAGAATATGGAACGTGACTTGAAGGCTGCGCTTCAGGGGAAAACCAAAAGCCGGGTAATGGCGAAACTTTTTGATTCACACAGTGATCTGGATATCCCCCAGGCTTTGGTGGCCAACGAAATCGTTAGCCTAAAACAACAGATGCACCAGAAGTTAACCCGTGGTGGTGAGAATGACTTTGATGCATCTCTGCTACCGGACGAGATGTTTATGGAGCAAGCCAATCGTCGCGCTATAGTTGGCTTGGTAATTAATGAAATCATAAAGGTTAACGATATCAAGGTTGATGCGAAGAAGGTTCGTGGCCATATAGAAGATATTGCGGCTACGTATGCTCAATCCGAAGAAGTGATGAATCATTATTATGGTAATCAAGAACTACTGAAGGGAACGGAGGCCTCAGTATTGCAAGATCAGGTTGTTGCGTTTGTATTATCTTCAGCGGTCGTGACAGAAGACCAGGTTGATTATCAAGTAGCTGTTACCCCTGACCCCGAACAGATAGCGGCCGAAGGCTAAGACGCCGTCGACTTCCATCCTATTTCGGGCTTCGCCGGAGGCCCGAATAGAAAGAAGGAGCTAAAACAAGTGGAAAAGCTCAGCGTCATCAGCTAACAACCCGATAAACAATGGTTTTGGTCTGTTTTAACAATATACCCTCTTCTTAAGTAGTTTTATTTCTGTATGGCCCCATGATCTCCGGCTTGCCTTATCTTGGCTCCCGGTTACAATGCTGCGATACGTTGTCTTTTCGAGTGAGTCGCTATGAATTTTGATCTATCTTCGCCCGGCGCTGGTGCCCAGAATGCGGGTGGTTTGGTTCCCATTGTTGTTGAGCAGTCAGCTAGGGGTGAACGCTCCTATGACATTTATTCTCGTCTTTTAAAGGAGCGAGTTATTTTTTTGGTTGGCCCTGTTGAGGATTACATGGCTAATCTGGTGGTGGCCCAGCTTCTATTCCTTGAGTCAGAAAATCCTGACAAGGATGTTCATTTGTACATCAATTCGCCTGGCGGATCGGTGACAGCAGGTATGTCTATTTACGACACGATGCAATTTATTAAACCTGATGTTAGTACCATGTGTATTGGCCAAGCGGCGAGCATGGGTGCTTTTCTACTGGCTGCAGGGGCTCCAGGTAAGCGTTACTGCTTGCCTAACTCTCGCAATATGATTCATCAGCCCAGTGGCGGTGCTCAAGGGCAGGCCACTGATATTCATATCCATGCACAGGAAATTCTGAAGATACGAGAGAGGCTGAATCAATGCTTAGCCCGCCATACAGGGCAATCGATAGAGAAGATTGCTGAGGATACTGAGCGTGATAATTTTATGGATGCTGAGCAGTCAAAAGCCTATGGATTGATTGATGAGGTGCTGGACAAGCGCCCTTAGAATGGGTAGTCTTTTAATAAAATAAACAATAAAAAAATTATAACTATTTGATTTATATTAATTTATTTTTTCCGTGGTCGGATGAGAATGTTGAGATAGAGTTATGAGCGACGAAAAAAACGGAAGCAGTGACGACGAAGGAAAGCTGTTGTACTGCTCTTTTTGTGGAAAGAGTCAGCACGAAGTTCGCAAATTGATTGCTGGGCCGTCAGTGTTTATTTGTGACGAATGTGTCGATCTGTGTAATGACATTATCTCGGAAGAAATACAAGAAATAGATTCGGAGTCTGCAGGTGAGAGCCTGCCCAAGCCCGTAGAAATTAATGAGACTCTTGGTCAGTATGTGATTGGCCAGGAGCGCGCAAAAAAAATCCTGTCCGTTGCCGTTTACAATCATTACAAGCGCCTCCAAAATAGTGGCACAGATATTGGTGGCGACATTGAACTGGGTAAAAGCAATATTTTGTTGGTGGGGCCCACAGGCAGTGGTAAAACTCTGCTAGCAGAAACACTGGCGCGATTGTTAGACGTGCCCTTTACTATTGCCGATGCGACAACGCTTACTGAAGCGGGTTATGTGGGTGAAGATGTAGAAAATATCATCCAGAAGTTGTTGCAGAAATGTGATTACGATGTGGAAAAGGCACAGCGTGGCATTGTCTACTTAGATGAGATCGACAAAATATCCCGTAAGTCAGACAATCCGTCTATTACCCGGGATGTGTCGGGTGAAGGGGTTCAACAGGCGCTGTTGAAACTAATCGAAGGTACGGTTGCCTCTGTGCCGCCTCAGGGTGGTCGTAAGCACCCGCAACAAGAGTTTCTGCAGGTAGACACCTCGAATATCTTGTTTGTCTGCGGAGGTGCTTTTGCTGGGCTGGAAAAAGTGATTCAAGCCCGGTCTGATAAGGGTGGTATTGGTTTCAGTGCAGAGGTTAAAAGTAAGGAAACAGATAAAAATATTGGTGAGACGCTGGCTGACCTTGAGCCTGAAGATCTGGTTCGCTATGGCCTTATCCCCGAGTTCGTCGGACGTTTGCCTGTTATTGCCACATTGGAAGAATTGGATAGAGAGGCTCTGGTCAATATTCTCACTGAACCCAAAAACTCCCTAGTGAAACAGTACGGCATGTTGTTTAAGATGGAAGGCGTCGAGCTGGATATTCGTCAAGATGCCCTGGAAGAGATTGCTGGTAAGGCCCTTGATCGGAAGACAGGTGCGCGTGGTCTTCGATCCATTATTGAAAATGTGCTGCTTGACACCATGTATAGCATCCCCTCAATGGATAATGTTGGGAAGGTGGTAATTGACGGTTCGGTTATTCGTGGTGAATCTAAACCTATATTGGTTTACGAAAATATTGAGCAGCAGAAAGCCGCCAGTGATGAATAATTAATAGCGTGTTACTCAAAGGGCCCAAAAGGGTCCTTTTTTATTGTATCCAAAAGAATTATCAGTCCCCTGGGGCTTGTTTTTATCCAGTGCAGCCCCATATTTGCGGTAAGCTTAAGTTATAAAATTCTCGAGAAGAGGTTAGGGGATGGGAGAGAACAAAGATCATAACGAGTTAACCATGTTGCCACTGCGTGATGTGGTCGTTTATCCACACATGGTCACCCCTCTATTTGTAGGTAGAGAAAAGTCAATTCTGGCCTTGGAGAAGGCTATGGAAGAGGATAAGGAAATCCTGCTAGTGGCTCAAAAGTCGGCTGCTGTAGATGATCCAGAGGCCGATGATCTTTATCGTGTGGGAACCCTGTCGTCGGTGTTGCAAATGCTCAAGTTGCCCGACGGTACCGTCAAGGTGCTCGTTGAAGGGACTGAGCGAGTCAAGATTGATACCATTGATGATTCCTTGGGCTATTTTGTGGGAAATTATGATCTAATGCCCAGTGAAACGTTATCCGGTGTTGAGGCCGATGCCTTGATGCGATCAGCGCTGACCCAGTTTGAACTGTATGTGAATCTGAGTAAGAAAATCCCCTCCGAAGTGGTCAGTACGGTCGCAGGTATTGATGATCTAAGTCGTCTGGCAGACACTTTGACTACCCACATGACACTCAGTGTTGAGAAGAAACAAGAAATCCTAGAGACCCCTGGGTTAAGTGATCGGTTAGAGCGCTTGCTGGCACTAATGGGGTCAGAAATTGAGCTTTTTGAAGTGGAGCAGAGGATTAGGGGCCGCGTAAAAAAGCAAATGGAAAAAAGCCAGAAAGAGTACTACCTCAACGAGCAAATGAAGGCGATTCAAAAAGAACTCGGTGAAGCGGAGGAGGGTGGTAACGAGATTGATCAGCTTGAGTCGAAGATCAATGAGGCCGGAATGCCCAAGTTTGCTCTAGATAAGTCTAAATCTGAGCTAAATAAACTGAAAATGATGTCGCCGATGTCTGCCGAGGCGTCGGTTCTACGTGGATACATTGACTGGATGGTTAGCGTACCGTGGAAAAAACGTTCCAGAGTTAGGCATGACCTGGTTCGCGCCGAGCAAACCCTGAATGAGGATCACTATGGGCTTGAAGAGGTGAAGGAACGCATTCTTGAATTTCTGGCAGTCCAGCAGCGAGTGAAAAAATTGAAAGGGCCGGTGCTGTGTCTGGTTGGCCCTCCGGGGGTAGGAAAAACATCTCTAGGTGAATCCATTGCTAGGGCCACTGGCCGTAAATACCTTCGAATGTCTCTGGGTGGTGTGCGTGATGAGGCGGAAATTCGCGGCCATCGCCGTACCTACATTGGTTCACTTCCCGGTAAAGTGATTCAGAAATTAGCCAAGGCTGAAGTGAAAAACCCCCTATTTTTATTGGATGAAATAGACAAAATTGGCATGGATCACAGGGGTGACCCCGCCTCGGCGATGTTAGAGGTGCTCGATCCAGAACAAAATAATAGTTTCAATGACCATTATCTTGAGGTTGATTACGACCTTTCAGAGGTTATGTTCATCTGTACTGCCAACTCGATGAACATTCCTGGCCCGTTGCTGGATCGACTTGAGGTGATTCGAATTCCTGGTTATACCGAGGATGAGAAGGTAAATATTGCACTCAAGTATCTCTTGCCCAAGCAGCGTAAAGCCAATGGGCTTAAGCTCGATGAGCTGGGCGTTGACGAGTCAGCGATGCAGGATATTATTCGCTATTACACACGAGAGGCTGGTGTTCGTGGCCTTGAACGTGAATTAGCTAAGATCTGCCGAAAGGTCGTGACAAAGCATGTCCGAGAAGGTGCTCAAGCGCTATTTAATGTGACACCGGATGAGCTTGAGGACTTGCTAGGTGTTCGGAAGCATGACTTTGGTAGAGCTGAGGAAGAGAGTCAGGTCGGACAGGTAACAGGACTCGCATGGACACAGGTCGGTGGTGAGCTGCTGACTATAGAGTCTGCTGCTGTTCCTGGTAAAGGGCTGGTGGTGAAAACGGGATCATTGGGTGATGTGATGCAGGAGTCTATTCAGGCAGCTCTGACCGTGGTGAGAAGTCGGGCTCAGGTGTTGGGCATTCGCCGAGATTTTCAGCAGAAAATTGATTTACATATACATGTGCCAGAAGGCGCAACACCGAAAGATGGCCCCAGTGCTGGTATTGCCATGTGCACAGCCTTCGTTTCTGTGCTCACTGGAATTCCTGTGCGTGCAGATGTAGCAATGACCGGAGAAATCACCCTCCGAGGACAGGCACTGAAAATTGGTGGGCTGAAGGAAAAGTTGCTGGCAGCACATCGCGGAGGCATTCGTACCGTGATTATTCCATATGAAAATGAACGGGATCTGAAGGAAATACCGCAGAATATTAAAGCAGATCTTGATATACGTCCGGTACGTTGGATTGATGAAGTGTTGGAAATTGCACTGCAACATAAACCAGAGCCGCTATCCGATGACGAATATCAAAGAGTGGACTCTGAGAGCAATAAAACGACCGGCGACCCTACAACCCGCATAAATACTCACTAAACTGCTTGACCAGCTTTCAGTGGGTTGGTATAAAGTTCCGGTCATCTAATATACCGCTGCTTGCAGTTAAGTATTATCCAGTCGTGTGTTGCAGGTGAATAGTCTTAATCAAACACAATAAAAGGGGATTAATGTGAATAAATCTGAACTCGTTGATGCAATTGCTGATGCTGCCGATCTGTCAAAAGCCTCTGCTGCCCGCGCTCTAGATTCTGCGGTTGATGCGGTAACTAAAGCCTTGAGCAATGGTGACCAGGTATCTCTGGTTGGATTTGGTACTTTTTCAGTAAAGCATCGCGCTGCACGAGCTGGTCGCAATCCACAAACTGGTGCTGAAATCCAGATTAAAGCTGCTAATGTGCCGAGCTTCAAAGCAGGTAAAGCGCTGAAAGACGCCGTTAATTGATACAGAGATTGCTTTTTGTCTAAGCTTTTCAAATAAAAAAGGCGCATCTGCGATGCGCCTTTTTTATATAATAATATAAACAGTTCTATCTAAGCCAAGAGAATTCTATGCTGCAGGATCTTCGTGACAACCTTAATGGTGTGGTTAAAGGCGTATTGATCGCTATTATCATCATTCCATTTGCGCTATTTGGTGTAGATGCACTTTTTCTCAGCGGAAGCTCTACTGAGGAAGCTGCTAACGTGAATGGTGAAACCATTACGGAGCTGCGCTTACAGCAAGCTGTAGAAAATCAAAAACAACAAATTCTCAGCCGTTACAAAGATATTGATCCGGCGCTACTGACTGCAGAACAGTTGCGGGCACCTGCGATACAGCAGCTGATTCGTAAAAAAGTGGTAGAGCAAACTGCCCTCGATAATGGTATGGGTGTGTCATCGCAAACAATTTATGACCTGTTGATGGAAGTAAAAGAATTCAAGACTGATGGTAAGTTCGATGCTGACCGTTATGAGTTTGCCCTAAGGAAAATGGGTTTTACACCAACTTCGTACAAAAAACTCCTAAGTTCAGAGCTACTGTTCAATCAATTCCTTCAGGGGGTCGCCGTCACTGGATTTACCACTGAACAAGAATTGACGTTGTTGGCAGGCTTGACTGAACAGACTCGTGATTTTTACTACCTCACCCTTCCGGTTTCACCATTACTTAATTCAGTAGATATATCCGAAGAGGACATCAAAGAATATTACGCTAGAAATTCTGAGCAATTCATGACGGAAGAGCAGTTGGTGATTGAGTATATTGAATTGCAGCCTACAGATTTATTGGGAGAGGTCTCTGTTGATGAAGGGATGGTGGATGAGCTTTATCAGGCCGAGATAGCTTCAGTAGCATCTAAAACGTCACGGCACGTGGCTCATATCTTGTTGGAAAAACAGAATGATGATAGTCACTTAAACAAAATAGCGATAATTCAGGAAAAACTCCAGAATGGCGCGGATTTTGCGGCAGTGGCCAAAGAATATTCGGAAGACTATGGTACAGCAGAGCAAGGGGGCGACCTGGGTTTTACGCAGGCAGGGGATCTTCCAGATGAACTTGAACTGGCGTTAGACAAACTTTCTGTTGGTGAGTTATCCGGTATTGTAGACAGCAATGTAGGCATCCATATCCTCAAATTTATAGCTGTAACAGAGGGCGATGTGCCCAGTCGCGAGACACTTGCGCCTTTGATTCGTAGTCAACTAGGGCTTCAGTTAGCTAAAGAGCTATTGCCTGAGCGAATCGAAACACTTAATGACCTCTCCTATAATGAGACCTCACTACAAGAGACTGCTGATGAAACAGCACTTGACCTGAAAACATCAGAGCCATTTGGTCGCACAGGTGGTAATGGTGTTGGGTCTAACTCATTGGTTGTCAATGCTGCCTTTAGTGATGCTGTTTTGGCAGAGGGTTACGCTAGTGAAGTATTGGAGCTGTCAGATGACCATGTGTTGGTTCTGACTGTTCGTGATCGCATCTCACCTCGTTTGAAGGCTCTTGAGGAAGTCACTCCGAAGATTAAGTCTGTTCTAATACAGCAGCAGGCCACCGAGAAACTACTTGCTCGTGGTGCGGAGTTACAACTGCTTATTATTGCTGGAGAAATTATTGAAGATGTAGCAAAGACTCATAATCTGGAATGGCAGGTTAGTCTTGATACCAAACGGGTTGGCGGTAATTTGGATAAAAAAATTCGTCAGCACGCCTTTTCTATGTCAGTACCACGTGAAGCACCGGTAGTGGGCAATCTACTATTGGCAAATGGTGACTATGTCATTATCTCCTTGGTAAAAGCCAAGCCGGGTGACTATAGCGCTCTTGGTATCATCCAAAAACGTGCTTTAGCTGCTTCTGTAGCTAATGCCGCAGCTAGTCAGGATTATCAGGCGTATGAAGAGTTGCTGGTTCAGAATGCGGATGTTGCATCAAGGTACTAACCTGATCTCGCAGATTAGGTTAAGAGAAGCCTTGGTGCGCGTGGATAATACGAGCTAATATTAAAAAATAACCCCAAAGTGGCGTTGTATCCTTGGTCAGAGTGTTCACGATAGGCGTAGATAGAATACCTTGAAAAATAGCGCCATAGTATGTGGAGTAGTGATCGATGGCTGATTATCAGTACGATTTAGTAATTATAGGTAGCGGCCCTGCTGGTGAAGGTGCTGCCATGTCAGCGGTTAAGCAGGGCTGGTCTGTGGCCATAGTAGATGAGCGGGCTATGGTCGGTGGCAACTGTACTCATCTTGGAACAATTCCCTCTAAGGCGCTCCGTCACTCTGTGCGTAGAATGGTTCAGTTCAACACCATGCCGATGTTTCGTACTATGGGTGATACCCGCTGGTGTTCTTTTGCAGAAGTAATGAAGTCTGCTGAGCAAGTGATTCAAAAGCAGGTTGAGGGGCGGACACGTGAATATTCTCGAAACCGTATTAAGTTCCATGTTGGTCGCGCTAGCGTTACAGACAAAAATTATTTAAAGTTGACTAAACCAGATGGAACTTTTGATGAAATTGAAGCCCGGTTTTTCTTAATTGCGACGGGGTCTAGTCCTTATCACCCTGACGATGTAGATTTTGATCACCCTTGTATTTTTGATAGCGATTCCATTCTTAACCTTGACCGAACCCCTCGCAATATTATTATTTATGGTGCGGGTGTTATTGGCTGTGAATATGCCTCGATTTTTTCCGGGTTAGATACCAGGGTTGATTTGGTAAATACCCGTGATGGGTTGTTGTCCTTTCTGGATGATGAGATTTCCGATGCGCTCAGCTATCACCTACGTGATTTAAATGTCACTGTGCGTCACAAAGAGGAATATGCTCGTATAGAAACCCGTGATAACGGCATCACAATGGAGTTGAAGTCTGGCAAGCGGATTCACGCGGAGGCCCTCCTTTGGTGTAATGGACGCAGTGGTAATACCAAAAACATGGGGCTGGAGGGGATCGGATTGGATGTTGATGACCGTGGACAAGTGCCCATAGATGAACATTATCAGACCACGGTTAAAAACATCTATGCTGCTGGTGACGTGGTGGGTTGGCCTGCCTTGGCCGGTGCTGCCTATGACCAGGGCCGGTCTGC
>JBLIJA010000066.1:0-9969 GCA_047635115.1 Porticoccus sp. | reverse complement strand
CCGCAACCGCTGACTGGCCCCTTCACGAATGGCGTCTAGTATCGGCATACCCTGCTCGCGTAGCTCACGGATAAACGACATCAGTACCACACCATTTAACACGGCAACCCCGGAGAGGGCGATAAAGCCAACCCCTGCGGATATAGAAAGCGGCATGCCCCTGAGTGTCAGGGCTAATATGCCGCCGGTTAATGCCAGTGGTACGCCGCTGAATACGATCAACGCATAACGCACGGAACTGAAGGCGCTGTAGAGCAAACCGAATATTAGCAGTAGTGTGAGAGGCACCACCACCATCAGGCGCTGGCTGGCCGACTGAAGTTGTTCGAAAGTGCCGCCGTAACCTAGCCAATAGCCACTGGGTAGTTCCAACTGATCACGCATTAGCTGCTGGGTTTCTGCAATAAAAGAACCGAGGTCCCGGCCTTCAACATTGGCGGTGACCACGACATTACGCTTGCCGCTTTCGCGATTGATCTGGTTGGGGCCAATCAGTTCTTTGATGGTAGCTACTTCACCCAGTGGTACATAGCCAAGGTCTGGGCTTGCATCAACGGGTAGGGGCAACGGCAGCCTGGCCAGTACATCTGGATTCTGGCGAAGATTTTCGTCTAAGCGCACCACCAGTCTAAAGCGGCGGTCACCTTCGTAGATCAGGCCGGCTTGTGTGCCACCAATGGCCGTTTGCAAGGCCTGTTGCAAGTCGGCGACAGTGAGCCCCAGCAGGGCGAGGTGATCACGCTGTGGTTCCACAGAAAGCATTGGCAGGCCCGTTGTCTGCTCAACCCTTACATCCCTAGCACCGGGCACTGTGGCCAGCAGTTTACTGGTTTGTTCACCCGCGGCTTTCAGCGTGTCGAGATCATCACCATAGATGCGTATTGCAACATCCGTACGCACACCCGCAATCAACTCATTGAAGCGCATTTCAATGGGCTGGGTAAATTCGTACTTGTTACCGGGTACGGCTTCGACCGCGGTTCTAAGCTCAGCAACAAATTGTGCTTTGCTTTTATCGGGGTTGGGCCATTCCTTTTTCGGTTTCAAAATCAAAAAGGTGTCGGCCACGTTGGGGGGCATTGGATCTGTTGCCACTTCGGGTGTCCCGATTTTGGCAAACACGTGCTGCACCTCACCAAATTCACTGATGACCTGCTCCAGTTGTTGTTGCATCGCAACTGATTGCTCCAGGCTGGTGCCGGGAATACGCAAGGCATGCAGGGCCATGTCGTGCTCATCAAGCTGTGGCAAAAACTCTGTACCCAAACGGCTGGCCTGTAGGCCACTGGCAATGACCAACACGGTGGCAATGCTGACCAGAATGATGGGCTTGTTCAGTGACAGGTTCAGCAGCGGTGTGTACAACTCACGTGCTTTTTTCATCACCCGGTTTTCTTCTTCATGTACCTTGCCACGAACAAAAATGGCAATACTTGCTGGCACAAATGTTACGGAGAAAATTAGCGCACCTAGAAGCGCTGCGACCACAGTAAATGCCATGGGGTGGAACATTTTCCCCTCTACACCACTCAGCGCAAAGATCGGCAGATACACCAGCATGATAATAAATACGCCGAATACCGCCGGACGGAATACCTCTTTGGTGCTACCCATGACCTCCTTTAGGCGCTCCTCAAGGGAAAGCAGGCGGCCGAGACGCTGTTGGGCCATCCCAAGTCGGCGTAAAGCATTGTCAACAACGATGACGGCACCATCGACAATCAATCCAAAGTCGATAGCCCCCAGGCTCATCAGGTTGCCCGACACTCGGTTGCTGACCATACCGCTAATGGCAAATAGCATGCTGAGGGGGATGACCAGCGCAACGATAAAAGCAGCACGAATATTGCCCAGCAGAGCAAACAGTACTGCGATTACCAGCACGGCCCCTTCGAGCAAATTCTTTTGTACGGTGGCAACGGTTTTGTCGACCAGTGTGGCGCGATTGTAGAGCGCGGCTGCGATGACACCATCGGGTAAGCTGTCGTTAATCATCGCCAGTTGATCCGTAACGGCTTGCGATACGATACGGCTATTTTCACCCAGTAGCATAAAGGCTGTGCCCAGCACTACTTCATTGCCGTCTTTGGTCGCAGCGCCAGTCCGTAGTTCTTTACCGTAGAATACGGTCGCCACGTCTTTAATACGTACCGGTGCGTCGTCACGTTTGGCTATAACCACGTTGCCGATTTCTTCGAGATTATTCAGTTGGCCGGGGGAGCGCACTAACCACTGTTCGCCGTTTCGTTCTATGTAACCGGCACCGGCATTCAGGTTGTTGCGCTTCAGTGCAGTGATGACGTCGTCGATGGTGATTTTAAAGGCGAGCAGTTTGCTCGGATTGGGAGCCACCTGATATTCCCGTTCAAAACCACCGATGCTGTTGATCTCGGTAATACCTGGCACTTTGACCAGCTGTGGGCGAATAATCCAGTCTTGAATCGTACGTAAATCTTCCGGGGTATACGGTGTGCCATCTCCCTTGATTGCGCCATCTTCAGACTGTACAACGTAGGTGAAAATCTCACCGAGTCCACTGGCAATGGGGCCGAGAGTTGGTTCAACCTCCTGCGGTAGTTCGCTGCGAACGGTTTGCAACCGTTCACTGATTTGCTGACGTGCCCAGTAGATATCAGTGCCTTCTTCAAAGATCACTGTGACCTGGGACAGACCGTAGCGCGAAAGCGAACGGGTGTAATCAAGCCGCGGCAAACCTGACATCGCATTTTCAACGATATAGGTAATCCGTTGTTCAGTTTCCAGCGGCGAAAAGCCCGGGGCTTCGCTGTTGATCTGTACCTGAACATTGGTAATGTCTGGCACGGCATCGACGTTGAGCCGAGTTAGGTTATACAGACCATAACCGGTGATCAATAAAGTGATGCCCAGTACTAGCCAGCGCCTTCTTAAAGCAAAGGCGATTAATGCATCAATCATACGGCCTCCTAATGGTCGTGGCTGGCGCCATCTTTGAGAATGTCGGCTTTAATTAAAAAGCTGTTGCCGGTGACGTATTCGGTACCGGGCTTTAAGCCGCTCAACACTTCGATCGTGTCACCATTGCTTTCACCCAGTTCGACCATGCGTACTTCAAACTCATTGCCATATTTGGCGAAGACCACGGGCATATCACGAAAGCTTTGCAGGGCGGAGGCTTTGATGGCGAGGGGCACTTGTCGGCTGGCTATTTGAATGTCGGCGTTGATATGCATACCGGGACGCCAGTGACCGTCAGGATTGTCAATCACGGCACGGGTGCGGGCGATATGACCACCGGTCATGTGTGGTGCCACATAGCTGATGGTGCCCGTGGCGGCTTCGTGCTGGTGCAGGTCGCGTACAGTGACTGGTTGGCCGACAGCGAGTTTCTCAATGCTTTCCGGAAATGCTGACATTTCCACCCAGACAGTGGATAGGTCGACAATTTCCAGTAATACTCGGCCATCGGCGCGGTCGCCCTGGTTGACGACGCGTTCGGTGACTTCACCATTGGCAGGGCTTTTTACACTGTAGTGTTGCAACGTGTCGGTGTTGGTCAAGGTGAGTAGGCGCTGGCCTTTTTTCACCTGTTCTCCGACCAGTACATGCACAGCTTCCACCAGGCCGGGGTAGGGAGCATTGATGCGGTAGACGTTGTTGGCTGCGGCAGCAATCACGCCAAAAAGTGTGTCTTTGATGGTCAGGGTTGCTTCGCTTGCGGTATCGGTTTCAACACCCGCAAGTTTGAGCTGACGATCACTGATCATCGTGCGGCCCTCATGGCTTTCAAATTGCCATTCGTAGCGCTGGTTTTCATAGTGGGCCCTTATCGTGACGTCATAGGAGTGGGGCTCCTGAATCACTTGATTGCCTACTTGGTAGTCCAGCTCAGAACTAAATTTGATTTGATCCTTGTCGCCACCCAAGCGATCGAGGGTGACGCTGGCTTGCCAGTTATCGGGGGCAATCGGCTTGCCGTTATCGTAGGCATATAGCCTCATTTCTGGTGGTACACCGGTTTCAAAAATTTTCAGTTCCAGAGAAAAACCGCTCTCACTGAGCAGTTTGCCACCGTGGGAGCCTTTTACCTCTTCGGCTTGCTCGCTACTGCGGTCATCGCTCTCACCATGATCATTGGCTGCATAGCTATAGAGGCTAACACTACCCCATAAGGTAATGACTACACTGAGGAATAAAAAATGGTTCCTCATGAGACTTCCCCTTTTTGTTGAGTAACGGGTTGAGAGTTACTTGATAATTTTGAGGTTGATGATGTCGAGGCGGAGAGCTTCGAGGGACGCATAGGTTGACCAGTAATACGCTCCAGCTCAAGTAATTGCAGATACACCAGGGTGTGGGTTTCGATTAACTCACGCTCCAAGGTAAACAATTCTTCCTGCGCATCAGCCCATTGCAAGACGCTGTAACGCCCTTTGCTGTATCCCGCTTCGGTATCAGCGAGCAGTTGTTGTGCCAAGGGCAGTAGCTCCTCGGTAATAAGTTGGGCATACTTGGAGTGGTTCATCAGTGTTTGCTGAATGGCCACCAGAGATAGTCGAAGTTGTGTGCGTACCAGCTCACTATGCTCTATGGACAAAGCTTGTTCCGCTTGAGCAGCGGCAAGACGCCCCCGGTTCGGATTACTGATAGGAATTGGCATCGAGATATTGAATACCAGTGCTTGGTCGTTAGTCGTTTCAAAGCGGCGCAGACCAACACCCACGTCGAGATTGACCTTGCTGTTAGCTCGGGCGAGCTGAACTTGCGCATCAGCTAGTCGCTGCAATATCTGCTGACGCATGAATGCTGGTGACTTAATCAGTGCTTCGGTTATTCCGGCGCTGCCTGGAACCGCAGGCAAACTGAGCAGATTACCACTAGCCCCAGTAAATGAGGGGCTGACGGACCACATTGCCGCCAGGTTGGCTCTAGCAAGACTGGCTTGACCCATAAGCTGCATGATCATTGCCTTAGAGCGAGACAGCTTGAGCTGCATTTTGGTGACATCTGCCTGCTTGACAGCACCAGCTTTGGCCCGTCGTTGAATCACGTTGAGAGCATTCCGTTCAGAATCTGCTCGTTTATCAATCCAGCCCTGCAAAAACTGGAGCCGGAGCAATTCGTAATAACGGCGGCTGGTTTCGGCCAGCACATCGAGGCGTGCCAGTTCGTACTCAGTTTGTTGGTTTTGACGTGAGGTGGTTGCCAGGGCAATACGGCTTTCGCGTTTCCCTCCCAGTTCTATTGTCTGACCGAGTGTCAGTGTGATTTCAGCCTGGTCGGTATCACTGAAGTCGCCACTGCCTAATACATTCTCAGTGATCAATCCTAGAATTGGCAGTGGACGTTGTTTGGCCTGTAAAAGCTCAGCTTCTGATACCCGGAGAAAATAGGGATAGGCTTTCAGTTCAGCATTTTTTTGCAGCGTTTGTTGCAGTGCATAGTTAAGGTCGATGCTCTGCAGCGGGACTTTTTCTAGGAGAGCAGCCTCCTGAGATAAGGCTGGCAGGCTCCCAGTCAAGGCTGCCAGCAGACAGACGTTGGCCATAGTAATGCCTGGCCTGCGCGGACGCAGTCCAGCAAGGTTAAAAAATTTCATTGGTCATAAACTCTATTACTCGGCAAGTAGTGCTCGCCTATTTTACACAAAAAACTTGAGTTTAACGTGAGTTAGACGATGGGAGGGGGAATAGGGGGAATAGCGGGTTTATAGGCCAAACCTAAATAGGTGCGGGTGACCTCACTCAGTTTGGCCGTTGGTACTGTCGCGTAATCAGCCTCCAGTAGCAGAGGCTGATTGCAGGGGTCGAAAAGAGAATGCAGATGCGTATTTTCAAGAGGATTGGACGGCTCTTCGTCCACATCTGTGCTTGTTTCATCAGCCGCTTCACCGGCAAGGTGAATATGGGATGGTTCATATAACGTGTGACCATCTGATGAGGTGTGCATGGCTGCCACAACAATACTAAATAGCGTATGGAGTGTCAGTACAAAAATCATATCCATATTTAAAAAACAATCACTCTAAAACAAAAAATCCCCTATCTCAGATTCAGCGATAGGGGATTTTTAAGACTAAGCTATGATCTACATTAGATATCAATACAACTTAAAGTGCCTTTCCCAACAAATCATTCAACGTAGCGCTAGGACGCATTGCTGCCTCAACTTTTTCCGGACTTGGTTGGTAATAACCTCCCATATCTACAGGGTGTCCCTGAGCAGTATTGAGTTCATCTATAATTTTTTGTTCATTATCGCCAAGATCCTGTGCAAGCTTGGTGAAGGCAGTTTGAAGTTCGGTATCTTCTGTTTGCTCAGCCAATGCCTGAGCCCAATAAAGCGCCAAGTAGAAGTGGCTTCCTCTGTTGTCCAGCTGCCTTACTTTACGTGAAGGCGACTTGCTGTTTTCCAAGAACTTGCCAGTGGCTTGGTCCAATGTGTTGGCCAGAATTTGTGCTTTCGCACTACCCGTTTTAACTGCTACGTCTTCCAGTGAGACCGCAAGTGCCAAGAACTCTCCCAATGAATCCCAACGCAAGTGGCCCTCTTCTGAAAATTGTTGGACATGCTTTGGAGCAGAACCGCCTGCGCCAGTCTCAAACAAACCACCTCCGGCCATCAGCGGCACAATAGACAGCATTTTTGCACTGGTACCCAATTCCAAAATAGGGAATAAATCAGTCAGGTAATCTCTCAATACATTACCCGTAACGGAAATCGTATCTTTGCCATGTCTCAAACGCTCCATGGTGAAGCGAATAGCTCTATCTGGTGTGAGAATAAAGATTCTGAGGCCCTCGGTATCGTGATCCTTCAAGTATTTCTGTACCTTCTTGACCATTTGAGCATCGTGGCCACGTTTCTCATCCAGCCAAAATACAGCAGGAATTCCACTCGCGCGTGCCCGTGATACCGCCAGCTTCACCCAATCTTGGATAGGTGCATCTTTGGCCTGGCACATGCGCCAAATATCACTTTGACCAACACCTTCGTGCTGAAGGAGCACATTGCCACTTTGATCCACAATACGCATCGTCCCATCAGCTGGAACCTCGAAAGTTTTATCGTGTGAACCGTATTCTTCTGCTTTTTTAGCCATCAAGCCTACGTTAGGAACCGTACCCATAGTGGTTGGATCGAAGGCATCATGGTGCTTACAGAAATTGATCACTTCTTGGTAAATAGTGGCATAACAGCTGTCTGGTATTACCGCTTTTGTATCTTTCAGCTTACCGTGTGCATTCCACATCATGCCACCACTACGAATCATCGCTGGCATGGAAGCATCGACAATCACATCGCTAGGTATATGCAGGTTGGTGATACCTTTATCGGAGTCAACCATGGCCATTTCTGGGCGAGTTTCATAGCAGCGCCTGAAGTCGCCTTCAACCTCTACACGTTGTGAATAGGGTAATTTATCAATTTTTCGTAAGACACTACCAATGCCGTCATTGGGGTTAACATCCAGTTCTTTTAATATTTCAGCATATTTGTCAAAAGCATCTTTGTAATAAACCGTCACCGCATGACCAAAAATTATAGGGTCAGAGACCTTCATCATGGTGGCTTTCAAGTGCAAGGAAAAGAGCATGTTAGATTTTCTAGCACCTTCCATTTCCTCATCCAGAAACTTACGTAACGCCCTTGTGCTCATATACATAGCACTGATAATTTCGCCTTCCTCTACAGCAATATTTTCTTTCAGAACCGTTACTTTTCCGTCGATCTCAACCAGTTCTATTTTCAGGCTGTCGGCTTTATCCATAGTGGTGGCGATATCACTGTGATAAAAATCCCCGCTGCGCATATGAGCAACGTGTGTTCTCGACGACTGACTCCATTTCCCCATGGAGTGGGGATGGTTTCGCGCATATTGTTTCACCGCTGCCGGAGCACGTCGATCAGAATTACCTTCGCGTAAAACAGGGTTTACCGCACTGCCCAATATTTTGGAGTAGCTCGTTTTAATGGCTTCTTCTTCTGCATTTTTGGGTATTTCAGGGTATGCCGGAATAGCGTAACCATGTGACTGCAGTTCGTTGATAGCTTCAATCAACTGAGGGATAGAGGCACTGACATTCGGCAATTTGATGATATTGGCGTTAGAGTCTTGAGTCAACTCACCTAGCTCACTGAGAGTATCTGGTACTTGTTGATCGTCAGATAAACTTTCAGGAAAGGCTGAGAGAATTCTTGCAGCGAGTGATATATCGCTGGTCTCCACGTCAATATCCGCAGTAGCGGTGAATAACTTAACTATGGGAAGTAAAGAATACGTTGCCAGTGCTGGCGCTTCGTCTGTAATGGTATAAATGATTGTGGGTTGTTGTTCGGTCATATGACTCCCTATCTAATCGTCTGAATGGCCTCAACATAACTACAGGTCACTGATGGGCTAAATCCTATAAATTCTGAGTCTAGATCATACAGAAAAACGTTCGAACTTTACAGGTTGTAAAAAAACTACAGTGCAGAAAATCTGGTTATTTTATACAAATCAAAACCATCCAGCCCTTATTAGAGCCAATCCTTACCTCTATACCTCAATATATAACTGGAAAACAACCTAGAAAGATGTTCGAAGCGTTTGCCTGAGCACCACGAAGTAAGTGCATAATTTCACATATCAACATTATTTTGTAGAATTTATACCTTTTTCTCATTTCTCCCCCCACCATTTATCTCGCATTTGCTGTTAACCCTAACCTCTAGAATAAGTGTAAGCCTCAGGCCTCTACACTAGAGGCACTGAAAGCTATAACCGATAAGATTTAGAGAGAGTTTTCAAAATAATTGAATCTGCCCATTCTTGGGAGCTCTGAAAATGGGCAGACTCAGTCTGAAGAGATTAAGCAGACCGTAGGACGCCAAGTAATTTATCAACCGTTTCCTTTGCATCACCAAAGAGCATACGGGTATTCTCCTTAAAGAAGAGTGGATTCTCCACACCCGCATAACCAGAAGCCATACCACGCTTGAGCACTACTACCTGACGAGCTTTCCAGACTTCCAGAACTGGCATGCCCGCAATTGGGCTGTTTGGGTCATCCATAGCAGCGGGGTTAACGGTGTCGTTGGCACCAATAACTAGAACAACATCGGTGGAGGGAAAGTCATCGTTAATCTCATCCATTTCCAACACAATGTCATAAGGCACTTTTGCCTCGGCCAATAACACGTTCATGTGTCCAGGCAAGCGGCCAGCCACAGGATGGATACCAAAACGTACCGTAATACCCCGATCCCGCAGCAACTTGGTAATTTCACCCACCGCAGTTTGGGCTTGTGCTACAGCCATACCATAACCAGGTACGATTATGACAGCATCAGAATTACTTAATTCCTCACAGACATCATCTATTGAGGACTCCTGTACGGTCAGATCTGAATCGACCACAGCGGCAGGGCCACTTGTAGTTTGACCAAAGCCGCCAAGGATAACGCTCACAAACGAACGGTTCATCGCCCGGCACATGATGTAACTCAGAATAGCACCACTACTACCCACCAAAGCACCGGTCACGATTAACAGATCATTACCCAACATAAATCCAATAGATGCTGCAGCCCAACCAGAGTAACTATTCAGCATGGACACCACAACGGGCATATCCGCACCACCTATGGCCAAAATAAGATGGACGCC
Source organism: Porticoccus sp. (assembly GCA_047635115.1). GTDB lineage: Bacteria > Pseudomonadota > Gammaproteobacteria > Pseudomonadales > Porticoccaceae > Porticoccus. Next base: position 338 of record JBLIJA010000066.1, on the reverse strand, counting down.
TAAAACGCCAGCGACCACAGTCATCACAATCAAAGGAAACATGCCTTCGGTAACGCTGTCGGCACCCAAAAACCACGCGCCCAAAAACACCGTAAAACCAAGTGCTCCTAGGTTCATGATATGACGACCCGGCAACGTCAACGCTGCACTGGAAATACGGGCATCTAGTTTGCCACAGGCAATCAAAGAACCGGTAAACGTGATAGAACCAATGAATATACCAAGGAATACTTCTACCAGCTTAATGGTGTGCTCTGCGCCGTGGGTTGTCACCAACGGGTCGAGATAACCCGCAAAACCAACGAAGACCGCAGCCAAACCAACAAAGCTGTGCAGCA
>JBLIJA010000065.1:0-9987 GCA_047635115.1 Porticoccus sp. | reverse complement strand
CACTTATTTGGCTGCCAAGATTACCGTAGCCAATAATACCCAAGGTTTTACCGCGGACTTCGTAAGAATCGCTAGCGGATTTTAGCCAAGCTCCTCGGTGAGCGGCTGCACTTTTCTCGGGAATGCCACGCATCAGCATAATGGTTTCAGCAATGACCAGCTCAGCCACGCTGCGGGTATTAGAATAGGGGGCATTAAAGACCACCACTCCATGTTCGGTGGCGGCCTGAAGGTCTACCTGATTGGTTCCAATACAGAAACACCCGACACCAATCAGTTTTTTACCGGCTTCGAAAACCCGGCGGTTGAGCTGAGAGCGAGAGCGAATACCAACAAAGTGAAAATTCTTAATTTTTTCCACTAGCTCGTCTTCTGGTAGGGCAGACTTCAGTTGCTCCACATTGTTATACCCGGCCGCTTCCAGAGAGGCTACTGCAGAAGTATGGACCCCTTCTAATAAAAGAAATTTGATTTTGGCTTTGTCTAATGAAAAGCCGAAAGAAGCATTGGCCATACTATTCTCTTGAGTGGGCGCTGTATAGGCAGCAGGGCAGGCAGTTAGACTGCAAGCACCACTTCAGATATCTAAAAAAATGGCGTCTATGATACCATGCACGCCCTTTGATAACTGCCCCTTTTGGAGGTGTTTGCGATGGCCATTGCGGCTTCCGTCATAGAAACGTTACGCGACATTGTGGGTGATCAGCGTGTGCTGACCGATGACGTATCTTTCCAGCAATATGGTGTTGATCGGACGACGATCTGGCAGCCAGCGCCCGGTGTGGTGGTACTGCCCGGTAGCACTGAAGAAGTGCAGGCCATTGTGCATCTAGCCAATATCGAGAACATTGCAGTAGTACCCTCCGGTGGCCGTACGGGGCTAAGTGGTGGCGCAGTTGCCACTAATGGCGAAATCGTCATTGCCATGGATCGAATGAATCAGGTTGTGGATTTCAATGAAGTAGACCGCACAGTGACCGTGGAAGCGGGCATGATCACCGAACAATTGCAGGTGTTTGCCGAAGGTAAGGGGCTTTTTTACCCCGTTTGGTTCGCCTCGACAGGTTCCAGCCAAATTGGCGGCAACATTGCCACCAATGCCGGCGGTATCAATGTGATTCGCTACGGCATGACCCGTAACTGGGTGATGGGCCTGAAGGTGGTCGATGGTAGCGGCAACATTATGGAACTGAATCGCGGGCTGGTAAAAAACAACACGGGTCTGGATTTTCGTCACCTATTTATTGGTTCGGAAGGTATCCTAGGGATTATCACGGAAGCCACTATGCGCTTGACGCGACCGCCACAGGAACTGAGTGTGCTGGTGCTGGGAGTGGTCGATTTCCCTAGTATTATGGGCGTACTAAAAACGTTTAATGAAGGGATGGATCTCACCGCCTTTGAATTTTTTACCCATAACGGCATGGAGAAAGTGGTCTCTCACAGTGGAGTACCAGTGCCGTTCGAAACAAAAACGCCGTTTTATGCGCTGATTGAATTTGAGCAGATCTCTGAAGTCCTGCTCGATCAGGCTATGGGATTGTTCGAAGCCTGTGTGATGGAAGGCTGGGTGGAAGATGGAGTAATCAGCCAGAGCTTGTCCCAGGCTGAAAATTTGTGGAAGTTACGCGAGGACATGTCGGAAACGCTCTCCCGGTGGAAACCTTACAAAAACGATATCAGCGTCAACATTTCAAGGATGCCTGAGTTTCTAGCCAAGGTTGATGTGTTGGTAGCGAATGAATACCCCGATTTTGAAGTAGTTTGGTACGGACATATTGGCGATGGCAACCTACATTTAAATATACTTAAGCCAGACGATTTTTCCGTGGAAACATTTACTGCGCGGTGTAGCGGCGTCAGCAAGCAAGTGGCGGCGCTGGTTCAAGAGTTCAACGGTAGTGTCTCTGCCGAGCACGGCGTCGGCCTATTGAAGAAAGATTACCTGAGTTACACTCGGACAGAGACTGAATTACAGTTGATGCGACAAATCAAACAAGTTTTCGACCCCAACGGTATTATGAATCCGGGCAAGCTGGTTGATGCTGTGGCTGACACATAGAGCCAGCTAGCTAAGGGAAAATCCTTAGATGTGATAGGTTGTGGATGGTCAAGGAAAGACTATGAACGAAGAGACACCCAAACCGAAGGCGCATCCGGCTCAGATTAGAGAAGCTAGTGATAAAGAAACTGAAACAGAACCGACCAGCACCGAGGTTGTACCTGACGATAACCTGAAGAACCTGACGCAACTGGTCTATATCCTACAGGCCGTCAGCCTAGTAGTGGGCGTAACCGCTATCGCTGGTCTGATTATCAATTATCTCAAGCGGGATGAGGTCAAAGGTACTTACCTTGAAGCCCGCTTTACCTGGCAAATCAAAACCTTCTGGTATGCCCTGCTCGGCGTAATACTCCGTTGGTTGCTAGTCATCGTGGTAGTTAGTTTCCTGATTTTGGGTGCGGTATGTCTCTGGTTTATCTACCTGATTGTTAAGGTCTGACCGGCTTTCAATGATGGCAATGCATCTTAATAAAAAACCTTGGCAACGATAAAATCCTAACAAAAGAGTTCTGGTAATGCGCTATTTAGATCACTGTATCCACTTTGCTGGCGGCGGCTCACAGCAGATACCTGCCGGTAAAGTGGTCTGTGTAGGGCTTAACTATCATGATCACGTTAAAGAGATGGATGGTCAGGTGGCCGATGAGCCAGTGATCTTTCTCAAGCCGTCCAGTGCGCTGGTGCCCCTGGAAGAGCCGGTAGCTATTCCAGTTGAGTTTGGTGCTTGTCATTATGAGGCGGAGATGTCGATCTTGATTGGTGAGCAGCTCGGCGATTGCACAGAGGAAGAGGCTGCCAAGGCCGTTATTGGTGTTGGTGTAGCGCTGGACTTGACCCTCAGGGATTTACAGTTTCAATTTAAACAAAAGGGGCACCCCTGGGATAAGGCCAAAGGTTTTGACGGTGCATGCCCTGCGTCGACATTTGTGGATCGCGCTCAAGTGGGCGATTTGCAGAATTTAGAACTGCGATTTACTCTCAACGGAGAGGTGAAGCAGGCATCTAACACCCGTCATATGATCACGCCGGTCTTGACGCTGATTGCGTATATCTCTCGATATTTCACCCTGATGCCCGGTGATATCGTTCTGACAGGCACACCCGCTGGCGTGGGCCCGCTATCTCCTGATGATCAGTTAACACTGGAATTGGTGGATGTGGTTTCAGTGACGACTAGTGTGGTTGCTAGATAACATTATTATCTGCGCAGCGTTCTTCTCAACTGTTTCAGTGAGCCTCGTGCCATGACCATTAAAAAAGGTATCTACAAACACTTCAAGGGCAATCTCTACGAAGTGATAGACACCGCCCTCCACAGTGAAACCAAGGAGGAGCATGTGGTTTATCGCACGCTCTATGACGATGTTCAATGAAACCATTGAACATGATGGCCGTACGTTTAAGCGGTTTGAGTTTGTGGAGGAAGGCCAGCCCGAATAATGGCCATTTTAATGTGACTTAGGTATTTAGTGAGACATGGGCATTGGCTTACTATCAAAAAAATCACTACGACTGACCAATTCGTCAGTAATAGCGTCGATAAATGCCTGATCCAGATCAGAGTTTGGTGTTTCCATACTACCCAAAATATCCCATAGTTTGCGACTAGCCAGCATTTCGACACGGGTATCAATCCAGTGGAAAACCAGCTCGCCAGTGTCATTCCGTTCAACAAAGAAGTTATCGGCTTGCTGTTTCATCAGGATTTTGATGGAGGCGTCGTTAATAGGGCAGGTGTTTTTTGTTGCTTCGTGAGTGTTTTTCATAGCTCTTTTCATCTCATCTCTTTTTATCATTTATCTTTTCATGTGAGCCAAGATAGCGAGTGAATGTGTCAGAACGATAGATATTTGATGACAAAAATATGACAGGGGTGTTTTGTTTACGCTTCATTGCACCCTTCATTCCCTCCTACACCACGCCTTTCTGATCACCACTTTCATCGTCCTCTTCGGTGATCAATCTGGACATTTTGATGGTCAGCCATCAAAGTACGCACCTTTCTACCATTACGCATATTTTGCAATAAGACTTATAGGCTCTGGAAGTTAGGGCCAGGAAATTAGGGCCAGGAAATGTCTTCAATTCTGTTTGAAAAGAAACGCACAGACGTAAACAGCATCAGTGTACGTTTCGCCGCTGTATTGATTAGCGTGTGTACCATGATGTACTTCATCAATATGCCATTGATGCTAGGGCTTGCTGCAAAAGACCTAGATCTTTTGCAGCCGCAGGTTTGGCTGCTTGGTGGATTTTTTCTGGGTGGCGTAGCCCTGGCGGCAGCACTCTCCATATTGTTTATCCGCATAGCCCACTGGCAGCGATTGATCATTATCAGTGGGTTGATGAGCCTACTTGCCTTTTTACTGCCTGTGTTTGTATACGGTTTTACCTTTTTGTTGATCTGTCAGGGATTGGCCGGTTTGTTTGCCGGTCTTGGTTATGCCGTGGCTATTGCCTGCCTAGGTGATACCGCCAACCCCACACGTAATTATGCGTTGGCGCTGACGGTTCAAACGGCCGCTGTTGCAATTGTGAATTACCTGTTACCTCAATTGGTTGCCAGAGGAACGACCTTTAATGAAGCGCTCATGGCGGTCACAGCTTGTTCTTTTATGGCCATACTGCTGGCGACGATGATGCCGAGAAATGGTAAACGTGCCAGCCTTAAAAGCGCCATGAGCAGCCAAAAGACCGGTGCGGTTTACTTCACATTGTTTGTGCTGCTTCTAGTCTTTGTGGGTGGTAGCACCGTACGTAACTCAATAGAGCCCATCGCATCGCGTTTTGATTTTGCTACTACAGACGGTGGTGGGGTGATGTTAATGTTGATTCTGGCCAGCGGGCTGGGTTCATTGATCGCCGCTTTTATAGGCGGGTGTTCCGGTTATGCTAAACCAATGGCCATTGCCTTGGGTGTCGCTGCTACTATTTTAGTTTTGGGCGTCTTTCAGCTTTGGCCAGAACAGTTGAGTTTGATTTTTGCATTCTGTCTCGTGGGGGGTGCCTGGAATTTCGCCGCTGCCTATGGCATGGGATTAACAGCCAAGCTTGATAGCAGCGGTAAATACACGCCATTAATCGCTACCATGCAGATTGTCGGTAATGTTATGGGTATTGCCGCAGTTGGTTCACTGGTAGTGGGCGGAAGTTATGTCTTGCCCTATATGCTTGCAGGGATAGTCTGGATTGTGGCATTGGTGATGGTTATTCAGATCGCGAAACGTAATCAAAAACAAATCACGGCAAGCAGTAGCGAGTAATATCAGTGAGCAGCGGGAATATGGATGAACCAGATGGAAATAAAGCGGTTGATGATACCCGTTCGGCTACAGATTCGACTGAAGATTCAGTTGTAGATCCAGCCATGCTACCCTTTGGCCGCTTAACACCGGATCTTATTCTGGATGCCATGGAGAGTCAGGGGTATATCATTGACGGGCGGTTATTCCCTCTAAATAGCTATGAAAACCGGGTATACCAGATTGGTATTGAGGGCGAGCAGCCACTGATTGGTAAGTTTTATCGCCCCAACCGCTGGAGCAGAGAGCAGATTCTTGAAGAGCACCAATTCGGTTATGAATTGGCAGAACAGGAGTTGCCGGTGGTGGTGCCGTTCATGGATGACAGTGGGCAGAGTTTGTTTGAATTCAAAGGGTTTCAGTTTGCCCTTTTTCCACGAAAGGGGGGGCATGGGCCGGAGCTGGACAATCTCGACAATTTACATCTTCTGGGCAAGCTGTTGGGCCGAATGCATGCGGTCGGTGCTGTGCGGCCCTTCCAGTATCGTCCAGTGCTGGACAGCCAAAGCTTTGGCCACGAACCCGCAGCACTGATCAGTGAGCAGTTTATCCCGCAAGAATTAAAACTCTCCTACGATTCGCTGATCCGAGATGTACTACAGGCAGTGGATGAGACCATCGCGAATGTCGGTAGAGTTGATCATATCCGGGTACATGGCGATTGCCATTCAGGGAATATCCTGTGGCGAGATGACAACGCCAATTTTGTGGATCTCGATGACGCTCGTATGGCACCAGCAGTACAGGATATCTGGATGCTCATGTCTGGCGAGCGCGACAGACAAACAGCGCAGTTATCAGAAATTGTCGATGGTTATAATCAGTTCTTCGATTTTCATTCCCGCGAATTACAGTTGGTGGAGGCGCTCCGAACCCTCCGGATGATTCACTATGCCGCATGGCTCGCCAAGCGCTGGGGAGACCCGGCCTTTCCTCGAGCATTCCCCTGGTTTAATACCATTCGCTACTGGGGCGAACATATTCTGGAGCTCAGAGAGCAGTTTGCCGCGCTTAATGAGCCGCCATTAGAAGTGATGTAACGTCTATTTAATGGGCCTCTCTAATGGACAAGACGATCGACATTTTTCGACGAAGGAAAATAAATGAGAATTTGTGGTGTTGAGCTAACGAGTAATGATGCGGTTGTGTGTTTGCTTCATCTAGGAAATAAACAGTTTACGCTACCCGATTTCAGGGTGCGAAAGCTAACGTTGCCGAAAGAGCACACACGTGAAGATCTCCAGCAGTTTCAATTTGCATTTGCCAAACTGATGAGAGACTACGGGGTCAACAAGGTTGCCATAAGAGAGCGTATGACCAAGGGGAAATTCGCCGGTGGTGCAATCAGTTTTAAGTTAGAGGCAGCCATTCAACTCCTTTCAGATATAGATGTAGTTACGCTGTCGCCAACGCAAATTAAAGCTGCGTTGTCGGAAAACTCACTGCCTATCTCTATTTCAGATGCTGGTTTAAAGGTATTCCAAGAAGCGGCGTTTACAGTGGCCTATGCCGCGCACATGTTGAAGTAGATCGCTATAATGTACGGTATCTGACAGAACACGAGAGAATAATAAGTGCAATGGGGGGGGCAGTACCTTCAAGACTTTGATGTAGGGCGTTCAAGTATGGACAAAGATCAAATGTAATAATCCTTAAGTCTCGTCCCTTTGAGGTTGATGGGGGGGGGTAATGAAGATCAAATTTTAAACCAAGTTTAAATTATTTCATTACATGTTTAGTTGCGCGTTGGCAGGATTCCGTCTTCCTCTGAGCCTTTGACTGGTTTAATGCCGACCGCTATTGGGGTGAACATACTCTGGAACCAAGAGTGCAATCATCGGCGTTGAATGAGCTGCCATTAGACGTGATTGATTGATGTTACCCACGAAAAGTAGACATCTTGTCTAGTTAGATTTTGATCCAACACGAAAAAAATCATCTATACTCTTTAGTGTTCACAAATGTGTTTAGACTAGATTTATAAAGGAAACTCAAATGGCAACGTATGAATGTTCAAAATGTGGAATGAGTGTTAATGGAACCTGTGGAAAGTGTGATGCGCCACTGGTTGACGATAGTTTAGAACTTGAGGATGGAGGAAAAGTACAAATTTCGAAATGCCCCAATGACCATGGGAAAATTAAATCTCCCATGTGTTGTGGTGAGGATATGAGCTGTACTCTCTGACGTTATAGCAAGACGACTGTATAAATAAGCCGGATGCAGGCGGCGCTCAACAGCGTGCTTGTATTCCAGCTACGTCATCAGCTTTCTGCGTAAATCGTTTTTACACCTTCTTCCGTGCCAATCATCAAGATATCTGCCGGACGTAGTGCAAACAAGCCATTGGTGACCACCCCCGTAATATTATTGATCTTCTCTTCCAGTTCCCGTGCTGGGCTGATTGGCCATAGGTGGTGTACATCAATGATTACATTACCGTTATCGGTAACCACACCTTCACGATAGACCGGATCACCCCCCAGTTTGACCAATTCACGCCCCACATAGCTCCGCGCCATGGGGATTACTTCAACGGGTAATGGGAAACTTCCCAGATGGTCAACCCATTTTGATCCATCGGCAATACAGAGAAATTCCTTAGCCACGGCAGCCGTAATTTTTTCCCGAGTCAGTGCAGCGCCGCCACCTTTAATCAGTTCCAGGTAAGAATTTGATTCGTCGGCACCATCCACATAGATCGTTACCTCATCAACGGCATTCAAATCGTAAACGGGAATTCCGTGTGCTTTCAGTCTATCGGCAGAGGCTTCAGAGCTGGCAACGGTGCCCGCAATTTTGACTTTGTGCTCTGCCAGTAAATCAATAAAAAAATTAGCGGTGGAGCCTGTTCCAATGCCGATGATGCTCTTGTCATCTATCTTGCTCAGGGTGTAATCCACTGCAGCTTGGGCGACCGCTATTTTTAGCGCGTCTTGCCGGGCTCTTTGTTGAGATAAACTTTTATCTGAGATCATGCTTGGGCAGCCATTGATTATATGAAGATTATTATACGGATCAGTTTATGAAAGGACAGATAATGTCGATCAGTACTGGCTTTGCGGATGGTGAAAATTTACTATTGGAGGCCATTGTGCGATTGTTATTTTGCTCTTTGGTGTTATTAAGAATGTACTCAGTCGGAATTCATGAAGATAAAGCCCCTTCCTCCGTGCATTTTTGCCTTGCCAAAGAACAACATTCCGGCTCACACAAGGGTCTCTGTCACTATTAAATAAGTTAGAACAAACATGCCCCAAAGCTACGTAAAACGAATTCTCAATGCCCGCATCTATGACTTGGTGGTGGAAACACCCATTGATAAGGCGGCCCAGCTCTCGGAACGTGTTGGCAACCAAGTGTTGCTGAAGCGGGAAGACTTGCAGCCAGTTTTTTCATTCAAACTGCGTGGTGCGTATAACAAAATGCTGTGTCTGAGTGAGGAGCAGTTAGCCAAAGGCGTCGTCGCGGCCTCTGCAGGAAACCATGCTCAAGGGTTAGCGATGTCGGCGCAAAAGATGGGGGTTAAAGCCACCATCGTGATGCCCAGCACCACGCCACAAATTAAAGTGGCGGCAGTGAAAGCCCTTGGCGCCAAAGTGGTGTTGCGCGGAGATACTTACGACGAGGCCTCGGATTACGCACAAAAACTGGTGGTCGAAAAGGATATGACTTATGTTCATCCCTTTGATGATCCGGATGTGATTGCCGGTCAGGGAACTATCGCCATGGAAATTTTGCGGCAGGTCTCTGGCCCTCTCAATGCGGTGTTTATTCCCGTTGGCGGCGGTGGTCTGTGTGCCGGTATGGCGGCCTACATCAAATATGTACGTCCTGATGTGAAGGTCATTGCGGTTGAGCCTGATGATGCGGCTTGTTTGGCGGCAGCCATGGAGGCGGGTCGTCGGGTACGGTTAAAACATGTGGGCATCTTTGCCGATGGCACCGCTGTGGCTCAGATCGGCAAGGAAACCTTCCGGGTACTGAAAGATACTGTGGACGAAGTTGTGACCGTTTCGGCGGATGAAATCAGTGCAGCGATCAAAGATATCTTTGACGATACCCGTTCTATTTGTGAACCCTCGGGCGCACTGGGTGTGGCCGGCCTTAAAAAATATGTAGAGCGCAAGGGCGTGAAGGGTCAGACCCTGCTTGCCATTGATAGTGGTGCTAATATCAATTTTGATCGGCTCCGGTATATTTCCGAGCGTGCGGAAATTGGTGAAAAGCGTGAAGCTATTTTGGCCGTCACTATTCCTGAGAAAGCGGGCAGCTTTAAGAAGTTCTGTGCTTCGCTCAGCAAACGCAGTATCACGGAATTTAATTACCGCATGGGGGATCCCTCCCAGGCGCATATCTTTGTGGGCATTCAAGTGATGTCTGATGAGGATCGCTATCAGTTGGTTACGGACCTTAAGGGAAAGGGATACCCCTTAGTGGATATGACGGATAATGAAATTGCCAAATTGCATATCCGCCATATGGTCGGTGGTTGTGCTATTGAGGCTACCGACGAGGCAGTTTATCGCTTTGAGTTTCCTGAACGCCCCGGTGCGCTGATGGGCTTTCTGAAGAAGCTGGGCGGTCGCTGGAATATCTCCATGTTCCATTACCGTAACC
>JBLIJA010000064.1:0-10358 GCA_047635115.1 Porticoccus sp. | reverse complement strand
TATCGTGTGATTGAACGGACACCCATAACGGGAACTTATCGGGGCTACGTCATAGCGTCTATGCCTCCGCCGTCATCTGGTGGCGTCCACTTAGTTCAAATGCTGAACGTGCTGGAAGGTTGGGACGTGGCTAATCTGGGTCACAACAGCGCAGCCTATCTACACCGGCTGATAGAAACCATGCGCAGGGCCTATGCTGATCGCAGTCAATACTTAGGGGACCCCGACTTCTATCCTGTACCTGTTGCCGCTCTGACGGATAAAAACTACGCAAAACAGTTGCGTGAAAATATTCATTTACGAAAGTCTTCCCGTTCAACCGATATTCGACCAGCATTAATTGTCGCTCAAGAAAGCCCGCAAACAACCCACTTTTCAGTTTGGGATAGTCAGGGCAATGTGGTTAGTAATACCTACACGCTGAATTTTTCCTATGGCAGTGGTATCTCTGTAGCGGGTGCTGGGTTTCTTCTGAACAATGAAATGGATGATTTCTCCGCTAAATCTGGTGTCCCTAATGCCCATGGGTTGACCGGAGGTAAAGCCAATGCTATTGAACCGAACAAACGCCCTCTATCATCCATGACACCGACGTTTGTCTTGCAGAACGGAAAACCCATTATGGCTACGGGCAGCAGCGGAGGGAGTGCTATCATCACGGTGGTTTTACAAAACATTCTCAATAGACTTGAATTTGGTATGAATATCGCTGAAGCAACGGCCGCGCCGCGAATTCACCACCAGTGGTTGCCTGATATGGTTCTGGTTGAGAAAGGTATCAGCCCAGATACCATCATGGCACTCAAGAAAATGGGACATCAGATTGATACCAAACCCCATGTGTTGGGGCGAATTCAGGCCATAACGAGTGATGATGACCATCTTTCTGGTGCTACTGATCCAAGGTGGCCAGGCGGAGAAGCTGCTGCGGTCAAGTGAGCTAAGCCTAACCTTGGGATATAGTTACGCTTCTGGCTCACCATTTTCATACTGAAGACCATCTACCTTGGCAATTCGAATCTCATCTGATTCATCAACCAGAGTAGGGTACTTCGGTGCGGTCATATATCGGGCAAACCAATCAGTAAGCAGCGCTTCATCCTCAAGTACGCTCGATAACAATGATTTCACCTGCTGAATAAAAGCCGGGTCGATATTTTCTGTCGCCATATCTAGGGTTAATGCTGGATCACTGTAATAAACTGAATGTCCCTGAGACAGCAACTCAGTGGTTAAATCATCCAGCATATCAGTGGCAGAAGGTGCCCTAAAACCGATGGAATAAGTCATACAGTCATTCAGCGCAACCCCTGAATGCGCAATTTGCGGGGGAAGATACAACATATCTCCGGGATTCAGAACCCAGTCCTCAGAGACATCCAAGTCTCGCAATATCCGCAGACTGGTGCCCTTGAGTTGAGGAGAGTCTTGATCACAAGCCTGTCCAATCTGCCAGCGACGCTGGCCCAACCCCTGAAGTAAAAACACATCGTAATAATCGTAGTGGGGGCCAACGCTACCACCTTCAGGTGCATAGCTCACCATTACATCATCGAGACGCCAGGGTGGTAAAAACGTAAAATGATCTAGTAAGGCCTTTACTTCAGGTAGCCATAAATCGACGGCCTGTACCAGTAAAGACCATTTTTTTTCAGGTAATTGACTAAAGGTCTCTTCGTTAAACGGGCCATGGAGTGCCTGCCAAGGCCCCGTTTCACCTTCCTCGATAACGATACGTGATTCGATCTCATCTTCAAGAGACAAGCCCGCTAGTTCGTCGGGGCTTAGAGGCGATTCGAAATTGGGTAGGGCATTACGAATTAATAGTGGTTTTTTTTGCCAATATTCCGCAAGAAATTTTTCGGCTGAAATATTACCTAGAACAGGGAAGTTGTCTGACATCTATACACGCCTTTAGGTTATTTGAATTGCCGCATGTGCGCACAAGCCACGATAAGATCAAATAGCCTTGGCCTGCTCCACGGCATTACCAATATAACTCGCTGGTGTCAGAGAGCGGAGCTCCGCCTTAGCGTCCTCGGGAATATCAAGGGTTTCCACAAAGTTGAGCAGCGCGTCCTTCGTAATACCCTGACCTCGGGTCAACGCTTTCAGCTTTTCATAGGGTTCAGGTATGTTGTAACGACGCATCACTGTTTGTACGGGCTCGGCTAGAACTTCCCAAGTATTGTCCAAATCTTCAGCAAGGCGCGCCCCATTGAGTTCGAGTTTACTAATACCTTTCAAGGTTGATTGGTAGGCAATCAAGCTGTACCCAAAACCGACCCCCATATTGCGGAGCACCGTGGAATCAGTCAGGTCACGTTGCCACCGGGATACAGGTAGCTTTCGCGCCAAGTGCCCGAATACAGCATTAGCGATACCAAGGTTGCCTTCGGAGTTTTCAAAATCAATGGGGTTAACTTTATGTGGCATTGTGGAAGAGCCCACTTCACCGGCCACTGTTTTTTGTTTGAAATAACCGAGAGAGATATAGCCCCAAATGTCTCGATTAAAGTCGATCAAGATAGTATTGAAACGAGCAATAGCATCAAACAACTCGGCAATATAATCGTGAGGTTCTATCTGCGTGGTGTAAGGATTAAAACTAAGCCCCAGACTAGTCACAAATATCTCGGCATTGGCGGCCCAGTCAACATTAGGGTATGCAGACAGGTGCGCGTTGTAATTACCCACTGCACCATTAATTTTACCCATCAATGTCACTTGTCGAATTTGCTTAATTTGGCGATTTAGACGATAGGTCACATTCGCAAACTCCTTACCCACGGTGGTCGGCGAGGCTGTCTGGCCATGAGTGCGGGAGAGCATAGGCACATCTGCATAGGCTTTTGCCATTATCGCCATTTGACCTGAGATCTCTTCAGCCTGAGGTAGCAGCACCAGGTCTCGACCTTCCTTGAGCATTAACGCATGAGAGAGGTTGTTAATATCTTCAGAGGTACAGGCAAAGTGTACAAATTCTTTGATGTCACTCAACTCAGGGACATCAGCAATACTTTCCTTTATAAAGTATTCAACCGCCTTGACGTCATGATTTGTTGTACGCTCGATTTCTTTGATACGTTCAGCATCTTTCTCACTAAAGCGGTCAACTAGGCTATTCAAGACTGCATTGGACTCAGACGAAAGAGGCCCAACCTCGGACAACTCTGGGTGTGAAGCTAAATACTGTAACCAGCGAATCTCTACCAGCACACGATTCTTGATGAGGCCAAACTCACTAAAGGCTGAACGAAGATCAGCGGTTTTACTGCCGTAGCGGCCATCGATGGGGGATACTGCTGTCAAACTGGAGAGCTTCATGGTTCATTCCGAAATCTGATGAGAATTAATCCGTTAAAAATCGGTTGAGAGTAGGGTTGATAGCGCTGACTTGATAGTCGCGCAAATTCTACCGTAATTACCGGCATTTTTCAGGTGGAAATTATGCCTAATACCAGGAAAACAAACTGAGATATTAATGACTCACCCTCACATCTCGCAGCTGTTCGAGGATATCTTTCCGGTTGAGGATCAGGTGACGCCGCCGTCCTCCCAGCTGATGCCAAAATATTGCAGCACGAATACCGGCAAACAGCAGGCAACGGATTCGCTGAGCAATGCTTTCCTGTTGGAGATGATCAGCATAACCGTTGACCTGAATTCGATGCCGAAAGGTACTAATGGTGTCTTGATACACCTGAGCTAAGTTGGCAATAACATTGGTATGACTGGTTGAGAAATATTCTGCCTGACGAGAAGCCTGCTCCAATTTTTCGCCAATTTGATTTAACATCGCCTTATTCTGACGCAGCTTCTTTGACAGGTGTATCACGCCGACAACATACCGCAAGGTGTCTGACGGCTTTCCCCCAGACTGCAGCCTAATCAGTTCCTGCATAGATTCGATACCCAATTGCAGGTGTTCAACTGAACCAAAGACCGCATCAGTACTTTCCGAATTTTTCTGAAACAGGCTATCAATACAGATATTAAAGCGATCTGATGGGACAGAACCATTTTTGGCTAGCGTCTCCACCAGCTGGCATGCCTGAAATATACCAGCCAATGCAATCACTTGATCACGTGTGGGATTGTTTAGCATCGCTTACTCTGGCTCATTCCATGATCGTTCAATAACACCTCCACCTAGACATAGCTCTCCCTGATACAGTACCACTGATTGCCCTGGTGTCACCGCACGCTGAGGTTCTTCAAATGTGACCACATAGCCATTTTCGCTTTTAACCAAAGAGCATAACTGGTCTGGCTGACGGTAGCGGGTTTTTGCCGTACAACGAAATGTTTGTGTATTCAACGTCGGCTCGTCATTGATCCAGTGAAGCTGAGATGTATAGAGCTTGTCAGTAAATAATAATGGATTATCAGTACCCTGGACAGCAACCAGGACATTGCGGTGCATGTCCTTTGCTACGACATACCACGGTACTTCTTCCGCACCCTTGCGACCACCTATACCCAAGCCCTGACGCTGGCCTAATGTATGATACATAAGCCCATTATGTTGACCAATCAGATCACCATCAGGGGTTTCAATATTACCTGGATGAGCAGGAAGGTACTGTTCCAGAAAGTCCTTAAAGCGCCTTTCTCCAATGAAACATATCCCCGTTGAATCCTTCTTTTTTGCCGTGATAAGTCCATGCTGCTCAGCAAGGGCTCTTACTTCCGGCTTTTCCATTTCACCAATAGGGAACAGCGTCTCACTAAAGGCACCCTCATCAACAGCGTGGAGAAAATAACTCTGATCTTTATTATTGTCGATTCCCTTTAATAAGTGTGTGCGTCCATCACAGTCCTGTCGTCGAACATAGTGACCGGTGGCAATGCAGTCAGCACCCAGAACCTGAGCATAGTCAAGAAACACCTTAAACTTAATTTCTCTATTACAGAGAATATCAGGATTGGGTGTGCGGCCAGCTCTGTACTCATCAAGAAAGTATTCAAAGACATTGTCCCAGTATTCCGCTGCAAAATTGGCCATGTGAAGGGGTATACCAAGTGTGCCTGCTACTGCCTGTGCATCACTAAGATCTTCTCTCGCCGTGCAATAGTCAGTGCCATCATCCTCATCCCAATTCTTCATGAACAAGCCTTCCACTACATATCCTTGCTGTTGTAGCAACAAGGCTGTGACAGATGAATCAACACCGCCAGACATACCGACAATGACTTTTTTTGGACTCGACATAGAACTCATCATGTTAGTTGTAGTAGGGAATGTTACTAAATGCGGCACACTATCAAAAAGAAACTGACAAAAGTTTACTAGGGAGCGGATTCTACCGATGTGTTTTTAGCAAATCCAATGGATAAATGACCTTTGCACGGTAATCGTCAACAGCCTCTTCAATATCACTATCCATCGTAGCAGGATCGTCAAATTCAACAGCCCCTTCAGCGAGGGCCCGTCGATAATGAGTCACGTCATTGGTCGCCGTCTTATAGGAACTAAAACTGATTGCACCAGCGGGCTTAATATGGCATGCAGTCTCTTCAAGGGTTTCTCTAATAGCGGTATCAACCACAATTTCACCTAGCTCAACATGACCAGATAGCTGATTTAAAACCTCACGCCCATCACGAATTCCCCTCACCAAGAGAAAATGATTCTCACGCTCAATAAAGGTAGCAACCGTCAGGTGAATTTTATCGGGCAACTCTGGTTTTCCTTGAAGCGTTTCGGGCTTGTCGCACCGAACTGTATTTCTGTTGGTGGGGCAAATTAACCATTTCCTGGCAATACTCCCCGGGCCCAAGTTCACCCAACTGCCAAGGCCCAATCGCACTACGAATCAGTCGCAGGGTGGGAAAGCCAACCGCAGCCGTCATTCGCCTTACTTGTCGATTACGCCCTTCGCTAATCATCAACTCTATCCAGCTTGTAGGTTGCTGCATACGATGTCTGATTGGCGGATTTCTTGGCCATAACACTGGTGGGCATATTTTCTTAACACTTGCTAGCCTGGTCATGCCATCCTTAAGCTTAATACCCCGAGCCAAACTATCTAATGCAGAGCCTGTCACCTCACCATCAAGCTGCACTAAATAGGTTTTTTCCATCTTGAATTTTGGGTCAGCAACCCGTGCCTGTAGTTGACCATCATCAGACAACAGCAATAATCCTTCGGAATCACGGTCAAGTCTACCCAGGGGATAAATATCTGGAATGCTCACGTATTGTTTCAAGCCAGGGTGGCCATCGTGGTCTAAAAACTGGCTTAAAACGCCGTAAGGCTTGTTAAATAGTACTAGACTTGCCATGAACTCCGTTACGCATTAGTGAGCAATCTTTAGTATACAGGCCATACCCTGGGGCTATTAAAATTATGTCTTCGGTGGGCAATACGCTCTAGATCAAAGTGATAATTGAGTGCACATATTCAAAGAAGGACGTTGAGTGACTAACCGTCACAAAAACCATATCCATCCCTCAAAGTAGGCATGGAGTAACAACTAGCGTAACAAATAAGCTGACACTGAATTTGGTACAGCATCTTCCCAGAACCAAAACCCTCGTTGAATGGCATGGTAGGGGTTTTTGTGACTCACTGGTCACTAATAATATTATCGCCTTCCATGTCAGGAGGAGCGGCTGGAAGATCGTCATGCTGAGTAATGCCGGCATCAAGAGTTGCAATATTAGTGGCATGTAGGCCTTTTTCACCTTCAACCAAGTCATAAGTAACTCCCTGACCGGCTTTTAGTGTTTTATAACCTGCCATAGTGATGGCAGAATAATGAGCAAATATATCAGTAGTACCGTCTGATGAGAGGATAAACCCATATCCCTTGTCATTGTTAAACCACTTAACAGTTCCTGTGTGCATATTACAAACCTCTTACCAGACAGTTTAATTATTAAAAACAATCCAGCTTAATACTGATAGTTATTACATTAATGGAGAGCCATTGAGATCAAACAATTTTAATCGAACTTATATTTCTATATCTATTAGGGTGATAAGTCAAGGATGAGGAGTCGTTGAAAAAGTGCACACAAGCGTGTGAATACTATTAAAATAGGAGGTAAGAAAGGTTAAAATATTTTAGTGTGCATGTATGGATATTAGGTTGAATATTAGTCTTAGCAGTAAAGGTGATGATCAGACGTGGCAACATGACAGTACCGAAGTTGTCGAAGAAGTCAGGCCACACCTAAAAAGGCCGCCTATGTTTAAGGTTCTCATCTTCAACGATGACTATACGCCGATGGAATTTGTGGTTGAGCTACTGGAGATATTTTTTAGTATGAACCGTGAAATAGCGACACGGATTATGTTGAAAGTCCATACGGAAGGAAAAGCAGTTTGTGGTGTCTACACTCGTGACATTGCAGATACGAAGGCAGCACAAGTGAATCAGTATGCAAGAGACAACGAACACCCGTTGCTCTGCGAAATAGAGCCCGCAGAAAATGATGAAAAGTAATCCTGGTTTAAAGGTGGTTGTATGTTAAGTAAAGAGCTTGAACTAACACTGAGCAAAGCATTCAAGGGTGCCCGCGACAAACGTCATGAATTTATGACGGTTGAGCACTTGCTGTTAGCACTGCTCGATAACGAGTCAGCCATCAGTGTGCTGCGGTCTTGTGGTACCGATTTGAATGTATTGAGGCGCGATCTGGATGAATTTATAGAATCGACAACACCTCTTATTCCAGATGAACTTGAAGGTAAAGATACCCAGCCCACCCTTGGATTCCAGCGTGTGCTACAACGGGCAGTTTTTCATGTTCAGTCTTCGGGTAACAAGGAAGTGCAGGGTGGCAACGTGTTGGTCGCTATCTATAGCGAACAGGAGAGTCAGGCCGTCTACTTCCTGAGGTTACAGAATGTCGCCAGAATTGATGTGGTCAATTATATCTCACATGGGGTGTCCAAATATGCTGACCAGTCAGAACAGCATGATGGCGATACGCATCAAGATGAAGCAATCACAGAAGCCGAAGCTCCCGGCCAAAGTCTGTTAGAGCAATTCACAACGAATCTGAACGACCAAGCCCGCCAGGGTTATATTGATCCGTTGGTGGGCAGAAGCCATGAAATTGAGCGTGTATCACAAGTTCTAGCTCGTCGTCGTAAAAATAACCCATTATTGGTTGGAGAGGCCGGGGTAGGCAAGACGGCCATCGCGGAAGGGCTGGCCAAGATGATCGTCGAAGAGAAGGTTCCCGATGTACTGAGCGGCTCCGTGGTGTACGCATTGGATCTCGGAGACTTACTTGCTGGTACAAAATACCGTGGTGATTTTGAAAAGCGTTTCAAGGGTGTTCTTGCCGAACTTCGTGAGCAGGACCGAGCTATTCTATTCATTGATGAAATTCATACCATTATTGGTGCTGGTGCAGCTTCAGGCGGTGTAATGGACGCATCTAACTTACTCAAACCTTTGCTGACTTCAGGGAAAATTCGCTGCATAGGGTCTACCACCTATCAGGAGTATCGAGGCATTTTTGAGAAAGATAGAGCACTGTCTCGTCGCTTCCAGAAAGTTGACGTACCTGAACCTACGGTCGAAGAGACCATTGATATTCTGAAGGGCCTGAAATCAAGGTTTGAAGATCACCATCAGCTACGCTTTTCAAAGGCCGCATTAAAATCAGCTGCTGAGCTGTCGGCACGCCATATCACTGATCGTTTTCTCCCAGACAAAGCGATTGATATAATTGATGAAGCCGGTGCCTATCAACAATTACTACCCGTATCAAAACGTAAAAAAATTATTGGCGTACCTGAAGTGGAAGCCATTGTGGCCAAAATTGCCCGCATCCCACCAAAAAGTGTGTCCTCTTCAGACAAAGAGCAGCTAAGAGGTTTATCCGACAAGCTTAAGATGGTTGTATTTGGTCAAGAGCAAACTATTTCTGTGCTGTCTTCCGCCATAAAATTGGCGCGAGCGGGCTTGCGAGAGGGAGATAAACCTATTGGATCATTCCTGTTTGCTGGCCCCACAGGGGTTGGTAAAACCGAGGTTTCCAAACAATTATCTGAGATCATGGGTATCGAACTGCTGCGGTTTGATATGTCTGAGTATATGGAGCGACACACCGTTTCACGTTTGATTGGTGCGCCTCCAGGTTATGTCGGCTTTGACCAAGGTGGTCTGTTAACAGATGCTGTTACCAAGAGTCCTCATTCAGTGGTTCTTCTTGATGAAATAGAGAAAGCCCACCCTGAAGTTTTCAATTTATTATTACAGGTCATGGATCATGGGACGCTGACTGATAACAATGGGCGCAAAGCAGATTTTAGAAACGTCATCCTGATTATGACGACCAATGCTGGTTCCCAAGAAATGAGCCGCACCTCTATTGGTTTTACCACACAGGATAACAAGGCCGATGGTATGGAGGCCATTAAAAATGTATTTACACCTGAATTCAGAAACCGGCTGGATGGCGTTATTCAGTTCAAGTCTCTGGAGGGTAACGTTATTCATACGGTGGTAGACAAATTTTTAACACAGCTACAGCAACAGCTCGATGAAAAACAAGTAGCGCTTCAGGTTGACGATGAGGCAAGAGACTGGCTAGCAGTAAATGGTTACGATGAAAAAATGGGTGCCCGTCCAATTGAGAGATTGATTCAAGAAAAAATCAAGAAAATTCTAGCTGAAGAGGTCTTGTTTGGCGAGCTGGCAAACGGGGGAGTAGTTCGGGTTTCTGTGTCAGATGGAGAGTTGTTGGTAGAGACCGAAACCGAAACTGCCTGAATGGGATTTTCGGTGATTACCTAGCGCGATAGGTAATACGGCCTTTGGTTAGGTCGTAGGGCGTCAATTCAACCTTCACTTTATCACCCGTCAAAATACGAATGTAATTTTTACGCATTTTTCCAGAGATGTGTGCAGTGACAACATGTCCATTTTCCAGTTTGACGCGGAAGGTGGTGTTAGGAAGCGTATCAATCACTTCGCCTTCCATCTCAATTTGTTCTTCTTTTGCCATAACTCTTATTTTCTCCAAACCGCATTAACCTAGACCGTGGCGCATTCTGCCTGAAAACGAGGTAATGTCAATTAGACTCAACCCATTCCCCCTCTATCAGTAGCTCCACCGGTTGGAAGTTGACTTTGTAGGCCATTTTTCGGCTATTTTTTATCCAATATCCCAAATAAACATAAGGTAGCTTCATCTGCTTTGCCAACATGACTTGAGCCAAAATAGTATAGGTACCCAAACTTCTTTTGGGGTAATCAGGTGAGTAATAGCTATATATAGCTGACAACCCATCATCAAGAATATCGATCACGCCAGCAGCAACCAGCTCATCGTTAAGTCGAATTTCTACAATTTTACTGTTTCTCCAAAGATTGCTAATAAAGTCTTTAAA
>JBLIJA010000063.1:0-10376 GCA_047635115.1 Porticoccus sp. | reverse complement strand
CCTTTACCGCTGGGCGGTAAAGGTGGCGGTCGTCCTGATATGGCTCAGGGTGGTGGTACTGATATCGCTGCACTGCCCGCCGCCATTGATGCAGTATGTGATTGGGTGGAGCAAAAGCTTGGCGGTCAATAGCTAAAAGAGATGTAACCCCTTTAGCCTTGACTGGGTGCTCTTAACTTTAAATGTCATTTGGTGTTTAATTGTCAGCCACTTTTAGGTTTGTATTTAGGTTGTCTTCGGCTTGGGAAGTAGGCAAGTTATTCTTTAATAATATTTTTGAGTCTAAAAAGTTCATGAGTTTAATCGTTCAAAAATATGGTGGTACCTCGGTTGGAACCATCGACCGAATTGAGGCCGTTGCCGACAAAATTGCGGGCTTTCGTAATCGTGGTGATGATGTGGTTGTCGTTGTTTCGGCCATGAGTGGTGAAACTAATCGATTGATATCACTGGCCTGGGATATCCATGAGGAGCCAAGCCCTCGTGAGATGGATGTACTGCTATCGACCGGTGAGCAGGTGACTATTGCGCTGCTAAGCATGGCATTACATAAGCGGAGCTGTGATGCCCGTTCTTATACGGGTAGCCAGGTTCGTATTCTTACCGATAGCGCGCACTCTAAGGCTCGCATTCAAGATATTGATGCCCACCGAATGCAGGAAGACTTGTATGCAGGTAGAGTTGTGGTTGTTGCCGGTTTTCAGGGTGCTGATGAGCAGGGCAATATTACGACGCTTGGGCGCGGTGGTTCTGATACGACAGCAGTGGCATTGGCCGCGGCGTTAAAAGCCGATGAATGCCAGATTTACACTGATGTAGATGGCGTATACACAACCGATCCTCGCATGGTTTCAGGTGCTCGTCGCCTAGATCGCATTACCTTTGAGGAAATGCTAGAAATGGCCAGCCAAGGCTCCAAAGTATTACAGATTCGTGCTGTTGAGTTTGCTGGAAAATACAAGGTTCCACTAAGGGTGCTATCCAGTTTTGAAGATGGCCCCGGTACATTGATTACACTAGAGGATGATAACGAGATGGAAAAACCGGTTGTTTCTGGTATCGCCTTTAACCGTGATGAGGCCAAGCTCACCATTCGTGGTATTCCTGATGTTCCTGGTATCGCATCCAGGGTGCTGGGAGCCGTAGGGCGGGCAAATATTGAAGTAGATGTCATCGTTCAGAATGTGGCTCAAGATAATACAGCTTCTCTGACCTTCACCGTTCACCGCAATGAATTGGCTAAGGCAAAGGATGTGCTGGAAACGGTAGGCAAAGAGCTGGGTGCGACAACAGTTGAAGCGGATGCGGGTATTGCCAAGCTGGCGTTAGTCGGCGTGGGAATGCGCTCCCATGCGGGTGTGGCAGCCACCATGTTTGAAGCCCTAGCCAACGACAATATTAACATTCAGATGATCAGTACCTCAGAGATCAAAATCACCGTTGTGATTGATGAGCGTTATCTGGAGTTGGCCGTTCGAGCCCTCCACAGTGCATTTGAGCTGGAGGAGCGAGATAAGACAGAGTGAGAAAAGCTCGCCTATTTCCCCTGATATGGAATGATTGGTATAGTTCACCTACGTAAGGCCGGTTTCAGACTTTTTAGGCCTATGGTGACTTGGTTATACTAAAATAATAAAAGCAAGGGGAAAACAGGATATCAGTATTATCACTGATAATTTGGCAGTGTATAGGAGTTCAATTATGTTAATTCTCACGCGACGTGTAGGAGAAACCCTGATTATTGGTGACGATGTTAGTGTTACCGTATTAGGGGTTAAAGGAAATCAAGTTCGTATAGGCATTGATGCACCAAAGGAGGTGTCTGTTCACAGGGAGGAGATTTATCAGCGAATTCAGTCGGAAAATGAAGCGCCAGAGTAGCCCGAATCCTCTTTGATTTTTCAAATGATATGTTATTATGCCGTCTCCTTTCATGGTGGTCTCAGAAAGCTGTTACCTTGAAATATATAAGATAAATAATGAACTGGTGAGGTGGCCGAGCGGCTGAAGGCGCGCCCCTGCTAAGGGTGTATAGGCTTATACCCTATCGAGGGTTCGAATCCCTCCCTCACCGCCATAAGCAATAAAAAAGGCCTTGTTAATCAAGGCCTTTTTTTGTGTCTGTCGATTAAGGAGCCGCCATCAAAGCCGTCAAATCAATTTTTCACCTTAGACTTGCGCTGCCAAATGCGATTAAGTCTGCATCAGACTCTGGTGCGTCTTAAAATTCTCTGCCTGCTCAAATATGCCCCGCGTTTCTGTAGACTTCATGCCTGTCCACAGGTAGGTAGCCGTGTTTTGCTAAAACCAGAATCAGGCTGACCTTCAACTCGACTTTGATGTCATCTCGCTGGCTCCAGTCGGTGCGTTATCAGAAGACCACTTATGTACATCGGTAATGATTTAGCACATTATTAACTAGAGTCATGCACGGATAGCATTAAGAGTCGGAGGTCAGGCTAATGGTGCTTTGAGGTTAGGCTAGCTTATCTGATTAAGAGGTTATGCGTGGATACTGTACAAAAAATACTAGTCGTAAGTGATCATGCCGCTAATCTGCTGGCACTAGAAACCACGCTCAATCAGACGGATGCCGAACTGATAAAGGCTTCCAGCGGCCAGGAGGCTTTGGTCGCTGCCCTGCATGATGACTTCGCCGTGGCCATTCTGGATATTCAAATTCCGGAGGACGGTTTCGTGTTGGCGGAATTTCTGCGCGGTGATCAGAAAACCCATAGCCTACCTATCATTTTTTTTACCGCTGTCTTTTCCAATGATGAGAATATACGTCTAGGGAATGACCTGGGGGCAGTGGATTACATCGTCAAACCTTACGACCCCAAAGTCCTGATTTCCAAAGTGAAGGTATTTCTCGAATTAAATAGTCACAAGCAATCACTCGAGATTGCCATGGGTGAGGCGCAGCGGCATAGCTTAGTCATGGCCAACAAAGAGATTGCCAACCAATACGAACAGAAGAAAAAACGGGCTGATGAATTAGTCATTGCCAACAAAGAACTGATTATCGCCAAGAAAGAAAAAGAAAAACGAGAGGCTGAGCTGGCCATCGCCAAGGAAGAGAAAGAAAAACAAGCGGATGAGCTGCTCATCGCCAATAAAGAGCTTGCCTTCCAAAATGAGGCATTGAAAAAATCCGCGAGCGACCTCAAGGCTGTCACTATGGTGATTGAGAAGGAACGGGAGCAGCTGGCACAGCGAGTAAATGAACGTACTGTCGCATTGCGTGATATTAACGAACAGCTTGAACGTGCCAAGTTGGCGGCTGAAGACGCCAACCGTGCAAAGTCGGTCTTTCTGGCAGCCATGAGCCACGAAATCCGTACACCTATGAACGGTGTTGTCGGTATGGCCGAGGTGCTGTCACATAGCGAGATGACAGCTGATCAGGCTGACGCCGTCAAGACGATTCGCGACTCGGCATTTTTGCTGTTACGACTGATTGACGACATTTTGGATTTTTCCAAGATCGAGGCCGGCAAGCTAGAGCTTGAGCACGCACAAGTTTCTGTGTCGGATGTAGTTGAGATTATCTATAGTTCGCTGAAACCGGTTGCTGCCAATAAAGGCGTGGAACTGTCAGTATTTGTCGACCCGCGGGTGCCCGCTAAAATATGGTCTGACTCAATTCGCCTACAACAGGTACTCTTTAATCTTATCGGCAATGCCATAAAATTTAGTGATCGTGATCGTGATGGTGATGCGGATGGGCCTGGTCAGGTATCAGTTCGAGTCGAGATCGAATATGTTGAACCGCGCCGACTCAATTTTATGATTAGCGACAATGGTATTGGTATGACAGACGAGACCATGTCGAACTTGTTTACTTTGTTCCATCAAGCAGAGACCTCCACTACACGCCGTTTCGGCGGCACCGGTCTGGGGCTTGCTATTACCCATCGAATTGTACAGCTGATGCATGGCAATATTGCAGTGGAGAGCGTCCCGGACGCTGGCAGCCAATTTATTGTGACATTACCTCTAGAAATCGTTGAAAATTATGAGCATCGTGCGCTACGTGACCTTTCTGGGCTTAACTGTATTATGGTTTCGGGCGCCAATAATAATATGAAGGGTCTGCTTTCATATCTGCAGTATGCTGGCGCAAACACCTATCTTGTCGACAATCTGGCTGACGCTTCACGACAGGCCTGTGAGCTTAGTAAGCCAATTGTCATTTCTACCGAGAATAAAAATAATATAACAGGCTCGATTAATGAACTTCACAATATTTTTCCCATGCAAATTGACCTGACTCATGTTTTGATTACTTATGGTCAGCTTCAGCATGCCCATATGGCAGCACCGAATGTGCTGGCAGTCGGTGGTAATACCTCGCGAATAGATTTACTGTTACGGGCCATCGCTGCTGCGGCGAGCGAGGCATCACTCGAAATATTTTATGGTGAGATGGAGGCGGAGTCGATACAAGATATGCCGACAGCACCCATCCTCACCACGATCGCCGAGGCCCGTGCCGCAGGCAGACTGATCCTTGTCGCAGAAGATGATGACATAAATCAAAAAGTAATTTTACGCCAGCTTGCTTTGCTCGGTTTTAGAGCGGACATGGCCAGAGATGGTCAGGAAGCCCTAAATCTATGGCGGAAGGGTGGGTATGCATTGCTACTCTGTGATCTACACATGCCAGAGCTTGACGGTTATGAACTTACCAAGATAATACGACGTGAGGAGACGACAGGCCAGCACATATCGATATTGGCCCTGACGGCCAATGCGCTTCGTGGCGAAATACATCGCGCCATTGAGGCGGGCATGGACGAATACATGACCAAGCCGATGCAGCTTAAAGATCTTGCCTCCAATCTGAAGAAGTGGATGCCCGCTGAAGTTGAATCGGGCAGCTTACCAACCGTGAACATGAGCGATGCCACCAGCACAAATATGATAGTTGACCTGAATGTGCTAAAGGGTCTGGTCGGAGATGACCCTGAAATCTTGCAAGAGTTGCTCGGCGATTACCTTATTTCAGCACGAAAACTCGCCAGTGAGCTGCGAGATGCATTTTATGCGGGAAATTCAAAACACTTAGGCTATACTGCACACAAACTCAAATCCTCATCTCGATCTTTGGGAGCTATTATATTTGGTGATCTCTGTGCGGATCTGGAGAATGACATCAGAGCAGAAAATCGTAAATCTCTTGAAACACATATGTCACAATTTGATAGTATATTCGAAAAAGTAGATAGGTCAGTCAGTTCAATGTTAAAGGAATGATGTTCTGAAAATACTCTTGATCGACGATGAAGATTTTGTACTCAAACTACTTGGACATCAGCTCAATAACCTAGGTTTTTCCGATGTAGTTTTCTGTCTGAGTGGAACAGAGGCGATGTCTATTCTGGAGCGTGATGCAGATAATTTTCACCTGATCATGTGCGACTTAGTGATGCCGAATATGGACGGCATCGAGTTTTTGCGCCATCTGTCGGGTATCGAATATGCGGGTGGTTTGATACTGGTCAGTGGTGAAGACGAAAGAATTCTCGGCACAGCGGAGACACTGGCCAAATCCCATAATATCAACGTACTGGGTGTGTTACAGAAGCCAATTTTGCCGGAACTATTGATGATGTTATTAGATAACATTTTACCCAAAACGACGGCCTCGCCGAAAAATGTTGCCAAGTCGTATAGTCCCGATGAATTACAGAAAGCTATCAAAAATGGGGAACTGATAAATTATTACCAGCCCCTGGCGCAGGTTAAGACAGGTAAGATAGTAGGTGTCGAAACACTGGTGCGCTGGCAGCATCCAGATGCTGGGTTGATCTACCCGGATCAGTTTGTCGCCATGGCTGAAACACATAATCTCATCAATGACCTGACTAACGAGGTATTATCGGGCGCCATAGAGCAGTTACGTTTATGGCAGGCTCAGCTTATAGACTTGCATGTTTCTGTTAATATATCGGTGAAGAATCTTTCGTCCCTGCAATTTCCTGATCAGGTTTCACAAGCTTTGGACGTAGCAGGGGTTTCCCCGAAGCGCTTGATCTTGGAGGTGACCGAAAGTCGATTAATGGCCAATCCTCTCTCAGTGATCGAAATACTTACCCGTGTTCGGCTTAAAAATATTGGCTTGTCCATTGATGATTTCGGTACAGGTCATTCGTCACTAGCTCAACTCCGCGATATTCCTTTCGACGAGCTCAAGATCGATAAGAGCTTCGTTCACGGTGCATACCACGATACTGCTCTTCATGCTATTTTCGAGGGAAGCCTGAAGATGGCAAAACAATTGGGAATCAAGGTCGTGGCTGAAGGGGTAGAAAACATTGACGATTGGACTTATTTACAAAAGATGGATTGTGATTTGGCTCAAGGTTACTTTATTGCCCGACCTATGCCGGCAGATGAGTTTGAGGGCTGGTTAATAGAATGGGAAGAACGTCGCAACCACCTGCATTGAAAACTGTAATTTCTAATACCCGAGACAGCAAAAACACGAAAAAACCAGTCTTTTTCCGTATTTTTGCATGGGCTGCTCTCTTCGTAATCAGTGTTTATGGCCTGATGTGATTCGCTACCTACAGTGTTCAATACACTTCTAAAATCTCCCCTACACCCATATTAAAAGTCGTATTACAATTGTGTCTTATCTGTCTATAGTGACCCTCCCCTCAAGTTAGCACCACTGTTTGGATGAGATTATTCATCTTAAGCTGCTCTGCTCCCAAAAATTAGGCAGAGATATATCTACGGGGAGGACTGGTCAAAAGTCTATGGATTTCTTCTTGTAGACCGCCGCCCTAGGGTACTGACAACTTAACTATGCCACTACATAATCCGGAGATGAATACCTATAAAGGCCATCGGTTTCCACCCGGCATCATTAGCTACGCAATTAGGTTCTATCATCGTTTCAATTTGAGTCATCGTGATATTGAAGATCTGCTTGCCAGCCCTAGAAAATTGTGGCGAAGCGTAGCTAGCTCTTTAGGTAAGTTCAGCGAGTGTGAATACAGGCTGCGCATTATGGAGACCAAATCAGATTTAACATAGAACAGATTTTTCAGCGCCAGCGGATAGTGCCTGCACTGTGCATAATCTCGTTTTATGTTCAGCCTGATTCATCATTATTATCGGTGGCAATCAAAAAAATAGCACCGAATCCGGTGCTAAGGCGTTACAGAAAACCATCCTCTGCCATTGATGTTGAGCCAGTTGAGCCAGTTGAGTCAACAACTATGTGATCGAGAACCCTGGCATAAATAATTCTGAAGGATTCTTTCAGCCACTGCATTCAGTTCTAAAGATCGCCTAACGACAATCCTAAGATAAACACTAGCACCATCGATCGTTCCTCTAAAGAGCTGCTCAAAGACGGTCAAGCGATGCTGGGAATCCAGAAAAAGACAGCAGAAGAACTCATTCTTCTTGGCTCCGAGATGAAGTGGGCAAAAGTTTTTAACTACTGAGGGGCAGGTGAAGGCCTCTGTTTTTTTCAGTCTGGTTTCCAATATACCAATAGCTTCCCGAATGATTGCTTGCTGACCGTCGGAATATATAAAAGCTGGTGATGGCGTGGCCATTAAAAACATATCATGGGTGGCATACATATCAATTACCTTCAGGAGTTAGCTTGAACACTAGCTAAGGTATTAGGGTGGAAAATCTTATTGATTTCTCTCACTCACGAAATGCCTAGTATTTGTTGTCCAACCCATGCGCGAAGCGTCGTGTAACAGGAGAGTTACATATGGCTTCGCCAGCTCTATCTTTATGTCTCTTGAGGGCTGTCTATTCTTTTAATGTGTTGTGTAGATGTGTAACAAAACTAAGGCTCACAATAAGGGTGAGCCTAGGGCTTAAGCGACCTCTTTGAGTTTTACTTCCAGCTTGGTTAGGTTCGCTTTACGTTCAAGGTTAGATTCTTGTTCAAAGGCTTCTGCTTCTGCATCAGCCCATTTGGCCTAGCTATCAATAGCATCGGCACCACGTTCTATTGCGCCAAAGAAAGTGGCTATAGAAACGAATATATGGCGGAACATTTGACGCATGCTTAGTACTCCATGGGAAGCATAGGTGGCGGTATTGCCACTACTCCTGGGAAGCAGTCAGGGGGGGGTAGGTTTCAACTTTAAACCATGAACCAATAGTACTGCCGCTGTACTCAAGTGGGGTGTTTTTCAAAAACCTGGGAACCAGGAGTTAGTATGTCGGCTCTGTATAGTCACAAATCTGGATTACTGAGACGTTAGTATCCCGGTAGGAGAAGATCAATAGAAGTATTTACTTGGAGGCTTTGCGTTGTCTGAAGCGAGTGATGTTGAGCGACAGGATGCCATGATATAACTGGTTTAGAAAATCGGGTGCTGAATTAGCTTATCGGGTGAGTATCGGTATTGCATAAAACCAGTAAAAGTATGGTTTAGGCTTACCTCTTCGATAAGTCCCCCAAGGCGCAGCGAAGCGGAGGCCGCAGGGAGGACGGGATCGGAGAGGTAAGCCGTGTAGTTCTATGAGAAAAAATATAAAAATATTTTCTTGGTAACGCTACGTCACCAGACGGGCGACAGGGCACCCTCCGTCGCTACGCGCCGGCATCCCTGTCTTGTCCCTAACCGGGGAGCTGCTAGATTAGGGCTTAGCCAAGGTTGATATAGGTTTGTACCCCTCCCCTGGTTGGCCAATTTATAGTTCTTAGCAATGGGCTTGGCTTTAGCGATAGCCGGATTGGTTAAGGGTATCTGAACAGCTTCTGAACATTGTTGTTTGACAACTCGGTCTTAATTGAATCGTCAGGGAGACCGTCAAATATTTAGGATATGATAGAGCAGGCAGGACTGCATAGGAAAGATAACATATTGTAAATACCGGATTTAACAGTTGTTTATTGGACTACTTGTCCTATGAATTATTACTTGTGGCGTTCTCCCTCACCGCCATAAACGAAAAACCCGGCCTAGGCCGGGTTTTTTTATTTACTTGGCAGGCAGTGACTGCCTTATGGGTAACCCAAAAAGATCTTTACCTAGTTTGATTACGGCTAAGCCGTTTATGCTGCGTAGCGTCTCATCCAAAGTTCGGCCGTTTTACGTGCACGTTTGGCGGCAAGGTCAATAGCGTAGTGCATGTCCTCTTCCGTATTTTGAACTTCTACCGTCGTTGATATTCCCTCAAGTCCTACTTGAATAAGACAGTTATTGTGTGCGACACCTTTCTCGTCTTCGGCTCCAGATAGCTTTACCAGTACATGGTTTACTCGATCATATTTTCCGCTATCGTCAAATCCTAGGGAAAGTTTTACGTAGTCTTCCAGATCATTTGTCAATTTAAAGTTATCTACTTGAATTTCTGTTTTCATCATCTTCTTCCCATTTTTTCTAGTAGTTTTTAGATGAGGTTAGGCTAGATTGATTTAAACTTAAGGAAAAGTCGAATATAATTTAAATACTATTCGTATTAACCGAACTATCGTGTGCTTATGATTAACTATAAACATCTTCATTATTTTTGGGTGGTGGCAAAATCAGGAGGTGTTACGCGTGCCAGCGAACGCTTACACCTAACACCCCAGACCATCAGCGGGCAATTAAGCCTTTTGGAGGAATATATGGGCGAAGCCCTATTCTCCCGTGTTGGTCGAAATCTTGAACTGACTGAAACCGGGCAGCTGGTGTTGAGCTATGCTGAGGATATATTTTCTCTGGGGAACGAGCTGAAGGAAGTGCTAGGTCGTCTTCCTGATGAGCGATCCCTGATTTTTAATGTAGGTGTGACTGATGTGGTGCCAAAATCTATCGCATACCGTTTGTTGGCCCCGGCATTGGAAATGCCAGAACCCGTCAGAATTGTCTGCAAAGAAGGTTCCATTAATTCATTGTTACATGACCTAGCGGTACATCGCATCGATTTGGTGATAGCTGACGGTCCTATACCACCGGATGTGAGTATGGTTGGTTTCAGTCGTTCACTTGGCGATTGTGGTATCACTTTTTTCGCAACCCCTGAACTGGCCAGTAAACTGGTTAATAATTTTCCGTACAGCCTTAGTGGTATAGCGTTCTTGCTCCCGGGTGAAATGACGGTAGTGCGTAATTATTTGATACAGTGGTTTGGACGGTTACATATACACCCGAGGATCATTGGTGAATTCGATGATAGCGCGCTAATGAAAGCATTTGGACAAGCGGGAGCCGGTGTCTTTATTGCGCCCACGGCCATTGCAGGTGAAGTGGAAAAGCAATACGGCGTAGTATCTATTGGGCAGACGAATGATGTACGTGAAAAATTTTACGCAATATCAGTGGAACGAAAGACTCCGCACCCAGCAGTTGCTTCGATCACCGAAATGGCACGGGAATGGTTGTTTACAAATACGTCTGGTT
>JBLIJA010000062.1:0-10455 GCA_047635115.1 Porticoccus sp. | reverse complement strand
ATTTAATATTAATAGTATGGCCTTAGCTGCTGCTGCTGCAGTTCTGAATGATCAAGATTACCTCGGTCGAAGTATTGAAATTAACTGCAAAGGCTACGAGCAGCTGACCTCTGGATTTAGTCAAATGGGGCTCGACTTTATACCCTCTGTTGGAAATTTCATTGCGGTAGAGATCCCTGGCAATATCCAAGTGCTTTATCAAGCGTTGTTGCAACTTGGAGTCATTGTTCGGCCCATTGGCCTTTACGGTATGCCAAATCATTTGCGCGTATCTATTGGGTTGCCAGAAGAGAATCAGCGGTTTTTGGATACGCTTAGGCAATTGTTATCGGAACGGGGGGGCACCTGATGTCTGGAAAAATCAATCGTCTACTAGTTGTTGGCCTTGGCTTGATAGGTGGCAGTTTGGCCAAAGTTGCGCGGGATAGGGGACTCTGCCAAGAGGTGATTGGTTATTCCCGGAGCCCAGAAACACTAGAAAAGGCAATGAAAGCCGGCGTAGTGGATCGAGTTGTTGATCGTATTGAGGATGTGGCTAGGGAATTGGGGGAAGGTGATCTTGTGGTTATCGGTGTGCCAACACTCACCGTTCCATTGATTATTAGTCAATTACAGCCAATTCTGTCTCAGTCTGTGACCATTACCGATGTTGCCAGCGTCAAAGGTAGTGTGGTGAAGGCGCTTAAAGAGATCTACGGAGATATTCCGTCCCAGTTTGTACCGGGACACCCTATCGCGGGATCTGAAAAGAGTGGTGTGGATGCCGTTAATCCCGAACTGTTTGATGACCACCGCGTGATTTTAACGCCATTACCAGAGACGGGCAGTGACCACCTTCTGCGGGTTTATAGCCTTTGGGGAGGTGCTGGTGCTGTGGTTAGTGAAATGTCAGTGGCGGAGCACGATGAAGTACTGGCGGCTACCAGCCATCTACCCCACATGCTGGCTTATACATTGGTAGATACGCTATCGAGTATGCGTGAAAACCGTGAGATATTCCGTTATGCAGCGGGTGGCTTCAGGGATTTCACTCGTATTGCGGCCAGTGACCCCGTGATGTGGCACGATATTGTGATGGCTAATGATGAGGCTGTACTGTCCGTGTTGGAAAAACTTACAGATCATGTTGATCGTTTAAAGCAGGCGATAACAGCTGGAGACGGAAAATATTTGCTCGGCGTATTTACTCGCGCGCGAGAAGCCAGAAATCATTTTTCTAAAATGCTCGATAATAAGGCCTATCTAAAGCCCATGACACAAACAATCGATTATAGAGTAGTACCCGGTGGTAGTGTCTCCGGTCAGATCCGTATTCCCGGTGATAAATCCATTTCCCATCGATCCATTATCCTAGGTTCCATTGCTCAAGGTATCACCGAAGTCACGGGTTTTCTGGAGGGTGAAGATAGTCTTTCTACACTGCAAGCATTTCGTGATATGGGAGTGGTGATTGAAGGTCCAGATGATGGTCGGATAGTTATCCATGGGGTGGGGCTTAATGGGTTAAAAGAACCTGTAGGATCACTTTATCTCGGTAACTCAGGGACCTCTATGAGGTTGTTGTCGGGATTATTGGCGGCCCAGCCTTTCGATGTAGAGTTGACAGGTGATGAGTCGCTTTCAACTCGGCCTATGGAGCGTGTTGCATCGCCGTTACGTGAAATGGGGGCTGTGATTGAGACAGAGGAGGACGGTAGGCCGCCGTTGCGGATTAAAGGCGGTCAGTCGCTTAAGGGCATAGATTACCTATTGCCAATGGCGAGTGCTCAGGTAAAGTCTTGCGTGTTATTGGCGGGATTATATGCTGACGGGATGACATCTGTTGCCGAGCCGGCACCGACACGTGATCACACGGAACGTATGCTGGCTGGCTTTGGTTATCCGGTGAGCCGCCATGGTGCTAAGGTAGAGCTAAAGAGTGGGGGGCTACTCACGGCAACCTCTATTGATGTACCCGCTGATATTTCTTCTGCCGCATTCTATCTGGTGGCAGCAACGATTGCTCCTGGGTCGGATATTATGTTGCCTCACGTGGGCATCAATCCTACCCGTATTGGTGTGATCAACATTCTACAAATGATGGGTGCCGACATTGAATTATCTAACCACAGTGAGGTGGGGGGAGAGCCCGTGGCTGATATCCGGGTACGCTACGCACCCTTAAAGGGCATTGGTATTCCCGTAGATCAGGTACCGCTGGCGATTGATGAATTTCCGGCACTATTTGTGGCGGCAGCATGTGCGGAAGGTAAAACGGTTCTCTCTGGTGCCGAAGAGCTGCGTGTAAAGGAAAGCGACCGTATCCTGGCAATGGCAGATGGTTTGCAGAGATTAGGTGTAGATGCTTGTCCTACACCCGATGGTATTGTGATCCAGGGTGGCCCCATAGGTGGTGGTGAGGTTGATAGCTTGGGCGACCATCGGATTGCCATGTCGTTTGCTGTGGCAGCTCTCAGGGCTCGAAACGAAATTCTAATTAGAAACTGTAACAATGTGGTGACATCATTTCCTGGTTTTGTGGCTCTGGCCAATCACTCTGGGTTGAAGATAGTCGAGGAAACACGATGAATGACAAGAAAATTCCCGTTATTACGATTGATGGCCCCAGTGGTTCAGGTAAGGGTACGATTTGTCAATTATTGGCGATCAAACTAGGATTTCATTACCTTGATAGCGGTGCGCTGTATCGCTTGCTAGCACTTGCCGCTAAACGACATGGCGTGGCTCTGGATAATGTAGAGTCGCTAGCGGTTTTGGCTGCTCATATGGATATCTCCTTTACTATGAATAAAGATGGCTCTCCCTCTAAAGTAATACTGGAGGGAGAAAATGTTTCATTGCTTATTCGCAATGAAATGGTGGGTTCTGAGGCTTCTCTTGTAGCTGCATATCCAGAGGTTCGTGCTGCCTTACTGCAGCGCCAGAGAGCCTTTGCTGTGGCGCCGGGTTTGGTAGCTGATGGTCGCGATATGGGGACAGTGGTCTTTCCCAATGCGGATGCCAAAATATTTCTTACGGCCTCCCCTGAGAACCGAGCTGAAAGACGCCATAAGCAGTTGATAGATAAAGGGGAGAGTGTTAGCCTTGCCGCCCTCGTTGAACAGGTTCAGAAACGGGATAAGCGGGATATAAACCGCACAGTCTCTCCACTGGTTCCAGCTGATAATGCTGTAGTTTTGGATAGCTCCCGAATGACCATTGAAGAGGTGTTGCACTTAGGTCTGGAAATTGCCATCAAAAATGGTATCCAACCGTAGCAATAAAACGGGGTTACGCTGTATCGAGCCAGAAAATGTGCCGCATAACCTTAAATTAATAGCCCGCATAACTGGTAATGCGGTTGAAGAGTCAATAACTTAATTCTCGATGGCTTAAAGGCTAAGACTTAAGATATTCAGACTCATATTCCTACAGGTACATCTCCATGAGCGAAAGCTTTGCAGAATTATTCGAAGAAAGTTTAAAAACCGTTGAACTGAAGACCGGTGCTATTGTTACCGGTGTTGTCATTGATATTGATAAAGACTGGGTAACTGTCCACGCTGGATTGAAATCCGAAGGCGTCATTGCCAAAAATGAATTTTATGATGACAACGGTAACTTAAGCCTCGAAATCGGTGACGAAGTACAAGTCTCTCTTGAAGCGGTTGAAGATGGTTTTGGTGCCACTCGCCTTTCCCGTGAAAAAGCACGTCGTGCTGAATCCTGGATTGAGCTTGAAGCGGCCCACACTGCTGAAGAAGTGGTTATCGGTATTATCAGTGGAAAAGTCAAAGGTGGCTTTACTGTTGATGTGAACGGCCTTCGTGCCTTCCTTCCAGGCTCTCTGGTAGATGTACGACCAATTCGCGACACTGCTCATCTGGAAAACAAGCCTCTCGAATTTAAAGTGATCAAGCTTGATCAAAAGCGTAATAACGTTGTGGTCTCACGCCGTGCAGTGATGGAGCAAGTCAACACTGAAGAACGTGACGAGTTGCTGGCCAAACTGGAAGAGGGTATTAGTCTTAAAGGTATCGTTAAGAACCTCACTGACTACGGCGCCTTTGTTGACTTGGGTGGTATTGATGGCCTGTTGCACATCACGGACATGTCCTGGAAACGTATCAAGCATCCAAGTGAAATTGTGAATGTTGGCGATGAGATTGATGTCAAAGTGCTGAAGTTCGATCGTGAGCGTAGCCGCGTATCTCTCGGCATGAAACAAATGGGTGAAGATCCCTGGGCAAGTATTTCAGGTCGTTACCCTGAAGGTGCTCGCGTCAAAGCTACGGTAACTAACCTAACAGACTACGGCTGTTTTGCAGAGCTGGAAGATGGTGTTGAAGGCTTGGTTCACGTATCTGAAATGGATTGGACCAATAAGAATATTCATCCTTCCAAAGTTGTCCAGCTGGGCGACGAAGTAGAAGTGATGATTTTGGATATCGACGAAGAACGTCGTCGTATCTCCTTGGGTATCAAACAGTGCTTTATGAACCCATGGGATGAATTTGGCACTAAGCATGCTAAAGGTGAGAAAATTACAGGTAACATCAAATCTATTACCGATTTCGGTATCTTTATTGGCCTTAACGGCGGTATCGATGGATTGGTGCACCTCTCTGATATTTCCTGGAAGGAGACTGGCGAAGAAGCCGTTCATAATTTCAAGAAAGGTGATGAAGTGGAGACAGTTATCCTGTCTATCGATCCAGAAAGAGAGCGTATCTCTTTGGGTATGAAGCAGCTGTCTGACGATCCTTTCTCGAGCTACACGACTGAAAATGATAAAGGTACGATTGTCACCGGTATTGTTAAAGAAGTGGATGCGAAGGCCGCTATTATTACCTTGTTTGGCGAGGTGGAAGGACAATTGAAAGCGTCAGAAATTTCACGTGAGAAGGTAGAAGATGCTAGTAACGTAATGAAAGTTGGCGACGAAGTTGAGGCGAAAATTATCAATGTGGATCGAAAGAACCGCACGATTAGTCTTTCCATCAAATCCAAGGACGTTGCCGAAGAGAAAGCTGCGGTTAAAGAGCACCGAAAGTCAGAGGTGGATAGTGTTTCCCCAACGACAATTGGTGATCTGATCAAAGCTCAGATGGACACGAAAGACAAGTAGTGCTTAGATAGGGGTAATGGAGACATGACCCCTATCTATATAATTATCAGATGCTTATGACTAAATCAGAATTAATAGACCATATCGTTATACAGCAGGATCAACTTCCTCCGAAAGATGTTGAGCTTTCTGTGAAAATGATTTTAGAACGGATGACTCAATCTTTGGTTAATAATGACCGTATTGAGATCAGAGGTTTCGGTAGCTTTTGTCTTCACTACCGTGCGCCACGTGTGGGGCGTAACCCCAAAACGGGTGAATCTGTGAAACTGTCCGGTAAATCTGTTCCCTATTTCAAGACGGGTAAAGAACTCCGCGAAAGGGTGAATAGCAGACTTGTTAATGGATGAGGTCCAGTTGATCTAGATAATCGCGGATAAAGGTTATGAGTTTGGTTACAATAAACGGCAAAGCATTTGGCTTGCCGTTTTTTTGTGGGGACTTTTTATGAAGCTATTAAAAAAGTTTTTGTGGTTGTTGGTTGCCCTTGCTGCTGTTTGGTTAGGTATATGGGTTGTGTTTGATAATCCTGAGCCTGTTGCTTTCCGATTGTTTGGTTTTGATCTGGGGCTTCTACCTGGTGGCCTATTATTGTTGGCCTCATTTGCCATTGGTTGTATTACTGGGCTGATTGTCAGTATTCCGGCTCTGGTCAGACTGAGGCATCGGGCCAATGTCTTGAAGAAACAGCTGATTAAATCTAAAGCAACCACGATTGACGGACGTAGTCCAGAAAAGCTGGATTAGTGACATTTAATTATGCCCGAGCTACGCAGCATTTTTCTGGTGTTATTGCTCGTACCTGCATGAATTGCCGGACGTGCCTATGGTTTTCGGCTTCCAATAAAAGAATTTACTAGCGAGCTGGCGAGCTACTATCTTCATGAAATGACTTTCTTTCTCAATGAGCGGCCTGATCAGGCTATAGATACAGTCATACGTTCTGTTGACGTCACGTCACATACATTGGAAACACATTTGGCGCTGGGTAACCTGATGCGT
This sequence comes from Porticoccus sp., assembly GCA_047635115.1. GTDB lineage: Bacteria > Pseudomonadota > Gammaproteobacteria > Pseudomonadales > Porticoccaceae > Porticoccus. The sequence continues at coordinate 4,346 of JBLIJA010000062.1, read as the reverse complement.
CAACGCGGAGAGGTAGATAGAGCTATTCGTGTTCACTAAAATCGGCTGTTCCGCCCAAGCCTGAACCAATAGCAAGTTAGGCCGGCTCACCTTTAGCTGAGTCGAGATTTTATTAAAGTCGGATTGCTGGACCGCGCTGAGCGATTATTTTTTGATCTGGTAGGAGTCACAGCTAATCATCTTAGGTAAGAGTCTTTGTTCCACCTTGTACAGATTTGCCGGGACAAACAAAAGTGGGAAAAAGCCATTCGTGCCGCAAGCATGATGCAGAAAAATGTACTTGGTCGAGCCAATAATTCGTTGGCTATTGAGCAGGCGCACTTTTGTTGTGAGCTCGCTGAGCTGAGGATGGCGAAGAATGGCTATCTTGATGTCCAGCGCCATCTTAAAGCGGCCTTATGATTTAATAAAAATTCGGCTAGCGCTAATATCCTGGGGAGTGATTTGTAAATGAGTGCACATAATTTCCAGCAAGTACTTAAACGATATCGATTGGTTCCTCCGCAGGAGCCAGGACGCCTTTCGGAAGTATTGGAAAGAGTTCGTCGTTGTTACCACAATCTGGACGATCAAAATGGTTTGCTTAAGCAGTTGGGAGTTTGGATTGAGATGTACCCCGGAACGGGTGCCTAAAAGGTGGATTCAAGGCTACTCATTTACACTGGCTATACCCACAATGACAATGTTGGGTAACCATTAAACCTATTTAAGGGTTTGAGATTGAGTGACAACAGCTGTCAATCAGAGCCTTTGGGTAATTTGATAAAGAGAACTCTAGATGAACGATAAAAGCTCCAACGTTATTATTGCCCTGGATTACAACAGTGCATCAGCCGCCAATCACTTTGTTGATAGCGTCTCACCTGGGCTCTGTAAGCTGAAGGTAGGTAAAGAATTGTTTACCCTGGCTGGTCCTAAATTTGTTAAAGGTTTAGTGGACAGAGGTTTTGATGTATTTCTTGATCTAAAATTTCATGATATTCCTAATACGGTATCAAGGGCCGTGAAGGTTGCCGCTGATTTAGGTGTTTGGATGACAGATGTACATGCCTCTGGTGGCCGTCGGATGATGGAGGATTCTCGCAACATGCTGGATCAGTGCGGGAGCGATATGTTGTTGATTGCAGTAACCGTTCTAACAAGCTTTGTGCAAGAGGATCTTGCAGAAATTGGCATGCACTGTACGCCTGAAGAGCAGGTTTGCCGATTGGCTACTCTGGCTCAATCCTCCGGAATGGATGGTGTGGTGTCGTCTGCAATGGAGTCCGCTGGACTACGACAGACCCTTGGTTCTGATTTTGTTCTTGTGACCCCAGGTATACGCCCTGCATCGGCTGGTGGTGATGATCAGCGTAGAGTGGTTACCCCTACGAAAGCAATGGAGAGTGGTAGTAGTTACTTAGTCATTGGTCGCCCCATTACTCAGTCTGACAACCCAGTTGAAACACTGCTTGCTATAAACCGGGAAATTTCGCAAGATTAATAACAGCGACGCATTATGTGCCGTTTATGCACGGAATCGAGTGCCTTTTGGCACAAGTAGTTCGATATTAAACAGTTAAAATTTTTTACCTGAATCGTTTTACGTTCCCTCGTTGCTATATTCTCTGCTTGGCAGACAACAGCCCTAACAGAAGATACTAATACGCTCGCAGCAGAACAACAAGTTGCAACTGTAAACACTAACACTGCCAGTACAGAGACTATTTCCAATGCTTTGACTGGTGTCGGTATGAAGCGTGCTGATACTATTGTGGCTTATAGGAAGGATAATGGTTTATTCACATCTATAGTCCAGCTACTGAATGTAAGGGGGGTAGGTGAAAAAACACTTGAGAAAAACCGGGATAGCATTGTATTGGAGTTATTTGTTTTTTGATCCATAGAGAATGCCAGCCATTTAGGCTGGAATTTTATGTGTATTCACGATTATTTTAATAAAATTAATACTGAAATATAAAATACACGAAGCAATTGTACCTTGCTCTAACTGTGGCCCAAAAGTACTACGGGTACTGGGTGAGTAGACGTGAAGTGAGTTGGCACAACTTCAGTAAGCTTAAAAGCGAGAACCTGTGCCCACTTTGTACTTCTTGTGTTCGGCTTATCAGCTGTCGGCTGTGATGGAAATGAATCATTTGGATATTCTATGAAAAAAACTCAGAAAAGAGATGTGAGTGTTCAGTACAACTTGGCTGGCACACATAATAGAATAGATATAATATTCAGCCCCATCATTAGGTCATAACTAAAAGTAATAGCACTAGATTGTTGCAAGTCAAAAATTAATGATTTGGTGTGAACTTCAAGTGAATAAAAGGTAACTAATATAATGACAAAGTTTAAATGCACTTCTTTTGATGATCTTATTCTTGTAGTAGACGACATAGAATTTAAATATTCCGAATGCAAGGTTATGTCAGAAAAAGAGCATAAAAAATATGCGCATGTAGAGTTAATCCTTAAGTCTCCCTGTGGACATTATGCGGAAGTATTAGTTACTTCTGATGGAAAAAATCCGGGAAAAAATAATATTTTTTCTGGAGAATACAATGGCATGCTTGTTCAACAAGATGTGGCCACTGCTTTAGCAAAACTTTTCCAGGCATTCCAGGAAGAAGAGTTAAAAATAAAAGAACTGGGCGAGCTTAATCGTAAGTTAAAGCAGCGATCACTGCCGACTTAATGTGGCGTTTTGTGTTAGCGATGATAGGGATGCCCAGTATTGATAGTTACTGCGCGATAGATTTTCTCAACCACTAGAATGCGTAATATCGGGTGGGTGCGAGTGAGTGGTGAAAGGAACCATTGGCTACTTGCTAATTTTAAACAATCTTGCGCCAGCCCATCTGGGCAGCCCACCAACTAGCGGCATTTATTCAGATCAGAGGAAGGGCGGGTCAACGTGATATAAGGCCATAGGCTTCTTAATAAGCTGTTAAATATCTTAATCATCAGCCAGATAAATATAATGTATAAATTTTCCATACTTATCTTAGTGGCTACTTTCTTGGGTGGATTTATAGTCGTACCAACTGAAGAAGGCAATTCCGTCCGAATGATGGATAAACAAAGCGACTATAATTGCAAGTTGATTACAACAGTGACTGGCGCTGGATCAACGGTCTGAACATCTGCCCATGATCCAGAAGTTGCCATGACCGAAGTGATGTGAGATCAGTTGGTAATCTACATTTAACAAGACAGTCAAGCGCGAGAAAGTGCTGCGTACTTCGCCGCTTACCTTTACGTTAAAATAACATGACAGTGGCTAACCCAAGAAACGCAAAAAAGCCTATGGCATCGGTCGCTGTTGTAAGTGCCACTCCACCGGCCAATGCTGGATCAATACCCATCCATTTTAATATTAAAGGGATAAATGTTCCGGCTAAGGCGCCGGTAAAAATAACGATTAACATGGCTGCACCAAATACCATGCCCAGCATGAGATCATTAAACCAATAGTAGGCAAACACCGAGACCACACCTGCCCAAAAAAGACCATTGAATCCACCGATAGTGAGTTCGTGCGCCGCCAATTTCCATATGTTACGTCGCCCAATTTGATCCAGTGCCATGCCTCGCGTCACCAGTGTCAGTGTTTGGCTTCCAGCCACTCCACCCATACTGGCAACCACTGGCATCAGTACTGCTAGCGCCACCATTTTCTCAATAGACCCTTCAAATAAACCAATCACCCACGCCGCTAAAAAGGCGGTCAGTAGATTAATGCCGAGCCATACAGCACGGCGTATCGAGCTATTTATAACCGGCGCAAACATATCCTCATGCTGATCCAAACCGGCACGCCCCAATATTTCACGATCAGCCTGGTCACGCATCACATTGATAACATCATCAACGGTTATACGCCCCAAGAGATTTCCTTTATCATCAATTACTGGGGCTGACAGCAGATCCTGATCTTCAAAGATTCGAGCCACTTCGAGTGCTGAAGTCAAGGGTGTAATACCGACAACGTCACTAACCATGACGTCACTAACCGTCGTGGAGAAGTCATATGAGACAATATAACTCAACGGAAGCGTCCCCATAAAACGGTTATGTCGATCGATAACCATCAGGCTATCAAGATGCTCAGGTAGCGAACCTTCGCGCTGACGTAGGCGGCGTAAATAACGGAGTACAGCATTAAAAGAAACATCGCCACGCACAGCTGTGGCGTCTACATCCATCAACCCGCCCGCAACATCATCAGGATAGAGCTTAATCTGCTCATAGCGTTTCCTTCGGTGAACATCCATTGCCTTCACCATGGTGCTAACTACGGACATCGGTAGATCGTCATCTAGATCAGCGATTTCGTCCATTTGCATTATCGACAA
>JBLIJA010000061.1:0-10510 GCA_047635115.1 Porticoccus sp. | reverse complement strand
TATCAGCAATCACCGATGAAGCGGTCGGCTCAGCGCCAGCGCCAGCGCCATAGTAAAGCGTAGGGCCCACTGCATCACCTTTTACCAACACCGCGTTCATCACGCCGTCTACATTGGCGATCAATTGTTTGGCTGGAATCAGTGTTGGATGAACGCGAAGCTCAATACCGCCGTTATCGCTATAAGTGCTGCGACGGGCAATCCCCAGATGCTTGATGCAATAGCCCAGCTGCTGGGCATAGGCAACATCCTGAGAATCCACTTTGCTGATGCCTTCGGTGAAGACTTTTTCAAATTGAAGAGGGATACCAAATGCCAAAGAAGCCAGAATAACCAGCTTGTGGGCGGCATCGATTCCTTCCACATCAAAGGTGGGGTCGGCCTCTGCATAGCCCAGCGCTTGAGCTTCTTTTAACACATCGGCAAAGTCACGGCCTTTATCTCGCATCTCGGTGAGAATAAAGTTACCAGTGCCATTAATAATTCCCGCCAGCCACTCGATGCGATTGGCAGACAATCCTTCACGAATTGCCTTGATAATAGGAATGCCACCCGCCACGGCTGCTTCAAAGGCAACAGTTACACCTTTTTCTTTAGCCGCTTTAAAGATTTCGTTACCAAATTCAGCAATGAGCGCCTTGTTCGCGGTCACCACATGCTTGCCATTTTCAATGGCTCTAAACACCAAGTCTTTAGCGACGGTAGTGCCACCGATCAGCTCCACCAGAATATCGATATCGGGGTTGTCTGCCACCTCAAAAATATCTCTGGAGACACTGATGTCATCGAACTCACAAGCAGGGTTGTCACGTCTAGCACCCACTTGGGTGATGACGATTTGGCAACCTGCACGGGCGCTAATCTCGCCAGCATTCCGGTTCAGCACATTCACTACACCGCTGCCCACTGTTCCCAAACCACAAATGCCAATTTTCACAGAATTCAACATGTTCGCCTTAACGTTAAAACTAGGGTTACAACCAAGGTTCAAAACCAGAGCCACACCCTATTTAATCAATAGTGATAGAGCCTTGTTAGATGGCGCTCTTCTTATAAGCACATTGCTTAAAGGCTCATTTCCTCTCATTCAGGCTAAAAATGGTCGTCTACACATCGCGCTACAAAAGGATGGCAACCTTAATAGTCGGCACCGGTACTGTCAATGAGGTAAAGGCCCACATTAACGCATGAAAGCTACTGTCAATGCGGCAAACCGAGTGATCGTAGGATATTATCTTCGCATCCGAATCTATCACTATCGGGGTATTAATTAACCCCGATAACTTTCAATAATTCTGGGGCGGGGCGATAACCGGGCAACAACGTGCCATCTTCCATAATCAGTGCAGGCGTTCCTGTCACACCTGCCTCTTGCCCTAGGGCATATTGAGCGGCAACAGGGTTATCCTTACAGGCATTCTCGGGGATAGGCTGTCTGTTTTTCAGCGCGGTCAGTGCTGCCAATTTGTCCTCAGCACACCAAGCAGATGCTATTTTTCGGTAAGATGGAGAGCCTACTCCCGCCCTGGGGAATGCCAGGTAACGAACTTCAACACCGGCCATGTTCAAACCCGGCAGCGCCTCATTGTGTAACTTTTGACAATAGCCACAATCCACATCAGTAAAGACATAAATGACGGCTTTAGTTTCATCCACGGCTGGAAAAATAATCATATCGTTCTTGGGAACAGCGTCCATCAGCCCCTTGCGGATACGAGCTGCCTCCAAATCTTTCACAGGCATAAAGAGTCCGGGACGAGCGTGATACATATCGCCGGTAATAAGGTATTCACCCGTCTGGTTCGCATAAACAAACTGCGTGCCGTTGACTCTCACGATATATAGCCCATCTATAGGGCTTACCTCTACAGCGCCAAAGCTTAAGTCGGGACGGGCCGCTTTAAGGTTGTCCTTAATTGTTTTAGCAACGGCTTCTGATGCAGGCTCTGCATTAGCCGCGCCCAACAGAAGGATTGCGACCATAAAACCAACAATACTTTTTATCATAAATTCACGTCTCTTTTCCCGATGACCTGTCAGTAACTATTCGTCAGGCCAAGGTGTTATGCCATGAACCATTGCGTATTGGACTCTATTAAACAAGCAGGGTTCCACTCAACCCAAGCGCTCCTCTCACCGACCTCTGGTCGCCCTATCGTCACCCTCTGGGATGGTGTTCTTCATGTAGCGATTTCATGCGACTACTGGCTACATGAGTGTATATCTGAGTAGTCGATAGATCGCTGTGCCCCAGCAACAGCTGAACCACTCTCAGGTCTGCCCCATGATTCAGCAAATGCGTGGCAAACGCATGGCGCAAGGTATGCGGGGATAACGGTTTATCAATACCTGCCTGTTGAACATGCAGCTTCAGACGATACCAAAAAGTCTGCCGGGTCATTTCCCGTGCACGGGTGCTAGGAAACAACACATCACTCTGAACCGCCTTGAGCAACATCGGGCGTGAGTCTTTCACATATCGATCGAGCCAGCTCAGCGCTTCATCACCCAGGGGCACCATACGCTCCTTGCTACCTTTACCAAAGACACGAACCACACCCTGACGAGTATTTACCTGATGAAGGCTTAACCCGACTAATTCAGACACTCTCAAACCAGTAGCATAGAGCACTTCCAGCATGGTGCGATCACGCAAGCCTAACGGAGTGCCAGTATCCGGTGCTGCCAGCAATGCCTCCACATCCGATTCAGAAAGACTCTTGGGTAACGGCCTACCCAGCTTTGGGTTATCCACCAAGGCTGTAGGGTCCACCTGAACCCGGTTTTCCCTCAAGAGATAACGGTAAAACCCACGCAGGCAAGATAGCTGGCGAGCAGTAGAGCGTGCAGCCACTCCCTCTGCAAATCGATGAGCCAAATAACTCTGCACATCTATACCGGCGACTCTCACCAATGACTGGCCATATGAGGAAAACCAAACACCAAAGGCATGTAGATCAAGACGATAGGCTTCCAGCGTGTTCTGACTCAATCCTTTTTCCATCCAGACAGCATCCATATAGGTATCGATAAGCTGCTGATCTGCCGAGTTAATAGCCATGGGTTACTCTAACCGGGCAAGATGGGACGAACAAGTGAACTCAGACAAAAAAATGGGGAGAGGGGGCGGGGGAAATACTGGCTGCACCTAGATTGGAACAATAATATTTACCCAAGAAGTTCATCCAAAAAAAACACCAACAAGTGGTGTCTTTTTAATTCGGAAGAAGAACTCAGCCCAATTTTTCTTTAATACGTGCCGCACGACCAGACAGTTCGCGCAAGTAGTACAACTTAGCCTGACGAACATCACCACGACGCTTAACAGTGACACTTTCGACCAATGGGCTGTAGGTCTGAAAAGTACGCTCTACACCAACACCGTTGGAGATTTTGCGAACGGTAAAGGCAGAATTCAAAGCACGGTTACGCTTGCCAATAACAACGCCTTCAAAGGCCTGCAAACGTTCACGGGTGCCTTCCTTTACTTTTACCTGAACTACAACAGTATCACCTGGAGAAAAAGGAGGCAGTTCTTTAGACATCTGCTCCGCTTCAATTTGGGCAATAATTGGGTTTTTGTTACTCATGGTTTGCTCCTCAGCTTTTATCTGTTGGTGGTTTTTCACCTTTTTGAGTAGCGTCGCACTGAGAGGAAAACATTCGGACTTTTTCATCCTAGCTACTTTCATCAGCCGACTCTTTGTCGACACTTTCTTTTATTAACAGGTTCAATAACTTCTGTTGCTCATCACTGAGCTTAAATTTTTCTAATAAGTCCGGGCGTCTCTGCCAGGTTCGTTTCAATGACTCAGCAAGTCGCCATTTACGTATTTTTTCATGGTTACCTGAAAGTAAAATTTCAGGTACTGTCAAATTCTCGTACTGCTCTGGCCGGGTGTAGTGAGGACAATCCAATAACCCTTCGGCGAAGGAGTCCTGACCCGCTGAATCCTCGTGACCCAATGCACCCGGTATCTGCCTAATTAGGGCATCGAGTATCACCATCGCTGGGAGCTCACCGCCACTGAGGACGTAATCACCAATTGACCATTCCTCATCCACCTCAAGCTGGATAAGGCGCTCATCAACACCTTCATAACGCCCTGTAACTAGTATCAGGTTCTCTCGAGTGACCAGTGTTTCCACGCCACCCTGATCAAGAACTCTGCCTTGTGGCGACAGATACACAACTGTCGCTGGCCCACTAATCCATTCTCTGGCTTCAGCAATGGACTGCCTTAGTGGCTCGACCATCATCACCATTCCTGGACCGCCGCCATATGGCCGATGGTCTACTGTCTGATGACGATCACTGGTATGGGATCTCGGATTAAAAAGTGCCACATCCAGCAAGCCCTGTTTGATTGCCCGCCCACTAATACCATAATCGGTAAGTGCGGCGAACATTTCGGGAAACAGCGTGACCAGAGCTACTTTCATTGTCACATTGCTCCACTAATCTTGTATTACCTAACGATCTTCTTGACTGAAGCCTGATTCTAGAACTCTGGATCCCAGTCAACTTTAATCTTACGAGCCTCAAGATCAACCCGTAACACAAACTGTTCCGTGTAGGGGATCAATCGCTCTTCACGATCCAGACTCTCTTTATCACCCTTTACGACCAACACATCATTAGCTCCAGTCTCCATTAAACTCTCTACGAAACCAAGACGTTTATCACCCTGACAGGTAATAACGGCAAGGCCTTCAAGCTGATGCCAGTAGTATTCACCTTGCTCCAGCTCTGGAAACTTCGACCTTTCTACGACGATATCTAACTGGCAATATTGTTTGGCAACTTCCCTGTCATCAACACCGGAAATGTGAACCAATAATCCCTTATTCGTCGCTCGACATCGATCAACTTCAATCTCTCGACACCCCTCGGGAGTCTGTACCCACCAAGGTGGGTACAGAAAGATATCTTCTTCGAGCTCAGTAAAGGAACGGACCTTCACCCAGCCCTTAATGCCATGAACAGTGTAAATTCGCCCAACGACAACGGGATCGACGGGGACAGAATCAACCGTACTCATCTTACTCGGACGACGCTTTCAACAGCCTAACAATCCAAAACCTAGTAATTAGGCTTGAGCTTGAGCTGCGGCTTCTTTTACCAAGTTAGTCACGCGCTCAGACAAACCAGCACCCTGACCTACCCAATGCTGTACACGCTCAACGTCAACACGCAAGCGCTCTTCTTGGCCACGAGCAACCGGGTTGAAGAAACCAATACGCTCGATATAACGACCGTCGCGAGACTTACGGCTATCAGTGACATTGATGTGATAAAAAGGGCGCTTTTTGGAGCCCCCACGAGCCAAACGAATAGTTACCATGAAGCTTCTCTTCTGTATTAACTGTCTTAAATTATTTGCAGCCACATCGACTGTATGTGCATAGCACAATGCTCAGCAAAAAACCGAGCTTCTGCGAAGGCGCCGGATTATATCGAAAACATTGGGGCGTGTATAGCTTGAAAACCCGCTTGAGCGAGCATTCAAACACTAGTCAAAAGCAACTTAAAATGGGAGTTTTCCACCACCTGGAGGAAGTCCACCAGGTGGCATGCCTCCGCCGGGAAAACCACCAGAAGGCATACCGCCCGGCATCCCTCGCATCATTCGCTCCATACCTTTGCCCTTCATTTTTTTCATCATCTTACCCATCTGCTTATGCTGTTTGAGCAAGCGATTAAGATCCTGAAGGGTGGTGCCTGAGCCTTGAGTGATACGACGTTTACGTGAACCGTTAAGGATATCCGGATTAGTACGTTCGGCAGGGGTCATGGAGTTAATAATGGACTCCATCCGGCCAAACTTTTTTCCCATATTAGCCTGCTCGACCATCTGGGACATGTTGCCCATGCCGGGGAGCTTTTCGAGCATACTGGAGAAGCCACCCATATTATTCATTTGTTGTAGCTGATCGCGTAAATCATTTAGGTCAAATTTCTTGCCCTTAGCCACTTTTTTTGCCAGTTGTTCCGCTTTCTTGCGATCAACTTTTTGCTCAACCTCCTCGATAAGTGACATCACGTCGCCCATACCGAGAATTCGCGATGCAATTCGCTCTGGGTGGAATGGTTCTAACGCATCGATTTTCTCACCCACACCGAGGAACTTGATAGGCTTGCCGGTCACTTGGCGTACCGACAAGGCCGCACCGCCACGGGCATCACCATCTATTTTGGTGAGTATCACACCGGTCAATGGAAGAGCATCACTAAAGGCTTTAGCGGTCACTACTGCATCTTGCCCAATCATGGCATCGATGACGAAGAGTGTTTCTACCGGGTTGACCGCCTTGTGAAGCTGTTGGATTTCTTCCATCAGCGCTTCATCTATATGAAGACGACCGGCAGTGTCCACGAGCAACACATCTACAAATTTGGTCTTGGCCGACTGCACTGCATTAAGTGCAATATCTACCGGCTCTTGATCAGCTGAGCTAGGGAAGAATTCTACACCTACCTCACTTGCCAATGTTTCCAATTGCTTGATCGCGGCTGGGCGATAGACATCCGCGCTCACCACCATCACTTTTTTCTTCTGGCGCTCCTTAAGGAACTTGGCTAATTTCGCGACAGAGGTCGTTTTACCCGCCCCTTGTAAACCGGTCATCAATACTACTGCGGGCGGCTGGGCAGCGAGATTAAGCTCTTCATTGCTGTCGCCCATCACATGCTCAAGCTCTGCCTGAACGATTTTAAGGAACTGCTGGCCAGGATCTAGGCTTTGACTAACCGCCAACCCCAAGGCGCGCTGTCTTACCCCTTCCACAAACGTTTTCACCACCGACAATGCCACATCGGCTTCCAGTAGTGCCATTCGCACTTCACGCAGGGTTTCCTGAATATTTTCCTCGGTAAGGCTGACCTTACCAGTAATTTTTTTCAGGGATAAAGATAAGCGGTCGCTCAGGTTTTCAAACATTGCCATGGTGATTATGTCGTCATTTCGTCAATTTAAGGGCACGAGAGTATAACCGAAAGTAACACAGGTTTGGGATGATCTCTTTTCGACTCGGGCTATCTATGACACACTTTGCATTCAAATAGCGGATAACAAACTTATGCTTAGCGCCACCGCAGCCATTGCCCTTTATCTTTGTGCATCCCTCTACCAAGTGCTGCAATTGCGCAAACATCCTGCATTGCGTATCGTCCCATTACAGCTGATTGCTGCTATAGCCATAACCCTGCATGGCTACGCCTGTATGCAGTGGGTCTTCACTGACAGGGGCCTAGACTTTGGATTGCTCCCGATGAGCGTCACGATTCTCTTCACTATCAACCTGATAGTCTTGGCCAGTAGCTTGCGAAAACCGGTACACAACTTGTTTCTACTGCTATTCCCGATGACAGCACTGATCCTTGCCATCACTCTAGTGACCGGCAGTGGCGACACATTTTCTAAGTCGGTATCTGCGCCCATTGGGGCTCACATTTTCATCTCTATACTTGCGTACAGCTTGATGACTATTGCTGCATTTCAGGCGTCATTACTCGCGCTTCAGAACTGGCGACTTCGCCACAAACACTTGAGTAATCTCTTGCAAACCATCCCACCACTACAAACTATGGAATACCTGCTGTTTGAAGTACTGTGGACCGGCTTCGGATTACTCACCCTGTCGCTACTGACCGGATTTTTGGTCTTCGAGGATCTCTTCGCACAACACTTGGCCCACAAAACTGTGTTCTCATTATGTGCATGGCTTTTCTACGCCATTCTTCTATGGGGACGACATGTTAAGGGCTGGCGAGGAAACACGGCGATTTGTTGGACATTGGTTGGATTCAGCGCCATGGTTCTGGCTTATTGGGGAAGCAAGTTTGTCCTTGAGGTCATTCTGAGCTGACTTTATATCCGGGACTAATTGTCAGGCACCCACTCCTTGATATCGCCGCTATATAGATAGCTCTATAGGCATCTGGCACAAACCAAGGTGTCGCACAGAAAGGTTGCTAACTACCCCAAACTTGTTCAACATGTCTGGCTGAATATGAAAATGAGGTCTTTCCTCCTTTGGACGACACACCCCTTTGGCTGCTTTTCACAATACTGGGCTTCCTACTTTTAATATCCGCATTCTTTTCCGGCTCCGAAACGGCCATGATGTCGCTCAATCGTTATCGGTTGAAGCACCTACGCAAACACCATAGAGGTGCCCGGCGAGCCTACAAACTACTAAAGCGTCCTGACAGGCTGATTGGCATTATTCTGATTGGAAACAATCTGGTCAACATCTTAGCCTCGGCAATTGCGACCGTCATAGCCCTACGCCTTTATGGTAACGCTGGTATTTTTATTGCTACCCTACTGCTCACCTTGGCCATACTTATCTTTTCAGAAGTTACACCCAAAACTCTAGCTGCAAGGCACCCGGAAGGTATCGCATTCTCTGCAAGTCATATATTAAGTCCCCTTCTTATCTTGTTTTACCCCGCAGTCTGGCTGGTTAACCATTTATCCAATGGCCTGCTAAGACTTTTTGGCGTGAACCCCACCAAAGGAGTCGATGACAGTCTCAGTAAAGAAGAAATACGCTCGGTGGTGGGCATCTCCAGCGGAAACATCCCCGACCACAAAGGGATGCTGATTAACATCCTCGATCTGGAAACCGTAACAGTGAACGACATCATGGTACCCCGCAACGAAATTGTGGGACTCGACATGGAGGAAAACATCGAAGCGTTACTCGATACCATTATCAACTGTGGTTATACCCGCCTGCCGATATACAGTGGCAACATCAACAATGTGCATGGGCTTTTACATATGAAGTCTGTTGCCCGCTTGTTACGCAGTGGAGGAAAAGGCTTAACCAAGGAAGCTATCAAACGTTTTGGCAGAGAACCTAACTTCGTGCTGGAAAACACCCCTCTCAACAAGCAGTTACTAAATTTTCAACGTGATCGGCGGCGCATTGGGCTGGTGGTGGACGAGTACGGTGAAGTTGAAGGACTGGTGACAATGGAGGATATTCTCGAGGAGATTGTCGGCGATTTCACCACGAATAAAGCAGAAAATGAACAGGAAGAGATTGTCGCTCTGGACAAGAGCATGTACGAAATAGGTGGCTCAGCCACAATTCGAGATATAAACAAGGCTAACAACTGGAACCTGCCAACCGACGGCCCGAAAACGATCAACGGCCTTGCATTAGAGCACTTGGAAAATATTCCCGATGGCTACGTAACGTTTACTATTGGGCCCTATCGCTTCGAAACGCTGGAGCTAAAAAACAAGATGGTGGCCAAACTTAAGGTTAAACGCTTGCTGCTGAAAAACAGTAGTGATGATACTGCCGAAGATGACGAAGACTAGTTCATACTGCGTTCTTTCTCCAAAAGCAGGGAATCCCGCCCCAACTAACTACAGAGAATGAACTGACCGCCCGATATCAGGCGAAGGGATTATGTTCTCTCGCTCGCTTTCCCACCTTCACAATAACATCCAATCGCTCGTCATCCTCCATCAATAGCCAATCTCTAATTTCCTTGGAAGTGCGATAACAACCAATGCAAAGATCCTTTTCGTTCATCGCACAGATCGAAACACAGGGTGAAGTGATGGTTCTTGACATAGTTATTCCAAAATAGGTTGCTGGTGACGGATTTAGAGGAGAGAAATTATCGGGCAAATGAGCCCCCAGTTGCAACAATGGGGCTGCAACTATATTCCAATGATAATCTGGACAAACTTTGCCATATTAATGAATCAATCGATATTGGGCCTTAGATCAGACTTGTCCGGATAGTGCAAATTGATACCTGCATCCAATGTCAGATTGAGAAAATCAACCAGCACCACCAAAGAAAAACCCCAAATACGATAGCCCTGATAAATATAACAGGGCATACGTAGACTGTAATCAGGACCGATGAAGCGCTCAACCGTCAAGTTAGATTGATCCAAAAAATACCGAAGTGGCACACTAAACACGGCATCCAACTCATCAGGATTAGCCGTGAATGATTGCTCTGGAGGCACCAGCCCTACGTAGGAATGCACTCGCATGCTGTGCCGGGTCTGATTTACTGGCAAACTGGCAATTACCTCAACCGACTCTGGTGGCAAATCTATTTCTTCATGAGTTTCCCGAAGCGCTGTCATTAACAAGTCATTATCGCCAGGCTCCCACTTCCCGCCCGGAAAGGCCACTTCACCAGCATGGGATCTAAGGTGTTCAGCACGCTTGGTTAAAATAATTTTGGGATCATCCTGCTCGCAGGTCAGCGCAAGCAAAATAGCCGCTTCACCCAATTCGTCATCAATTGGCATTGAACGCCCAATGGGAAGGGATTTCAGTCGGTGTATAATTAAGCTCAACATATCTTAGCCATTTTAGAGGTAGCCCACATTTATATATACGAATCACTGAAACAATGCTTTTATTACTTTAGAGATGTTTTATGAACTTTTGCAGTCAATGCGGTAAATCTATCAGTCTTAAAGTTCCAGATGGAGACAATCGTGAACGACATGTTTGCGACTAC
>JBLIJA010000060.1:0-10576 GCA_047635115.1 Porticoccus sp. | reverse complement strand
TTAGGTATTGTGGAAAATATGGCGGTACATAGCTGTAGTGAATGTGGCCATCAGGAGCATATTTTTGGCGAAGGCGGTGGTCAAAAAGTCGCCTCGGAATACAATACCGAGGTGCTTGGAGCGTTACCTTTATCCCTCGAGATTCGTCGGCAGGTGGATGCGGGAAAACCTTCTGTGATTGCGGAGCCGAAGGGATACGCTGCAACGGCTTATGTCCAGATTGCGAGTAAAGTGGCAACTTTACTGGCGGGAGGAACATCACCGGGCAGGCCCGAAGTTATTATTGAGTAGCCATTAGTTGGCCTGAATCGGTCTTTTGGTTGTGGCCTTAGGGAACGACGATTAATTTATTTTATGAATTAATCGTCGTACGATAATTGAAAATTCGATTTTCAGTGTTCTCACATTTTTTCTGCAAGAACCTCTGACTTAATCAGAAGTTCTCTATCTTTCTAGGCCAATGTATGTCTGAAGTTGCCGAGGATGGTGAGTCAAGCTTTCATCAAAGGTTGTGCTCGCTATGATTATAGGGCCATCCTAGATAAAACACGTTATTTAGGACAAGCTCTTCTCTTTGAGCCAAATCGTACACCGTTTTTAATCAAAATATACACGGCAGATTAAAGTGTCTAGAGAAAATGCCGATATGTTAGATGAGGTGCTTTAGAAGAGTCAGAGTCTCGTCGACCGAACTAGCTAGAACCGAACGACGCATGCCTTCCAAAAAAGCTAAAGATACCAAAAATTTTAGCGAAGGGTGCTCGTTTTATGAACAAAATAAAGATCAGATATTTGCCACGCTTGCCAATCTCAGATTACCCGAT
Organism: Porticoccus sp.; assembly: GCA_047635115.1. Lineage (GTDB taxonomy): Bacteria > Pseudomonadota > Gammaproteobacteria > Pseudomonadales > Porticoccaceae > Porticoccus. The sequence continues at coordinate 9,752 of JBLIJA010000060.1, read as the reverse complement.
GCGCCTGGAGGCGGAATGGTTGACTACCTTCTTGTTAGGGATGTGCCACTCATTGTTCTCACCGGTAACTATAGTGATAAAAGGCGTGAGCAGCTGTTGCAGTAGGGTGTCATTGGCTAGATTATCAAGGAAAGTCGCTATTCCTATGAGTACGCACCGAAACTGATCAAATGATTAGAGATGAATCAGAGAGTTAACATTCTTGTGGCTGAAGGTTTTCTTGCGCAACAAAACTATATAGAAGCATTGCTAAAGCAGTACATGTATCAGGTTATCTCGGTGAATGACGGTATTGAAGCTTTGGCGGTAATCAAACAAAACCCAGACATGATCTTGCTTATTACCGATTATGAGATGCCGGAAATGGACGGTTTTAGCCTCACCAATACACAAAGGCTGAATTGATTATCATTGCACTGTCAGCCGTAGAGAACGACACCTTGCAGGCAAGATTTATTAAAAAGGGACAAATGAATTCCTGTGTAAACCCTTCATACAGGAAGAGTTCCGCTGTCGTATTACCCATAACATCGAAGCCCAGGAAAATTTAAACCAAATAAAAGAATGGGCATTCCGCGACCCCTGACCAACCTCTTCAGCAGGCGCTACCTTTTTGGCCAGGACGTTGAATCACATCCTTAAAGGTGGCCAGCTATCCTGGAGACAAATTCTTAATTGAAGTGGCAGGCATTCTCATCGAGCACGTAGCCCCTCACTCTGTAGTTAGTATGGGCGGTGAAGAATTTTGTATTGTTATGCAGGGTTTGGATAACGGCGAGGCCTCAGCACTGGTAGACAGTGCGCGTCAAAAGATCGAATCAACGCCGATGGGCCTGCAACAGCCAATATCTGTTCGTGTTAGCGCAGGGGTCGCAACGACACTATGGGGTACGCTGGATCAGAAAATTAACGCGGCAGATGCATTATTGTACCGGGCTAAAGATAATGGTCGAAATCAGGTCGTTCATGAATAGATGATATGAATGGATTGAAGTACCCTGAAAATGTCACCCCCTCGGTCGTTAAGCAACCTAGGGAAACAGCGTCATCCCTTTTACTTACTCAGTTGCTTTGAAGAGCCCCGTCAAACGGGTATGATTGCCAGCTTTCAACGTCGATCAGTTTTGGGAAGTTAGCATCTATGAGTATTAAATCCGATAAGTGGATTACCCGTATGTCACAGGAACACGGCATGATTGAGCCGTTTCAGGGAAGGCAGGTTCGTCAGCCGGATCCCAATGGTGATAAGGTGATTTCCTATGGCGTTTCCAGCTACGGATACGATGTTCGCTGTGCTGATGAGTTCAAGATTTTTACCAACATTCACTCCAAGACTGTGGACCCAAAACACTTTGACACAGATGCATTTGTTGATATTAAGGGCGATTGCTGCATTATTCCGCCCAACTCTTTCGCGTTGGCTCGCACCATTGAATACTTCCGTATTCCTCGTAACGTATTGACGATTTGCTTGGGTAAGTCCACCTATGCCCGTTGTGGCATTATCGTCAACGTTACCCCGCTGGAGCCCGAGTGGGAAGGTCACGTTACTCTAGAGTTCTCCAACACCACCAGCCTCCCGGCGAAGATTTATGCCAATGAAGGTGTTGCTCAAATGTTGTTTTTTGAGTCTGACGAAGTTTGTGAAGTATCTTACGCCGATCGAGGCGGTAAGTATCAAGGCCAGACGGGCGTAACGCTCCCTAAAGCCTAGCACGTCTGGTTATGACTCAATCTGATTATAGTCCTATGCTTGCAGAATGGCTTAGAGCTACTGCAAAAATATAACTAAATGTTGCGACAGCCAATAGGCTGATTAGTAAGCGTGTGCCCGTGTTAGTTATTCTTTGTGTCTCACGTTACTTATGAGTTTACTTTTTACGGTGTAAGGGGTTGCTTGTTGACGCTTCCTTCCTGAATAACTATTTTGTAGTTATCTCCCCCTTCTTCCCTCTGCCATAGTTGTACCAGTAGGTAATTCCATTCAGGGGCAAACCAGAACAAGGTCTCCCTGTCATCGTCATCTCTTATTCTGCGAACTTTAAGCGCTGTAATCTTTCCAAGAGGTGTATCGAGCGTTTCCTCGCCTAGTGTTTCGAACTTGTACTGTTTGAGGCGTCCTCTGCTAATCACTTGGTACTGTAGAGGTGAAACCTGATTGATTAGATCCCGCTGTAGTTGGACTTGGTGGGTCAGTCGATTGAGATAGCCATCTTTCAGTGTTACTTGACGCTGTTTCTTTTTTGTCTTGTAGTTGGCAACACCGGCTTCTCTATCATATCTCAGTTTTTCAGTCTTTTTGATCCCCAGGACATTACGTTTGTACTGATAATTCTGGTCAACAATCCCTCGTTGTTCATCGAGTAAGAACGCCCCTTCTTCCTCAATACTGCTGAACAGGTTTTTTGCGGTAGTGGTTAAAACATAGCCGTTACCGTTCAATTTCAATTGACGTTCGGCATTGATATTCATGCCGTTGTACGTGGCAGAATAGGAGAGAGTATAAGGGGCTAAGGCCGCGTCACCGGCGGCGTCATTTTCCTCGGCTTGAACTGTCCCAAGGGAGCAGGACAATATGATGCTACTGAGGATAAATTTTTTTGTTCCTCGGAGAATAGAAGTCGGATGAACGCTTATATGCATGAAGGGCTCGAGTTTTCCTGATCCGGTTAAGACTGCTGTTAGATGCAGTTTAGCGCTTATTGTTCAGTGATTGCAGTCGAGAACAAAAATCCGGTTTTTGGTAGAGCGTTACCATTGAGTTGTGGCGCACCATTTTTCAGGGTTAGCCTGCCTTCACAAAACCAACGAGCCGCTAAAGGGTAAATTTGATGCTCTTGTACCAGAACCCTACTGGCCAGAAGATCAGCAGTATCGTCATCCATGATGGGCACCTCAGCCTGGACTATGGCTGGCCCGCCATCCATATCACTGGTGACAAAGTGAACAGTGGTCCCCCCTTTTTTATCTCCGGCATCGATGGCGCGTTGATGAGTGTGGAGTCCAGGGTATTTAGGTAGAAGTGAGGGATGGATGTTCATGATGTGTCCGGCAAAGCGGCTCACAAAATCAGGGGTGAGAATTCGCATAAATCCAGCCAAGATGACCAGGTCGGGTTGGTAGCTGGAAACGTGATCACCCAGCTCAGCGTCAAAATGTGCTCTGCTGAGAAACGCGCGGTGGTCAAGAATTTCATTGGAAATGCCCGCATCTTGAGCTCGCTGTAACCCTAAAACGTCAGCTTTGTTACTGATAACCCCAACAATATCTGCATTGAGGTTGCCGTCCTTAGAGGCATCGATGAAGGCTTGTAAATTACTCCCACTACCTGAAATCAGTACAACTAACCGCGATCGCTTACCAGATGTCATTGGTTATAGCCCTTGTAATTCAACCCGCTCTTCACCCGGCTCGGCGCGGGCAACAGAGCCTATGATAAAGGCATGTTCACCCGCTGCATGTAGAGTGTCGATGGCATTGTCGGCCGCTTCACTGGGGACGCAAACGACCATGCCCACACCGCAATTGAAGGTGCGATGCATTTCTATGGAGTCAATATTGCCGTTGTTTTGTATCCAATCAAAGATAACGGGACGCTTCCAGCTGTTAATGTCAATAATGGCTTTGGCGCTCTCGGGTAACACACGAGGAATATTTTCCAGTAGACCACCGCCAGTAATATGGGAAATAGCATGGACCGGTACATGAGCATGATCCACCAGTGCCAAAATTGAGTTCACATAGATACGGGTGGGGGTGAGTAGCGCCTCTCCCAAGGGTTTTCCATCAATGAGGTCATTGTGAATATCGGCATTAGAGACATCGATAACTTTGCGGATCAGAGAGTAGCCATTGGAGTGAGGCCCACTGGCAGCAAGTCCGATTAGTGTGTCTCCTACATGTACGCAACTGCCATCAATGATATCGGCTTTTTCCACAATACCTACGCAGAAACCGGCGAGATCATAATCTTCGCCTTCATACATACCGGGCATTTCAGCGGTTTCTCCGCCTACCAACGAGCATCTAGCCTGAGCACAGCCCTCGCCAATACCCGCTACAACCGAGGCGGCTATGTCTACGTTTAGCTTTCCTGTCGCATAGTAGTCGAGAAAAAATAGCGGCTCGGCACCACAGACCACGAGGTCGTTTACGCACATGGCCACGAGGTCAATACCAATCGTGTCATGGAGGCCTAGATCCATGGCGAGCTTTAGCTTGGTGCCTACGCCATCTGTGCCAGAAGCCAGAACGGGTTCATTGTAACCACTGGGTAGGCTGAACAGGGCACCGAAACCACCTAGTCCGGCTAACACTTCAGGTCGCCTTGTCTTCTTGGCAACGTGTTTGATACGTTCCACGAGTGCGTTGCCTGCATCAATATCGACACCGGCATCTTTGTAGCTGAGGGGTGGCTGTTGGTCGCTCATACGCTGCCTTATCGTTATATTGTGGTTGTCTAGCAATGGGGATTAGCAAAAGAACGGGTATTTTATATGAAAAGCCAAGAACTGGCAGTCAGATAATGGGTCTATTTACCCTCTGCTGTTACAATCGAGCCATGAAAAACCGCCTTATTGTTAAAAATACTCTGATTGCACTGATTATACTCAGTTTGTTTTCCCTGCAGGTGTTTGCCGAGTCGGTGACAAATCTCTATAAAACAGTGGTGCCGGTCTCTGGTCAGGGGAGTGGAGAGCGCTTGCGCGCCATGAGAGTTGGTTTGGGTCAAGTGTTGGTCAAATTGACAGGCAATAGCCAGGTACTATCGAAGGTCAATGGAGCGGATGCGTTCTCTAATGCCGAGCGTTATGTGACACAGTACGGCTACATTAGTTATCAACATCTATTGGATGATGAGACGCTTTCATCACCAGGCATAGCGATGAGTCTAAGTTTTGATGAATCATCCATTAACCTTTTGCTGCGGCAGTATCAATTGCAGATATGGCCATCAGATAGGCCCGGGTTGTTGGTGTGGATTGTTATTGATGATCCCGTGAGGGGTAAAAGGTTTGTATCGCATGAGACCATGCCTAGTATAGTGGTCGCCTTACAGGAATTTATGGATGAACGTGGTGCACCGTTGGTCCTACCACTATTGGACCTGCATGACCGACAGGCCGTCTCTGAAGACGATGTCTGGAATTTTAATCAAGTACGGTTGGCTGAGGCGAGTAAGCGGTACAATACCCAGGCTTGGTTAGCGTTGCGCTTATATCAGAGCGCCACTGGACAGTGGCGAGGCGTACGCATGCTGAACTTGAATGGCGATGGCAATTTAACAAGCTTGGTCGCCAGTAATGTGTCTGAACTGATGTATAAAGTTGTGCCTGAGGCGATAGACAGTTTGGCCAGTCAGTATGCCTATGTGGCGAATGCGGTAGATAAAGAACTGTTTATTGATATTGAAAATATTAGTGACTATCAAGCGTTTAATCAGGCGACGACGTATATGGCTTCACTGGAAGTTGTTCACCGGTTAACAGTGGATTACGTGGATGCTGATCAGTTGAGCCTTCGGCTTTTCGTTGAAGGAGAGGTGCCCCTGTTACTGGATGCCCTGCGTAGAGATAAGCGTATGGCTGAGCTAGTAAATACCAGCATTCCTGCTTCAGAAACGAGCAGCCCTGAGCTTGAATCGATTGCGCCTTCTGTTATAACCAGTACGCCTTCTACTATTAGTCGTCATCGCTTTCGCTGGGGAGGACAGTAGTGCCCCGTCAACTCAGTCTAGGGATCAACCTTAACGACGACGCCACCTTTGATAACTTCTTTCTTCTGGACCAGGATCACAAGTGCCAGGTCCTAGCGGTGTTACGTAACCAGCTGATATCGGGTGATGAGCCCTTCGTCTATCTTTGGGGACCAATGGGATGCGGTGTTTCCCACTTGTTACAGGCGAGTTGCCACCAAGCATCGATCAATGGTCTGCAAGTGCAGTACTTACCCTTAGCTGAGTTATTGGATTATCCGCCACCTTCGTTGCTGGAAAACCTTGAACAACTGCCGCTTATTTGCCTTGACGATGTTCAACTCGTAGCGGGTAATGCTCACTGGGAAGATGCGTTGTTTAGCTTGTATAACCGTGTCAGGCAGGCCCATGGTCGCCTTCTTGTGGGTGCAGATTGCGCGCCGCGTGAGCTTCCTTTGCAATTACCCGATCTTCAATCTCGTCTTGGATGGGGGCCGGTTTTTCAATTACAGAGTTCAGATGATGTACTGAAAACATTAATTATTCAGTTCAGAGCTTCTCGCCGGGGTATGGAACTGAGCGATGACGTGGCCAGATACCTGATTAACCGGGCTGCACGTGACTTGAGTGAATTGATGGTCTGTCTAGATACCCTGGAAAGCGCGTCTCTGGAAGAAAAACGCAAGCTCAGTATTCCTTTTGTTAAGCAGGTCTTCGGTTGGTAGTTGATACCGAGACTCAGGCAGTTAAACGTTGATTACTTTTACTTGCAGGTAATTTTCAAAGCCATACTCGCCGCACTCACGATCATTATGGTGAAGGCCCGTCTTAGTCGCTCTTTTGGCTAGCAGGTGGGTAGTTCGTGTTTTCGGTAAGACTGGTGACTATCTGCTTTAGGCTGCCCACTGTTTGTGGTCCTAGTAATACTTGTTGAAACTGACCGCGAGGCCCAATGACGAGTGTTTCTGGCAGTGCACCGCTGGGCGTTATACCAAACTGTGAGCGAGGGTCTTCAGTCAGCCTTGAAAACTCAATGCCCATCGCCTTAGACTGTTGTTCCAGTTGGTCGCCCTGAATGCCATCATAGTTAACTGCCAGAACCCGAACTTTATCCCCCATGGTCTTTTGAACCGCGTTCAACTCAGGCATTTCTGTACGGCAGGGTTTGCACCACTCCGCCCAGTAGTTGATAAAAACCACTTTCCCCTGTAATTCTGAAAACTGTATTTCTCCACCATTGAGTAGGGGGTAGCTCGGTTCTCGGTCAGTACAGGACGCCAGTAATAGGAGGCAAAAACCAAAAATCATATTGGCTATTTTAGTCATGGGTGTTTTCCTTAGAAAATAGCTGGGCAATGGTTGGGGAGAACGTTTCTGTGAGCTGTTGGTTGGCGTTATTTAATATGTCGGATAATTCATTAAACCAAGGATATGTCACTAACGTTGCTGTCGCCTTGGCTCCGGGTAGTATAGAGACCCCTTGGTCACTGATGGACGCAATATCGCTCAAGCGAAGCTGGCTGGGGTCACGTGTTAGTACATAGCCTCCAGTTGCAGTCTCGGCCAACAGATGATCTTCCAGCAGCAGGTCACGCAGTCGTCTCCAGTGCTGTTCTTCGAGTCCGGCATGGATAATGTCGCGGTTTGAAAGGGAGCCTCCGTTTTGCTGCTTGCGCCAACATTCCCAAAGAATAATGAGTACGGCAACCAGATCTGGGTAGTCGAATCCTTGCCGCGCAGTTTTGAACGTTTCCATCGAGCGAATCAGTTCGGCTCCGCCCAGTACGAGAATCCACATCAGATAAATCCAAATCAGAAAGATGGGGAAAATAGCAAAAGCCCCATAGACCGAGGTGTAGCTGGAATGGGCTATAAACGTCCCAAAGGCTATCTTGGCCAGCTCAAAGCAAACCGCAGTGACGAGTCCGCCGATAAGGGCATAGCGAGTAGATACCTTGCAATTGGGAACCGCAATAAAAAGTAGGGAAAAGGCCGCCCAGGTAAATACCAGTGACAATACTTCGAACAGTAGGCCGGTGATGCCCAGTGCGTCTGCTTCATCCGCCAGTAGTTGGAAGGAGACGAGGTAGGTACGCATCATCAGGCTAATGCCCAATAAGAGAGGCCCTAAACTTAGAATGCCCCAATATAGTAAGAAGCTCGATAACCCATGTCGGCTACCCACAGTACCCCATATATTGTTAAAGGCCTGCTCGATATTAGTCAGCATTAGGTAGGCGGTGATGAGTAGAATAGCGACGCCAGCGACAGAGAGTTTACGTGCCTGACCGGAAAATTCAGTGAGGTACTGCTGTATTTCTTCGCCACTCTGGGGCACAAAATTACTGAAGATGAATTCTTGTACCTGGTTTTCAAGACCCTGGAAGGCAGGAATGAGGGAGAACATTGAGTACATCAATGTCATTAATGGCACGACAGCAAACAAGCTCATATAGGTGAGTGCGGCGGCTGTTTGTCGGCAGCCATCGTCGCCAAAACGTTTCCTCAGTAGGCGAAAAAAAAGTCCCGCCATGTGTAATTGTTCTTTTGGTGTTAAAGACACTTGATCACCTTGTCTGGCCCCGATAGCTGGTTTCCAGCTAGAATGCGTTTTTTCACTCAGCATTTATTACTAAGGGTATTCTACACAAAGATTATGATTAGCATTTATCACAATCCCCGTTGTTCCAAATCTCGACAAACTTTAGCTCTGCTAGAAGAGCGTGGCATTGAGCCTGAAATCCTGTTGTATCTGGAAACAGCACCTGATGCAAAGGCCCTGGAAGCGGTGCTTCAGAAGCTAGGCATCCCTGCTCGTCAGTTGCTGCGCAAGGGCGAAGACGACTACAAAGATAATAATCTAGCAGATGAAGGCCTCAGTGAAGAGCAGTTGATTGACGCCATGGTGGCACACCCAAAGCTCATTGAGCGTCCCATCGTCATCAATGGTGATAAAGCGGAATTAGGTCGCCCTCCAGAACAAGTACTGGGCATTCTCTAATGTCTTACGTTCTGGTGCTTTATTATTCCCGTTACGGTAATACACATGCCATGGCGGAACATATAGCCACCGGTGTTGAACAGGGCGGACTGGAAGGACGGCTTCGCACAGTGCCTACCGTGTCTCCCAACTGTGAGGCCAGCGAGCCGGATATCCCCTTCGAGGGCAATATGTATTGCTCGGCCGAAGACCTGAAGGACTGCTCGGGCTTGATCATGGGTAGTCCCACCCGTTTTGGCAACATGGCTGCGCCTTTGAAGTATTTTCTGGATATGACCGGAGACCTTTGGCTAAACGGAGGCTTGATTGGTAAGCCCGCTGCGGTATTCACCTCTACGGGATCGCTTCACGGCGGCCAGGAAACAACGTTGTTGAGCATGATGTTACCGCTGATGCACCATGGGATGGTGCTGGCGGGAATACCCTACAGTGAGCAAGCACTGCACACCACAACCAGTGGTGGGACGCCCTACGGTGCATCACATCAAGCCGGTGATGGCACACGTGGTCTTAGTCCAGAAGAAATTGAACTCTGCGTGGCGCTGGGTAAACGAGTGGCAGGTTTAGCGAAAAAACTGTCCAATTAATAGCGTTATCGTATTAATAAAATCATCTAATTAATAAAACTATCGGGTTGATAATGACAAAAGTAATTCCCCACCTCAGAAAAAAATTACGTATTGGTCGCTGGATCACTTGGAGCAGCTTTTTATTGCTATTGTTAGTTCTACTGCTCAATGGTGTCGTGTCAAAGATGCCGGTCAGCTTGATGGTATTTACATTTGTACCGTTGCTGATTTTGGTTCCTGGGCTCTATGTGGAGCGTTATAAAACAATATCCATGTTATGTTTTGTCACGTTACTCTATTTTGTAGTGACGGTTTCTAACTTGTTTGCGGCAGATTCCAACGCATTTGATGTGGCGGAATTGGTGCTGCTAGTGGTGCTGTTCAATGCGGCGATGATGTTCAGTCGCTGGAAGCAATATTCTTTTTATCAGGATGACATGACATGAGTGACAAGCCCGGTTTAATACGGCGTTCATTTCGATTAATT
>JBLIJA010000059.1:0-10611 GCA_047635115.1 Porticoccus sp. | reverse complement strand
AACACGGAGACTTGGCGCTCAACCAATGATACGGCTGCACCACTTTCATGGGGCAGACTGATCAGCTCCAGCAGGTCGGGGTGATTTTCAAAGAAACTAGGGTGGGCCTGAAGGTAAGATTTAATTTGCCCCGCAGACAAATCTGAATCAGTTTCATTGCCAAGAGTATCACCCAGTGAAGTAGCGAGTGTGACGTCATCAGTAGTCATATTTTTATTTGCCCATGAAATACTGTTTTAGCAGGCCCGGTCATGATGACCGATTGCCCTTCGCCTGGCCAATCGACTTTCAGACTCCCGCCGGGGAGGTGAACGGTTACAGAAGAGTCTAACAGGTCTTGTAATCTACCTGCCACCACCGCTGCACAAGCGCCTGTACCGCAGGCGCTTGTCTCTCCAGCTCCGCGTTCGTAGACGCGCAAGTTGATTTCATTGCGATGGACTACCTGCATAAAACCAACATTGACTCGTTGATGGAAGCGGGGGTGATTTTCCAGAAGTGGCCCCAAGGTGGCCACTGGCGCAGTATTGGTGTTGGCTGTCTGTAGGACAGCATGGGGATTGCCCATGGACACCGCACCAATCATCAGTTGCTCGCCACTGACTTCGATTGGATAACTACGGGCTCTTGTTACAGCCGTAAAAGGAATCTGTGTCGGCTCCAGAACGGGCACACCCATATCGACTTCTATTTGATTGTCACGACGAACCCGTAGCTCAATAATACCACTGGCGGTTTCAACCCGAAGGGTATTTTTTCCGGTCAGATGGCGATCTCGAACGAATTTAGCAAAGCAGCGGGCGCCGTTGCCACATTGTTCTACTTCACTGCCATCTTGATTGAAAATCCGGTATCGAAAGTCCACATCATGTTGAGTGGGAGGCTCTATCATTAGAATCTGATCACAACCCACACCAAAACGTCGGTCCGCTAATTTTCGGGCCTGTTCCGGTGTGATACTAACGGCCTGAGTCACTGCATCGATCACAACAAAGTCGTTGCCCAAGCCGTGCATTTTGGTGAATTTTATGAGCATTGGTTACTTATCATTTGATTTTGTTGGTGCTCTATATAGTAAGTCGTCACTGTATAGGTAGTTACTGCATTAGCCGTTACTGTCTTAACCGTCACGGTATGAGTAGTGATGGATTTGTCAGTCAACGTAACAGGCCTTAATCATTGGGCAGTAATGATTCACCACGCATTAAATCGGCAACAGTTTCTCGTTGTCGAACCTCGTGAGCAGTGACACCATCGACCATGATTTCTGCTGCACGGCATCTACTGTTGTAGTTGGAACTCATGGTAAAGCCATAAGCACCAGAGGATCCGATGCAGAGTAGATCACCCTGAGCAATAACCAATTCTCGTTCTTTGCCCAAAAAGTCACCGGTTTCACAGACGGGGCCCACAATATCCCAGGTTGTGCTTACCCCGATTCTTGGAGAGACGGGATCAATGGTGAGCCAAGCCTGATATAACGCAGGCCGAATCATATCGTTCATGGCAACATCAACAATGGCAAAGTTTTTCTCTGGGCCGGGCTTCAGGTACTCAACACGGGTGAGTAATACGCCAGCATTGGCGGCAATAGAGCGGCCGGGTTCTAAGATCAACGTTAGCTCTCGATCCCCCAAATGCTCAAGGAGCTCTGCAATATAATCGGCAGGGTGGGGGGGCTGCTCATCTTTGTAGCAGACACCTAAACCACCACCGAGATCCAGGTGCTTCAGGTTAATACCGTATTCAGCTAGTTGATCCACTAACACGAGTACTCGTGTCAGTGCATCGATAAACGGCGCCGTTTCAGTCAGTTGTGACCCAATATGGCAGTCCACCCCAATAATGTTTAGGTGGTCCATTGCTTTTGCGCGACGATACACCTCAGGGGCGCGATGAATATCAATGCCAAACTTGTTGTCACGTAACCCGGTGGAAATATAAGGGTGGGTGTTAGCATCCACATCCGGGTTCACTCGCAAAGAGATGTCAGCTATTTTGCCACAGGCTCTGGCAACCCTATTGAGTACATCGAGCTCAGCTTCAGACTCCACATTAAAACAATGGATACCAACGTCTAACGCTCTTTCCATTTCGGCAGATTGTTTGCCGACCCCAGAGAAGATAATTTTGTCTGGATCACCGCCAGCCGCGAGAACACGTTCCAACTCTCCCACCGAGACAATATCAAAACCGGCGCCCAGTTTGGCGAGTACATTGAGGACGGCAATATTGGAGTTGGCTTTGACGGCATAGCAAACCAAGTGAGCACAATCTGCCAAGGCATGTTGGTAGGCAAGAAAGTGCTCTGTCAGCGCGGTACGGCTGTAGACATAGGTTGGCGTACCATAGCGTTCAGCTATGGTAGCAAGCGCGACGTCTTCAGCAAATTGCTCACCGTGGTGGTAGGGAAAGTGTGTCATGGTCTGTCTTTAATATTGTTGGGTTGTCTCGGATTGCTCAGTGTCTTCGAGTTCTTCCGTTCTCTTTGATTCTTCCTGCTTTTCAGTCTCTTCGGAAACTGCTGTCGGTGACGTTATCTGTTGTACCGGTTCCGGGGGAAGGAACAAGGGGCCCTTGTTGCCGCAACCGGCCAGGCCAATCGTGGATGCCACCAATAGCAGCACCAATGTTAAAAACCGTCGTGTGGCTAAAAATCGTTGCATGAAAAAACCTGTGTTCTGATTTCTGAGATGTAAGCGAGTATACCGGCTGTCACCTATAACACTCAATCGCCGATACTCCACTTGAACCCTAAATGTACCAATGTGGCCCTGTAATGATGAATGAAACCGAATTTAATGAACTGGCTGATAAATTGATGCTCTCCATTGAGGAAGTGATTGACGACAGTGGGGCTGATATTGACTACGAACATACCGCAGGCGTGCTGACCCTAACCATAGAAGCCAATGGTGCAAAAGTGATTATTTCTCGACAACCCGCCATGGCCCAGATGTGGTTGGCAGAAAAGTCAGGGGGGGTATTATTTTAACCTCAGTGGCGATGATTGGGTGTGTGCCGCCACCAGTGAAACCTTGCAGGCGTTGTTGGGTCGAATTTGTGAAGAGCAAGGAGGTTTGGGTGTGGCGTTTGGTTTTTGAGTTGGGTTTTAGCTCGGAGGGTGCTGGTAAAAAACAGTTTATGGGTAGAGTTGAATTGTGCCCCGATTTTCTACGGAATGAATAAGAGAGAATGGTTGTTAAATGTAATGTTGGAAACATATTTTTCAATTAAAGGCTTCTTGAAATTATCGTTTCTCTCATTGCTTATTATGCTGATCAATGGATGCTAAGCAATAGGAAAAAAGTATGAAGAAGTACCATCTGAAGCAAACAAATCGATGATTTATATCTATAGGCCAAATATTGGGATCAAAGGTAAGGCATCCAAATATCCCGAGGTATTTATTAATGACACATCGCTCGGTGTTTTGAGGGCGAAGGGCTATATGAAGGAAGAATTGCCAGTTGGACAGCATGAAATACGAATTACGGGGTTGACTGATAAAGCAAACCGGTCCTTTCGCGATATAAAACATACGGTAAACGTTAAACATGAATCGCAAAGTTATTTCCGGCTAATGGTTCGCTTTGACCCTGAGAGCAATAATAGGTTGCTAGAGCCCGGCGAGCATTATCTCGTGCTTTTAACGCCGGTTTAACCTGGTGATGCAATCTACGAAATAAGAAATACAAAGTTTTCTGAATAGAAAAAAAGGGGGCTGATCTATTTTTGATAAGTCCGTTCCCCGGATCAATGGGGGCAGCGCTAGGTTAATCTCCAATCTCAGGAATATCTTCTTCTTTTGCTCGTGAACAGGGGCGACCACCTGAGCGTCTTACTGGGCAGGCTTTCTGCGCTGGTTTACGGTCTTCAATCAGTGACTCAATGGCTTCTTGCGGGTTGCTTTGGTTATTTTGATTGCAGTAGTAATCCATCCAGGTTGCAAGATCATTTCCTTCGGCATTACCCATCACGCCGTTGGGGTTCTTTCCGGTGTATTCGTATTGGTCATAAGCTGCGACAAAGCCTTGGATCCAATAGAGAGTTGGCTCTGCTGCGTTCTGTTGGCGAGTGTCCAGCCATTCACTGCAGTTTTTCGCCACATTGATAGGAGCAGCAGTCAATAGCGAGGAGCCGAGCAATACCGTTAGGAGTAGAAAATATCTCATGATTATTCGCCTAGGAGTGCTCTAGCGGCTTTTACTGCGGCTCTGACCTGATTCGGTGCAGTGCCACCGATATGATCCCGGGCGGCAACTGAACCTTCCAGGGTGAGCACATCAAACACATCACGTTCTATTGTGTCCGAAAATTGCTGAAGTTCTTCCAGAGTCATTTCAGAGAGATCTTTGTTTTCAGCCAGCCCATAGGCGACAGATTTACCGACAATTTCATGTGAGTCTCGGAAGGGAATACCTTTGCGAACCAAATAATCCGCAAGGTCGGTGGCGGTGGAAAAACCGCGACGTGCCGCTTCATTCATGTTGTCTTTTTTCGATTGGATAGCAGGCACCATGTCGGCGAAAGCGCGCAGGCAATCTTTGACGGTATCCACGGCATCAAATAGAGGCTCTTTATCTTCTTGATTGTCTTTGTTGTAGGCCAGTGGTTGAGATTTCATCAGCGTGAGCAAGGCGACGAGGTGGCCATTAACTCGGCCTGTTTTGCCGCGCACCAGTTCTGGCACATCAGGATTTTTCTTCTGCGGCATGATGGACGAGCCGGTGCAGAATCGGTCTGGCAGCTCGATAAAATTGAATTGAGCAGAGGCCCAGAGCACCAGTTCTTCCGAGGCACGGGATAGATGGGTCATGAGAATGCTGGCGAAGGCACAGAACTCAATAGCGAAGTCACGATCACTCACTGAGTCGAGGGAGTTCCGAGTTGGCCCATCAAAGCCCAGTAGTTCTGCTGCCATCTGCCGATCAATAGGATAGGTGGTGCCCGCCAGCGCAGCGGCGCCCAATGGCGATTGATTAAGCCGTTTGCGACAATCCAGAAGTCTACCGTGGTCTCTTACCAGCATTTCAAACCAGGCCAGTAGGTGATGACCAAAGGTAACCGGTTGAGCTGTTTGCAAGTGTGTAAAGCCGGGCATGATGGTGTCGGCTTCGCGTTCAGCCAGCTCCAGAATGCCTTGCTGTAGGCGAGTTAATTCTGCGCCGATGGCATCAATTTCATCACGCAGCCAGAGACGGATGTCGGTAGCAACCTGATCATTACGAGAGCGGCCGGTATGTAATTTTTTTCCAGTAATGCCAATTTGAGCCGTGAGTGCCGCTTCCACATTCATGTGGACATCTTCCAGTGCCACTGACCATTCAAAGGTGCCGTCTTCAATTTCGGTCAGAATTTCGCTCAGCCCAGCTTGGATGCTGTGCAGCTCGTCATTGGTCAGCACACCCACATGGGCCAGCATGGTGGCGTGAGCGATGGAGCCCTGAATATCGTGGCGGGCTAACCGTTGGTCAAAATTGACGGAGGCAGTGAACCGGGCTACGAAAGCATCGGTTGGTTCACTGAAGCGGCCGCCCCAGGCTTGGTTGGTGTCTTTTGGATCACTCATGGGTAATCTAGCTCTTTTTTTCAGTATGCTAACGATAAATAGGTGTCATCAGTACTGGTGTTGGTACGATGGACAAGGCGGGATTATAACAAAGCGTGAAGGCCTGCGTGTGAATAAGGAGGGGTTAGGGGTAAAGGGAATGGTTTTTAAATGGAATTAGGGTAAATCAAAACAGGCACACCTGTTGGATAGTGATGGAGACTCTTTCCTGCCAGATCTTTGTCGAGGGCAAGGGCTGCCGGCACTGTTGATTACCATGGCTGATAGTGGGTTACCGTATTTTGATTGGGTGAAACTGGCAAAGGTATCC
The DNA here is from genome assembly GCA_047635115.1 of Porticoccus sp. Taxonomy (GTDB): domain Bacteria; phylum Pseudomonadota; class Gammaproteobacteria; order Pseudomonadales; family Porticoccaceae; genus Porticoccus. Next base: position 4,729 of record JBLIJA010000059.1, on the reverse strand, counting down.
CTGCTGTCACTGTGGACTGCACTGCTCAGTGCAGTCGTTCTATGTTTTGCTAACCTGTTTCTCTCAGCGACGCACCACGTGACAGCAGCGTTCACTTCATTTTTGTTGATTCTGCAGGTGATGCTGTTTTGCGGTGCAACCTCAGAAACGTTGATGTGGTGGTATTCAGCGCCATTGGTTAATCGCGAATACAATGTCTGGAATGTCTTTGAATAGCTACTATTGGTGGCAATTCCTGTGGATATTTTGTTGCGCTACCTTTATTTTCAGAAAAAGTTGAGAGTGCGTCAGCGGGCGGAACTGGAAGCTCGCATTCAGGCATTGCAGTCACGCATCCGGCCACACTTTTGGTTTAACAGTATGAATATGATCGCCAGTTTAATCGGTTCTGACCCGGAGAAAGCGGAACGGGTGCTGGAGGAGATGCACGATCCTTTTAACTATGTTTTAACCGATTTTCAAACGCTAGTGCCTCTACGTGAAGAGTTGTCGTTGTGCCGCCGTTATATGTCGCTGGGAGAACTTCGTTTGGGTGATCGGCTTTCAGCCAGCGTGGGTGTCATAGAGTCAATCTGATATGATTCGCTCTTTGTAACGTTGGCGACTATTTTTCATGACTTCACTTTCTCTACGTATTGCAACACGTAAAAGTCCATTGGCTCTTTGTCAGGCTGAAAACGTCAAGTCCCGTCTGCAACAACTTCATCCAGGGTTAGAGGTGGAGTTAGTTGGGTTTACCACTAAAGGCGATAAGATTCTTGATACACCACTGGCTAAGGTCGGTGGTAAAGGACTTTTCGTCAAGGAGCTGGAAGTGGCTCTGTTGGAGGGGCGTGCTGATATTGCGGTGCACTCCATGAAGGATGTACCCATGGAATTCCCCGAAGGACTCGGGCTCCCCGTGATTTGTGAGCGAGAAGATCCTACGGATGCGTTTGTTTCCAACCACTTTGATCGGTTGGAGGATTTGCCGGCAGGAAGTCGCGTGGGCACTTCAAGCCTGCGTCGTCAAACCCAACTACGAGAATGTTTTCCCTCACTTGAAATACTTGAGTTGAGGGGGAACGTGAATACCCGGTTGGCCAAACTTGATAATGGGGCATACGAGGCCATTATTCTGGCAACCGCTGGTTTGGTCCGGTTGGAAATGGCGGATCGTATTCGTCTGCGAGTTGCGCCGGAACAATCTTTACCTGCAGGTGGTCAGGGTGCGTTGGGTATCGAATGTCGTTTGGACGATGAGGGAGTGACTTCGCTTTTAGGTTCATTGCATCACGTACCCACAGCCGAGTGTGTACTTGCGGAACGGGCAATGAACCGCCATTTGAATGGTGGTTGCCAAGTGCCTATAGCCTGCTATGCAATACATCAAGGTGAAGGGAAAATTTGGCTAAGGGGCCTGGTGGGTTCTCCTGATGGTAAGCAGGTGATTCGCGATGATTTACTGGGTGATACTAGTAACCCTGAGACATTGGGTATTGCTTTGGGAGAGAGGCTGTTGCAGCAGGGCGCGGGTGAAATTCTCAATGATGTTTATGGGGCGAGTTGATCTGTGGCAGCACTGACGGGTCTGCGTATTTTACAGGTGCGCCCGGAGCATGGCGAGGACCAGTTTGCTCGTCAGCTTGTGGCATCGGGAGCAACTCTGTACCGGTACCCCGTAATGTTAATTACGCCTTTTACTGATACACCTGAAACTGGGCCTTCAGAAGCAGTCACAATTAAATCCCATATTCTCAATCTTGATCAGTATCAGATCGCTATATTTGTTAGCGGGACTGCAGTTCGTTTAGTTGCCGATTGGCTAAACCGTAACGGGACAGCCTTGCCGGTAGATGTTGACTATTATGCAGTGGGAAAAAGCACAGAAAAATTGTTGCAGGAATTAGGTGTTGAGGCAAATGTTCCGGATAAAGCTTTTAGTAGTGACGGGTTGCTGGCATTACCACCACTGCAATCTGTGGTGGGTAAAAAGATACTTATCTTTTCCGGGGAAGGCGGCCGTTCCCTATTAGTTGATGAACTGAGTCAGCGTGGTGCCAGTGTTAGTGAATGTGAACTCTATCGTCGTGAGCCAACCTCACAATTTGCAGCACAAATTAGTCAGCTTATGGTGGGTGAGAGTGTGGATCTGGTCGTATCCCATAGTGGCGAACTGTTGGTAAATCTGCTGGCGGTTGTGGTAGAAAATCAGCGACCTATTTTGATGAGATTGCCTATACTAGTGCCCAGTGAGAGGGTGTCTGACATTGCTATTGGTTTGGGTTTTCGGACAGTTGTTTGTGCGGGATCAGCATTGCCAGAGGACATGGTTTCGGCCTTGCGGGGGTGGTACAGTAGCCGTTAAGTGAAATGAGTGTTGATCCAAGTAAATCTCTAAATGATGAGAATAATTCCATGATGCTTTTCATGCCTATCCCATAGAGACGCGAGGTTTAAATTGGGAGGCAGGCAGGAATTAATCAGGGGCTTCTGGTTGGGGACACTTAATACAGGGAAATCGAAAGGCATCTGTAGGAATTGAGTCAGTGGATAACGATAAGAGTGCCGGTAATAGCCCGGAAGATCAAAAAAGTAGTGAGGGTGAAACAGTTAAGCCTCCATCAATCACCCAGCATGAGGGTGAGTCTCCGCCGGAAGCCGTAGCTAGTCCGGGTAAGGTTTCAGCTTCAGAACCTAAAAAGTCACCTATTAAAGAAAAACCGCTAAAGTCATCGGGTGGTCGACGAATTGTTAATGCGTTGTTAGTGCTGTTTCTATTAATCGCCATTGCCGGTTTGGGGGTGGTGGGTTGGTGGTTCTACCAGTTGCAGCAGAAAGAACCACTTGTTCAGGAGAATTTGACTAGCCAACAGGCAAGTATTCAGCGCCTTCAAGAACAATTGTCTGAGGAGCGCCGTGAGCGACTAAAACAGCAAACTGCATTGAGCCAGACGACTTCTGAGTTGGAGCTGAACATAAATAGCCATGCAAGGCGGTTGCGTGAACTTTCAATTACATCGCGAACAGACTGGTTGTTAGCAGAGGCTGAATATCTAATACGCCTTTCTAATCAGCGGCTGCTTACCGAGCGCAATACAAAAAATTCCACGGAACTATTAATCACCGCTGATGAGATTCTGAGGGATCTGAATGAGGTGGGTTTGATCGTAGTACGTAAATCGCTGGCGACAGGTCTTACCGCATTGCGAATGTCGCCCGGCGTGGATAGAGAGGGGTTGTATCTGCAACTGAATGCACTATCTGAACAGCTTGTCAGCTTGCCGTTAATTTCCCTTGAGCTGCGGGAAATCGACAAGATGACTGTTGACGCTACCGATGTTGCTGAAGACAGTTGGCGGGGCCGATTATTGCAAGGCTTCTACAGGGCGTTGGATGGCGTTGGTGAGCTGATACGAGTTAGGCGAAGGAATGCTCCGATTGAGCCGTTGTTGTCTCCTGAGGAAGGCCAGTTTCTTCGTCATAATCTTGGAGTGATGCTTGAGCAGGCTCAGCTAGCTCTACTGCGGGAGGAGCAGGCGGTTTATCAGGCAAGCCTTGTAAAGGCTCAAAAGTGGCTTGGTGATTATTTTGAACTGAATGAGGGGGCCGATTTACTTGTTGAGCAGCTGTCGCAATTAGAGCAACAGAATGTAGTGCAACAGTTGCCCGATATTTCAGGTGGGCTTGAGGCGCTAAGAGGCTATATCGATAACAGGCATAAGCGTCACGCCATGGATGTTATCGAAGATCCTAATGGAGAGCAACGGTGAGAAGGTTTCTGTTGATGATTGCATTGGTCACCTTGGTGGGTGGTCTGCTGGCTTGGCAGATGTTGGAGAGTAGTGGTTATGTCCTGATAGCCGTTGGTAACTACACAATTGATATGAGCATGTGGACTCTCCTGTTACTGGCGGTGATTTTGTGGGCAGTTGTGCGAGTGCTTAAATATCTGCTGCGGCTTATGATTGAGCCTGGACTGACGTTCTTTAAGAATCGTGTTTTTCTTCGGCAGCAGCGGTATCGTAAGCGTACGGCAGCAGGTCTGTTGCAGTTTATCGAGGGTCGTTGGGATCAGGCGCGCAGTAGTCTCAGGCGTGCTGCAAAATATTCTGATATGCCCTTAGTAAATTACCTTGCTGCCGCCAATGCAGCTTATGAATTTGGTGATAAAGAAGACGCCAATCGGCTATTAGTAAAAGCTGAACAGGTTGCGCCGGGGGGGGAGTTGGCCATTGGGCTGGTCCAGGCAAAAATGTATTTACAGGATGAGAGTTATGACGCGGCTCTCGCTATTTTACAGCGTCTTCATCAAAGGTCGCCTGACCACTCCTTGGTGTTGCGTTTGTTGGAGAGTGCTTATCGCGGTTTGAAAGATTGGCGAAGTTTTGAAAAGCTATTGCCAGACTTTAGACGCTTTAGCGTGTATGACAAAGCCACTTTGCTTCGGGTTGAGGTTGAGGTCTACTCTTCGTTGATGTCCGCCTTGGCTGTTCAGGAAAAACGGAGTAGTAGACAGAATGATGGGCGAGAAAACACGGAAGCATTGATTCATTTGTGGCAGGAAATGCCTAAGAGTATTAGAGCAGATAAAAGCGTTCTTCTATCGTATATTTCCAATTTACACCAGCTGGGGGAACCTGCCTTGGCTGAAAGTCTGTTGCGAAAAGCACTTAAGTCTAATTGGGACGATGCTCTAGTTAGGCTTTATGGCATTGTGGCGGGTGACACACAAAAGCAGTTATTAATC
>JBLIJA010000058.1:0-10685 GCA_047635115.1 Porticoccus sp. | reverse complement strand
GAAAAACAAAACCGGCGTACTGTTAATAAACTTGGGAACCCCAGACAGCCCGTCCACGAGTGACGTGCGGTCATATCTGTTCCAATTCCTGAATGATCCGCGGGTCATAGATTTACCCTGGCTGTTGCGAAAAATCCTAGTGAATCTGATTATCGTGCCGTTTCGAGCACCTAAGTCTGCAAGAATTTACCAACAGTTGTGGACCGAAAATGGCTCTCCGCTGCTCTACTACAGCAATAAGGTCAGTCAATTGTTGGATGATGCGCTGGGCGAGGATTACACCGTGCACTTGGCTATGCGTTACAAAAATCCTGGTATCCCTGACGTGCTGGCCCAAATGAAAAAGCTCAATTATTCCCGTATTGTCGTGCTGCCCATGTTCCCTCAGTACGCCTCGGCTTCAACCGGTTCGGCGCTAGAAATGGTGATGGCTGAAATTGGGAAGTGGTGGGTAATCCCCGAACTAAAGATTATCAGCCAGTATTACGATCACCCCGATTTTGTTGATGCGGTCGTCGAGCGGGCCAGAAAATATGACCTGAGTGATTATGATCATGTGTTGTTTTCATACCACGGCTTGCCCATCCGTCATGTCGACAAGGTTTATGAAGAAGGTCAGTGCGCAGACCGGGACTGTGAACATGAGGTCACCACAGAGAACCAGTATTGCTATAAAGCCAGCTGCTTTGCGACAACTCGGCTACTAGCAGGCAAGCTGGAGCTAGGGGAAGCTGATTACACTGTTTGCTTCCAGTCGCGTCTCGACAAGAATTGGCTGGAACCCTTTTCAGACAAAGTCGTGGAAGCTCTGGCCAAACAAGGCGCCAAAAAGCTACTGGTGCTCTCGCCGGCATTTACTGCCGATTGCCTGGAAACGGTGATCGAAATAGGCGGTGAATACCAGCAGATTTTTACCGAGAATGGCGGTGAGAAAATCCAGTTGGTAGAAAGCCTTAACGACCACCCGCTGTGGGTAAGCTGCCTCAAAAAACTAGTCTTGGACAGCTGATCATACGGCGAGCTGATGATGGTTATTTTTTAGTGCACGCGTTGGTCGTTGCACTGATGCATTGTGAATGCAAAGTTATAGCCATGACTGAACTCACCATTTTTTACGATGGCGGCTGCTCACTCTGTGTCTCAAAGATGAGCCACCTGTGTCGATTTGACAGTAAAAAAATCACGTCACAAGATATTCACGCTGAGGGTTTTACTCAGAGCTTCCCTCATATTGACCATGTGCACGCCGATCAGATGCTTCCTGGATAGCTGGCCAGTGGTGAATGATATATGCCCTTGATGTTACCTATACAGACTGGACTCTAGTGGGCAGACGTCACTGGTGCTCGACGCCAGTGGCGGTCTTGCTCAGGCAATCATTACAGGTTGATGTCCCACCTTGAAATAGATATCGTTGTCGCGGTGAGTCGCAAGCCAGCGCATCCGGTAGGCGCTTCGAATCCGTTGTGGGTCGAAAGCAAGTATACAGAGCCAGAGATGACCAGAGTGATTAAGCAGTTGCAGCCATTTTCTGGGCGCATCACCAGAGTGGTTATCTGTCACGGGTTGTTGCACAGCGATACGGTGTGCCCGGAAAAGCGTCTTGAAGATATTGATGCCGATGTGTTGCAAGCTGTAGTTCACGCCAACACAATCTTTTGCACCCGATATTAAAAGGCAAGCAGCGCTGCGTAGTCGCTACCCACACCGCCAGAGTTGTTAGTATTATTGATAACTATCTCGGTGGCTGGGAAGGAAAGGCAGTTTGTGGTGTCTATACACGTGACATTGCAGATACGAAGGCCGAGCAAGTCAACCAATTCGCTTGGGCTTGCTTTAACCTACTGCCCTGCTAAGAGGTTTCTTAAAGTCCTTAATCTGCTTTTTTTGTTTTGTGCCATCAGTGTATTCCCAAAATCGCTTCTCATGATTGTGGCCAACGTAAATAATGACCGTTTAAGGTAGAGTATCTAACTTGTCATGACACGCTCTTTATTTTAGGATTATAGTCTGTACAGTAGCAACGTGAAGGTCTGGGCTGTAATGCCTATCTAGTTGATAGTTTCTATTTTATAGTGATTATTTTGTGTAGGGGTTTTTAAATTTACACTCAGCCTATATGAATAAAATAAAAGTCATGATGAAAAATAAAGCCTTAAAAACTGCTTGCCCATAAGATTCAGCAGGCTGAGATCTGGAAGCAAACTAAACAATGGAGGTACTCTTACGTGGTCAGAGTTATGGACAGTACAGCCCCGCGATTAAAAACCAAATCTGTTGCTATTGTTGGTGCAGGGATTTCAGGGCTGTCTTGTGCTAAGACTCTCACTCAAGCAGGTTTTATTGTTGAGCTATTTGACAAAGGACGTAATCTATCTGGACGTATGGCCACTAGACGAAATGATGACTCAGAATTTGACCATGGAGCCCAATATTTCACTGCAACGCACCCTGATTTCAAAAAGGAGGTGGCTAAGTGGGTTAATGCAGGTGTTGCACAGTTATGGACTCCAGAAATATCTGTTTTTGGTGACAAAAACCCCACCAAAACTACTGGCCATGTAGAACGCTTTGTTGGCATTCCAAGCATGACAACACCGGCTAAATTTGTCTCTATGGGACTTGCTATTAAACTAAACACAACTATAGAATCTATATGTATTAGGCCTCAAAGTTACCCACGGTGGTCACTAAACAGTAAAGAAAATGGCACCATAAAAAGTAGCTTCAATACTGTAATATTGGCTATCCCTGCGCCCCAAGCAACCAAAATATTTGAGGACTTCTCACCTGTACTCACGGGGATTACTCAAGATGTAAAAATGTCCGGATCTTGGGCGGTCATGCTTAATTTCAATGAAAAAGTAGACTTAAAATTTGATGCTGCCTTCGTCAATACAGGCCCACTAAGGTGGATTGCCAGGAATAACAGCAAACCAGAAAGAGGTAGCAATGAAACCTGGGTGCTTCACGCAACATCAGAGTGGAGTGAATTACATCTTGATACACCTGCAGAGGAAGTTGCAGACTTATTAATAAAAGATTTTTTAGGCCTTGGGGGCTCTCTTCCTGACCAACATCAAGCTCATCTTTGGCGCTATGCGGAAGCAACGCCTCCATTAGATATGACTTTTGCTTGGGATAAGGAAAACAATCTAGGTATTTGTGCTGATTGGCTGAATAAAGGTAGCGTTGAGGGTGCATGGTTAAGCGGAAAAAGGCTTGCAGAGAATATAATTCAGTCTCTATCAGAGAGAGACCCGATAAAGAACTTCTACAGTCCATATCTCTAATTAAATCGACTTATTGTTATTAGAGTAATCAGATTTTATTGATAGAGTTCAGCTCACCTGATCGTGCCCGTAAACTGAGATGCTGGTGATGAGGCGAGGTCTGTACAATTAAAGGGCCACATAATGTGGCCCTTTTTTCTAAGTTATTGGTTTTGGACCAATAAAGAACCTTACTTCTTCTTAGTATCTGCAATTTCCTTCTCGGCATCTAGAGCATCGTCGAGGTTTTCTTCTGGGATAGATTGCAGCATCGCCTTAAAGTAGGAGGAGGGGAGGTTTATTTGACTGGTTTTATTACCAGAGATGGTGATGTGTAACCCACTGGTTGAACCATCAAAAAAGTACAGAAAACTTAATGGAATGGCGAGTCGCTCTTGGTACCTACATGCTGGTTTGTCTTTACAGATAATTTCTTCTTTTGACAAGGTTACCAGTGGTAGTTTTTCGCCGCGCCCGGTAACGGCATCTTTGTAAGAGCGCCAGTCTGTATCATCGTAGTTGGCGGTAATATACAGGGCGTAATGATCTCCCCCCTCGTGGTCAATCAACCTAGTGAGGTAGATCTCCGAGAAATTATCGGACAAGGAAGCCTCAGAGTCCGCGAAGTTGGGGCCATAGGTGACCTCACCATTCTCGGGGTCGAGTTTAAATTCTAGGCCTGCCATGATGTCGTCTGCTGAACCCCAATCAGTGACGGTTTCAGGTGCAGCGGCTAAAGCGTGGAATGAGCTAAGTGTAAAGAGAGCAATGGCGGGTATAACGAGGGACTGTTTAAAAAACTTCATTAATTTGCACCGTTGTAATAAGCGTAGGTTGGTGATTCAGAGGTCATTGGCTGTGATTGGTTTCATTAAGCGGTGTAACTTTACGATGAAAGGCATTTTTCATGCAAACAAAACCCGACCTTTGGTGTGCTAATATGTGGGGCTTGTTGACCTTTATCCACCTTAGAGAACTAGATGCTCGAGAATCCTATCCGTGAAAGCCCAACGCAAGAGATTGCGTACATTGTACGAACCTTTCCCGTGGGCCCTTTAAAGTGTAATTGCACCATTATTGGCGATCCTGTCAGTAAAAAGTGCTTGGTGGTCGATCCCGGCGGTCATGCTCAGACCATTCTTGGCGTGTTGGCAGAACTTGAGTTGAAGGTGGTAGCGATTATTCATACCCATGCTCATCTCGATCATATTCTGGCTGCTGGGGAGATAAGAACGGCGACAGGTGCGCCGATTTATTTACATGAGAGCGATATGTTCTTATGGGAGTCGGTGGAGGATCAATGTGTGATGTTTGGTGTTCCAAAGGCTACACTGCCGGACCCAGACTATTACCTCAAAGATGATCAGGATCTTGGCTGTTGTGGCGGAGTGGCGATTCATACGCCTGGTCATACTCCGGGTTCGAGCAGTTTTTGGTTTGAAGAGAGCAAAACGCTAATTGCTGGTGATACGCTCTTTAAGGGCGGTATTGGCCGTACTGATTTCCCCGGTGGCAATTATGACCAGATCGTTTCATCGATTCGTGAGCGTCTCTATACATTGGACGATGATGCCACGGTGATTACCGGCCACGGACCAGCCACGACGATTATGAGTGAAAAGCAAAGCAATATGTTTGTAAGGGCTTAGTGATAGCTTGTCAGAGCTTTGTAAAGTTTTTTATCAGGAGCGCATATGAAACAACAGATTATGACCATGCTGGACTTGCAAAATGCCATGAATAGCAAGGTAAATGAGGACTGGGTTGAACAAGAGTTTGCCTGGTATCGGGCGATCTGGATAGAGTGTGCAGAGTTGCTTGATCACTACGGTTGGAAGTGGTGGAAGAAACAAACACCCGATGCAGACCAAGTGAAGCTTGAGTTGGTCGATATCTGGCACTTTGGGCTGAGTATCCTTTTACTAGAAGCTGATCATCCTGATGATATTGTTGGTGATATCGAGCAGCAGATCGCCAAGGCTAGGCCTTCCGGAAATTTTCCTGAAGATTTGGAAGCGTTTACCCTCGCAACGCTACAAACCAAGGGGTTTGATGTGTCTGGTTATGCCACATTGATGGCCGGTATCGACTTGTCCTTTGATGAACTCTACACCCGTTATGTGGGCAAGAATGTGCTGAATTTCTTCCGTCAGGATCACGGCTATCAGGACGGCAGCTACCGTAAACAGTGGAACGGTAAAGAGGATAATGAGCATCTAGTGGAAGTCGTCGCAGAGCTGGATCACAGCAGTGCGATGTTCAAGGATGATCTTTATCAAGCACTTGAACAGCGTTATTACTTGGATTAGCTTGAGTGGCTTAGCGAGACCGGCATTCTATAACCGTTTTAGTCCTGATGTTTGGTTGATACAGACTCCCTGACTGCCGACGACAGAGGTTTGGGAGATTGAATCAAAAAACGTACAATAGCGCCCTCATTTAACCTCTCGTTATCAACAACTGACAACTTATGACTGAATTTTCTTCTCATAAAGAACAGCTTGAACTCAATAAACTGTGCAAACGCCTCCGTCGGAATGTGGGTACAGCGATTGCTGACTACAAGATGATTGAAGAGGGTGATGTGGTTATGACGTGTTTGTCTGGCGGCAAAGATTCTTTTGCTATGTTGGACATCCTTGTTCATTTACAAAAAACGGCTCCAGTAAACTTTGAAATTATTGCAGTAAACCTTGATCAAAAGCAGCCGGGTTTTCCTGAGCATGTGTTACCTGATTATTTGGAAAAAGTTGACGTTCCTTTTTATGTTATCGATAAGGACACATACAGCGTTGTAAAATCTAAGATACCCGAGGGTAGGACTACCTGTGGCTTATGTTCTCGTCTTCGCCGTGGCACATTGTATTCTTTTGCAGAAACCATTGGTGCGACAAAAATTGCATTGGGTCATCATCGAGATGATATTGTTGAAACACTGTTTTTAAATATGTTTTACGGCAGCAGGTTAAAATCTATGCCGCCAAAATTGCGATCTGATGATGGCCGCAATGTGGTTATACGCCCATTAGCCTACTGTAAGGAAAAAGACCTGATTGCTCTGGCTGAGCACAAAGCATTTCCAATCATTCCTTGTAATCTCTGTGGCTCTCAAAAAAATTTGCAGCGGCAAAATATTAAAGCAATGCTTGGCGACTGGGAAAAGCAACATCCTGGGCGAGTGGAAAATATATTTCGGTCAATTCAAAATGTATCTCCGAGCCAATTGGCAGATGTAAACCTGTTTGATTTTCATAACCTGCCATTGGATAGAGATAACGAAAAAGAAGAATACGAGTTTGAAAGTGCCGTGGTTAGCGCTTCCAATATTCGGACTGGTGTTCAGATTATTGACGCGGCGTTGATTGGGTGATAGATAGTAGTTCCGGTGTAACCCAACACAATACAGTATTTGATTCATCCCCAATCGATTGCCAATCGATTGCCAATCGATTGCCAATCATCTCGACAAAGCCCATACTATTTGTGACAGTTCCCGGATCAATAGAGGTATAGCGTACGACACTAATCCTGTTGATAAAACTGACCGGACAGCAGACATGCCTTTTGATAGGCAAATCCGCTACCCGTTTGGTGTAGAGCACACAACTAGGCAAGGGCCTAGTGTTGCGGGGAGTATGGTCTACGCCGATTACGTTAGTGCTGCGATTTAATCAGATGGTTTGGGTGGAGGTGCAGAGCTCACTGGCTTTAGAAGTGATTATAGTTACAACGATATTTTCAACTTTTTCGATCTGTGCCAACAGTGATTTTGAATAATAGAATTAAAACCCAAGTCTGTAGTTTTACTATCTGCTCTGTATCGGTAAAAGTTAGCTAGTTCATGTGAACCTGCGAGATACCGGCCAGTTTCCAAGATGATACGCTTGTCTCGCTCATTGTCGCTTTCGATACCCCATAGATGGCCTTATAATGGTTTTTTTTAAGCCGGATTCAACTTAATGAGCTATCAGGTTCTTGCCCGCAAATGGCGTCCTCGCATATTCAGTGAGATGGTAGGGCAGGAGCATGTACTACGTGCTCTGGTCAATGCGTTGGACTTTGATCGATTGCATCATGCTTACCTGTTTACTGGTACGCGCGGTGTTGGTAAAACGACCATCGCCAGAATTCTCGCCAAGTGCCTGAACTGTGAGCAGGGCGTTAGCTCTACACCTTGTGGAGAGTGCAGTGCCTGTAAGTCGATCGCCGAAGGTCGATTTGTTGATCTAATCGAGGTGGATGCGGCATCTCGTACCAAAGTTGAGGATACTCGGGAGCTTCTGGACAACGTCCAATATGCCCCCGCGGTAGGCCGTTATAAAGTGTACCTGATCGATGAAGTGCACATGCTCTCCACCCACAGTTTTAATGCGTTGTTAAAAACGCTGGAAGAGCCGCCTCCTCACGTTAAATTTTTGCTGGCAACTACAGACCCCCAAAAGCTACCCGTGACGATTCTGTCACGCTGCCTGCAATTCAATCTTAAAAATCTTAGCCCGGAGCGTATTGTTGAACATCTACAATACGTGGTGAGTGAGGAGCAAGTGCCTGCTGAAGAGGCAGGACTGTGGGCACTGGCAAGAGTGGCGGATGGCAGTATGCGGGATGCGTTGAGTCTTACTGATCAGGCAATCGCGCACGGTGGTGGCAAACTCACAGAAGCTGAAGTGGGTGCTATGTTGGGCACCATTGATTTGACGGCTATATCCGATATTGCCCGAGCATTAGCCAATCGCGATGCCACGGAAGCGCTATCCGTTGTTCAGCGGATGTCAGAGCACGCACCGGATTATATGGCCGCGTTGGGAGATCTCGTGTCAGTTTGGCATCGTGTGGCGATTGCCCAAGCCGTGCCGGATGCGCTTGATAATAGACATGGTGATTATAAGGTGGTTCTAGAGTTATCAAAGGCGTTAAGCCGAGAAGATGTTCAGCTATTCTATCAAATTGCGTTGTTGGGGCGTCGAGATATTACATTCGCGCCTGAGCATCGGGCTGGATTTGAAATGGTATTGCTGAGAATGCTTGCATTCCAGCCGGCGCCTGAGAGCCGAGTCGATCCACCTGTACCTTCTCAGTCAGATCATGATGCAGATACATCCAGTAACCCAATAGACACTAACTCTAGTTCTTCCAGTACGGAGGAGGCAGAAGCACTCGTAAAAAAGCCTGAAGCTGCCTCAACTATGGGCAGCCGTGTACCTGAAGATATTTCGGAAATTATTGATGATATCCCGGCCGCGTCAGTGGTTGAGACCGGTTCTCACGCTTCTGAACTTGCTATACCCATATCTCCATCTATATCTGCACCTGAACCCCCTCCCTCAACGCCAGCAGCTTGTGAGAGGCAAGTTACATCTCTGGAGATTAATGAAGATGAGCCTCTAATAACGGAAACCTTGTTGTCGTTTACCCGTGAGACGCAGAGGGTTGACTTTAATAAGTCTGCTCCTGAAGAGTGTTTTTCAGCTGAGTCAGTAACACTGGAGCCGGATATAGCTGAACAGATTGCAAGTAAGTCGAGTTCAAACAAACCGTCCTCAGCTGATGCGGGAGAGCCCTTTGAGTCAAAGCCTAAATCCAGGGCAATAGAAAAACTTGGATTGGCTTTGGCTGAGCCTAAGCGATGGATCGATATTTACCAAGGACTCTCAGTGAGTGGTGTTTTACAAAATACCGCGGCTAACTTGGTGTTAATCGAAGTCAGCGGGAATGCCTTCCGATTTGAACTGGATATCAACAATAGTGGAATGTATGAAGACTCTCACCAGCAACGCCTTGCTGGGGCGTTGTCTGATTATTTTGGTCAGTCCGTGACCGCGGAGATTGAAGTCGGTTCTGTTGTCGCAGAGACACCCTTAGCATACCGCGAAAGACTTCGTCTAGAGCTTCAAGCCGCGGCAGTAGACAATCTGAAAAAAGACATCAATGTACGCCGTATACAGGATGTTTTTGGAGGTGTTTTGTTAGAAAATACTGTTAAACTTATAGATTAAATATATATGGTAATATTATGAATGTAAACGATTTAATGAAGCAAGCCAATGAGATGCAGCAGCAGATGCAAAAAATGCAGGAAGACGCATCAAAGGCTGAAGTAACCGGTGAATCCGGTGCGGGAATGGTGAAGATTGTCATGAATGGCCGTCACGACGTCTGCAAGGTGACCATTGATCCCAGTCTGTTGACCGAAGAGAAAGCGTTTTTAGAAGATCTTCTTGCCGCCGCCGTCAATGATGCCGTCAGAAAAGTAGAAGAAACACAACGAAAAAAAATGGAAAAACTATCGGGTGGGATGCAGATGCCCCCCGGTTTTCAAATGCCCTTCAAATGAGTTGTTCTAAACGCGGTAAGAGAGAAATATTCTCTAAAAATCAAACCCTCTGCACAGATTAAGGTGACGCCGTGTTCGGACCATTAATTGATGAATTGATAGACAGTCTTCGCTGCCTACCCGGCGTTGGCCCCAAGTCTGCGCAGCGGATGGCGTTACATTTATTGGAACGCAATCGTGATGGTGCAGTGCGGTTAGCAAATTCTATTGCGGAAGCCGCTGAACATGTGGGGCGTTGTCAGCTGTGCAGAACATTGACGGAGTCAGACCTTTGTGTAGTCTGTAGTAACCCTCGTCGTGAAACACACCAACTTTGTGTGTTAGAAACCCCTGCTGATTTATTGGCCATTGAGCAAAGCGGTACTTACCGAGGTCGTTACTTTGTATTACTTGGTCATTTGTCACCAATTGATGGTATAGGCCCTGATGCTATTGGTATTGATCAGCTTATGTCACGGCTTACTGAAGAAGACATCAATGAATTGATTTTGGCCACAAACCTTACTGTAGAAGGGGAGGCCACTGCTCACTACATCAGCGAGCGTGCTAAAGCGCTGCATGTTACCGTTAGTCGAATTGCTCATGGTGTTCCGATGGGTGGCGAGTTGGAATATGTTGATGGCGGAACACTCTCCCATGCATTTACCAGTCGGAAACAACTTTGATGACCTCAGACACCCTTGTGAATACATCGCTGCCAATACCCGCACCGATTTTGGTAACCACTACGGCTCAACTTCAGGATTGTATTGAGCAGTTGCATCATTGTGATGCTGTTGCAGTGGATACTGAATTTATGCGGACTGATACTTTTTTCCCCATATTAGGATTGATTCAGCTTTTTGATGGTGAGACCTGCTGGCTAGTGGATCCTGTCGCTGTTTCCGAGCTTAGCCCGTTAGCAGACATGTTAACGAATCCTGAGATCACTAAGGTCTTTCATTCATGCTCAGAAGATCTTGAGGTATTGCAGCATGTACTTGGTTGTGTACCGGAACCGTTGTTCGATACACAGGTTTCCGCAGCGATTACGGGGTATGGTTTTTCGAAAGGTTATGCGGCACTGGTTGAAGCCATGC
>JBLIJA010000057.1:0-10714 GCA_047635115.1 Porticoccus sp. | reverse complement strand
CATACACAGGCGAGATCTCCGGGGACATGCTAGTCGATCAGGGTTGCGACTATGTATTGGTAGGGCATTCTGAGCGGCGAGATTTGTTTGGAGAGAGCAGTGCCACAGTGGCAGAGAAATTTAAGGCAGCGCAAAGTAGTGGCTTAATCCCCATCCTCTGTGTTGGGGAAACGTTGCGGCAGCGTCAGCAGGAGCAGACTGTCGCAGTAGTCACAGCGCAAATCAAGGCGGTCATTGATTGCGTAGGCCTGCACAATGTTTGTCGCGCGGTTGTTGCCTATGAACCAGTTTGGGCCATAGGAACAGGTGAAACTGCCAGCCCCGAGCAAGCGCAGCAGGTGCACAGAGCCATACGCAACCAGCTGGGTGAAGTTGGTTTAAGCACAAGGCTACTTTATGGCGGCAGCGTCAAGGCTAGCAACGCAGCAGAGTTATTTGGCCAACCCGATATCAATGGCGGGCTGGTTGGTGGGGCCTCACTAGAGGCAATTGAATTTTTTAATATAGTAAAACGAGCAGAATAGGCAGATAGAAACGATGGAAAAATTTATCTTAATCTTTCACTTTGTTATAGCGGTTGGCCTTATTGGTCTTATCCTTTTACAACAGGGTAAAGGCGCAGAAGCAGGAGCATCATTTGGCTCTGGCGCTTCACAAACAGTGTTTGGTAGTGGCGGTGGCTGGAATTTCTTCAGTAAAATGACTGCCATTCTTGCGACAATATTTTTTGTCACCAGCGTAAGCTTGGCGGTTATAGCTAAAGATAAGACCATTATTCAAGAAATTTTGCTGCCCGAGTTGGAATCGATTTCCCTCCGACCAGAGGCTATGGATATTCCCGGTCTGGATGGTCGTGAAACCACGTCGTCAGAGGACAGTTCTGATATTCCTCAGTAATCCGCTGTTAAGATTGAAAGCCCAAGTGGCGACATTGCTAGACAGGCTGTCTTGAGGGGTTGTGGGTTTACGTATTAAATAAGATGATTTACCTCAAAATGGACAAGATAGTTCAGTATCAAACACAGTATAGATTTAGTATTGCGCGGATGTGGCGGAATTGGTAGACGCGTCAGCTTGAGGGGCTGGTGACTTAGGTCGTGGGGGTTCAAGTCCCCCCATCCGCACCACTAAATTTATACAAATGGACGTTTAAAGGCCGATTCGCGATGAATTGGCCTTTTTTTATGCATTGTAAGGACAGATGAAGCCCGGTTCCAATGCGGCCAGCAGGCAATCAAACTACTGGATCCAATTTTAAAATTTAGATGGTCTTAACTTGCGGAATCGGAGGAGGTCGCTGACTGTGTCCTATTTTTGGCCTCTGACGCGGCCAGTTATGCGGGTATAGAGCTAGTCATCGAAGGCGGTCCAAGTTGGGTTAGTGAAAAATACCGCAATAAAAAAATCCATGTCTGTGCGATAAAAAGTATTATAGTGAAGGAAATCGTTATTCTTCGTACCCTATAGCGGAATCGGAGGTGTGAGATGAAAACGCTTAATGTAGAGATGACAGTTACTCCAAAGACACCAAAAAAGATTCGTAAAGGTGTTAAATTATTATTATCAGCATTGAAAATAACTGACGCTAAACCTGTTTATTTAAGTTTTACACATCGCTCAGACACATACCTTAATTCCTTTTGCTTTAAAAATTGTGAGGATGAAAAAAAGAAAACGGGCTGCGAAATTATATATGGCTGGTCTCTTTGGGAAGACAAAAAACTAGGATTTTATGAAGCTGAATTTCACTCCGTCATAAAAGATAATGGTGATCTTATCGATATTACCCCGAGACGGAAAAACGAAGACAGCATCCTCTTTGTAGCTGATATGTCGAAAACTTCCGGTCGTAAGTCAGTAAATAGCTGGTATTCGTGGTCAAACTGTAAAATAGTTAATGGCCATGTTGCCGAAGTCTCCGTTGAGCTTGAAATAGTGCAAGCAGACGGCGAGCTGAGTGAATTTCACACTGCACACGCCATCGCGGGTAAAAAGTAATCGCTAAGAGTTCTGAATGATGATATTTCCGTCTAAGACTAAGCAATTTTCGCTTAGCCTGTTGCAAACGAAAAGTTCAGATCTTGAAAACCTCTAGTGGCAAAGGTTGGCGCATAAGTTGGTCTATAGTTAGATGCCATTTTCATGCCAGTAAGTCGATCAATAATTGCAGTAATTGCGATACGTGCTTCGCGATGGTATCTAGATCTTACTATGCCAAGTGCAATCGATGATGGAGACTTGATGGCAGCGGTGAGGAGCCCTATCATACACGTCCCAGAGTGGTTCAATATAATAGGGTCAGCACAATCTCGATGAGTGAGTTAATCAGCCAGCTAGAGTCCGCGCTAGATGCCTCCAGTCTTTTACTTGGCGACGCTATCAGTGACAAATATTACGCCGATTGGAGTGGAGCCGAACCCTGTCCTCCAGCGGCCTTACTGAAGCCAAGAACCACGGGTGAGCTCTCTACGATAATGGCTCTTTGTCATCAATATAATCAGTCTGTGGTTGTGCAGGGTGGTTTGACGGGTCTGGCTGGAGGCGCAACGCCAAAGCTTGGAGAGTTTGCTATTTCACTTGAGCGTATGAGCGGTGTTACAGAGGTCGATATCACGGGTATGACCCTGACTGCAGAGGCAGGTACGCCATTGCAGCTCATACAGGAGGCAGCCGAAAAACATGATTTATTTTTGCCACTAGACCTAGGTGCACGCGGTAGCTGCATGATTGGCGGTAATATTGCCACCAATGCTGGAGGCACAGAAGTGCTTCGCTACGGTATGACCCGCGCGATGGTAATGGGGCTCGAGGTGGTGCTGGCCGATGGTACGATTATTAGCAGTATGAATAAGCTGATTAAAAATAATTCAGGCTATGATCTAAAACATCTTTTTATTGGCTCCGAAGGTACCCTAGGAATCGTCACGCGGGTCGTACTGCAGCTGCAGCCAAAGTCTCTCGGTTCACATACTGCCCTTTGCGCGCTGAATAGTTATGAGTCAGTGACTAAACTTTTAATTACCTTAAAACGCAGCTTGGGTTCGGGTCTTACTGGCTTTGAATTGATGTGGGATAACTATTACGACAAGGTAATGGAGGTGATCCCTGATTTGACGAGTCCATTTTCTGAGTCCCACTCTTATTATTTGTTGGTTGAATATAAAGATAATGACCTTGTTTCGGGTGCCGAGCGTTTTGAATCTGCGCTGTTTGAGCAGCTTGAATTAGGGTTATTGACCGATGCACTCATCGCCCAGTCCAATCAGGATGCGGCAACTTTTTGGCAGATACGCGACGGTATTGGTGAACTCTTTCAGGTGCTTGGGCCCGTTTCGAACCAAGATATCAGTCTGCCTATTGTCGAGATTGGCGGGTTTGCGGTGGACATGGATAGGCGTCTGAAGGAAAAATATGAAAACATAAATGTGCTTTTATGGGGCCACATTGGCGATAATAACCTACATGTCTGTGCCTACACTGGGCTCGTTGAGGATAAAGTCAGAATTAATCGAGATATTATGCTCATGATTGGTGAATACGGCGGTGCTATTACCGCAGAGCACGGAGTTGGCGTGCTGAAGCGCGAATTTTTGTCGTTATCGAGAAGTGACAGTGAGATTGCACTGATGAGAACTATAAAGCTAGCCATGGATCCCAAAAACATCCTCAACCCAGGCCGAGTAATCTAGACCTTTGTGTCACTTGCGTTTAGGCTCGCGCTGGGCGTGAGGGCTTGTGGCACTCGATGGTGGAGGTTTCAGGTAGCATTGTTTTTTTGGCACCACATGGAGAGGGTGTTTTAAAACAGAAGCTGATGATATGCGTAATCCATCTCGGCACAAGGATGATCCGTTGAATGTGGTGATGCAATGCCCCGATATTTTTCTCAGTGACAGGCTTTAACTGGCTTATATTTTGCTCTGTGCTCAATCTATGTTCTTTAAAGACGCTATCTTCTGCACGTAAGCAGATTGAGAACAACGTGGTGCATAAGTTCGCGCGCTGCCACAAACTGGTTGGTCTTTAAGCACATCAAAACTTTCGAGCGTCACCATTGAGGGAAAACCATCGGGTTCATAACATCCTTTTTAGGAAGGCTATTCAGCTTTTTGCTTAAAGTCGTGCTGCGCGGCGCAATATTAGTCGTGTCCTACTAGGATTATTATTGCCATGATAGGTGCTTTTATCTGTGATTGAGAAACCAAAGAGTACCAAAACTTATCGCCCAGGCTGTTGTGGTGAGGAGTATTTCATGGCTGGCTATAGGGGTATTGTCTGCGTTGGCTGATCTGAATGCCGGCGTCGCAACAACAGATACCTCTATCCTGTCAGAAACCCTTACAATAGCCCTACTTGTTAACAGAGTTAATCTCGGAGCCGTGGAATGATTACAGGGAAACTTATCGCAGGAACACTGGGCTTTATAGTAGGTGGGCCTCTTGGTGCTGGTTTAGGTGTTTATATTGGCCACCAGTTCGATAAGGGACTGGGTGGGTTTTTAAATCCCATCTCTGCGGCAGAGCAGGAGCGAATCCGTGACTCGTTTTTTACCGCGGTATTTAGTTTACTTGGGCATTTGGCTAAATCGGATGGCCGTATATCGAAGTCTGAGATTGCACAGGCCGAGGCGCTCATGGACAAAATGGGCCTGAGTGTTGACCATCGCCGTGAGGCCATTGAGCTTTTCCAAGTTGGAGCGAAGGCGCAGTACTCATTGGACAAGGCTATGGAGCGCTTTATGGCTGTCTGCGGTCGCCATAACAATCTGAAGCGTCAGTTGCTTAATTACCTGATTTCATTGGCGCTAGCTGATGGTGAGTTACACGACAGGGAACACGCGGTACTGCGAAAAGTTGCTATGCACCTTGGCTTCTCCATCAACATGTTCGATCAGTTCATCGAGATGGTCAAGGCTCAGTCGCAGTTTAGGGGGTCTAGTTCACCAGGTGGTGCCTCAAAGGGTCAGATTAGTTCCGCCTTTGCTGCGCTCGGCGTTTCAGAGAGTAACTCAGACAGTGAGATTAAAAAGGCTTACCGCAAATTGATAAGTCAGAACCACCCGGACAAACTCATTGGTCAGGGCATGCCTGCCGACATGGTCAAGTTGGCTACCGAGCGGACACAGGAAATACAAACGGCATATGAGCTGATCGTTAGCAGTAGGAAATAAAAGCGTTTGCTAGGTAATGCCTTGTTGACCTTGCCCCATCAGCTACCTATAATGCGCGTCCTCTTAGGAGGCGGTTTGATTGATTAAACCGTTGTGTCGGTGCGGGATGGAGCAGTCTGGTAGCTCGTCGGGCTCATAACCCGAAGGTCGTTGGTTCAAATCCAGCTCCCGCTACCAATTTTATAGTTAATTACTGTAAAATAATCGACGAAAGTCAGTGTAAGAAAGCAATTTATTGTCTATGTTTGCATTGGCTGAGTGAAAAAAGGATTGTGGCGCTGCATAAGCTCCCGAGTTTTCACTATCAAAATTAGCGTCGTGGTCCGGCGCGTATCGAGGAGCCCCATTTTGGGGCTTTTCTTTAGATACTAATAAATGGGCCTGCGGCCCATTTTTTGTTTCTCGGGGAGGTATCAATGGCTCTGGCCGATAGTAAGTTGAAGCAATTGTTGGAGCCTGTGGTTGAGTCCCTAGGGTGTGAGTTATGGGGTTTAGATTTGCAGTCCGGCGGCAAGACTAAGCTATTGCGTCTGTATATTGATCGCGCAGACGATAGCATTGGTATTGAAGACTGTGAGAAAGTCAGTCGTCAGTCGAGCGCAATTTTAGACGTTGAAGATGCGATCAATGGCGATTACATTTTAGAGGTTTCTTCGCCGGGCATGGACAGACCGCTCTATGAGCTTGCCCAGTATGAAAAATATGTCGGCGAAGATATTTCACTTAAATTGCGATTTCCTTACGAGGGCCGTCGTAATTTCAAAGGTCGCTTGAGAGCAGTGGATGGTGACGAGATTGTTTTGGTGGTAGCAGATCATGAATTTCTGTTTCCGGTTGAAGGTATAGAGAAGGCTAACGTGGTTCCTCGATTCTGAGGCATGTGGAGTTTGACTAATGAGTAAAGAAATTTTAATGGTTGCTGAGGCTGTATCCAATGAAAAGGGTGTGGATCCGGAGATTATATTTGAAGCAATTGAGCAAGCCTTGGCTATTGCGACCAAAAAACGTTATGAAGAGGGCGCCAATATCCGTGTCGTAATCGATCGAGAAACAGGTGATTACGATTCCTTCCGTTGGTGGAATGTGGTCGCCGATGATGAAATGGCAGAATTGGGTACTCAGTTCACGACGGAAGAGGCGATTGAAAAAGATCCCACCTTAAAGGTTGGTGATACCTTTGAAGAAGCTGTTGAAAATATCGCCTTTGGCCGAATTGCCGCGCAGACCGCCAAGCAAGTAATTGTGCAGCGTGTTAAGGATGCAGAGCGCGAACTCATAGTGAATCGCTACATTGATCGCGTCGGCGAGTTGCTCAGCGGTACGGTCAAAAAAGTAACCCGCGACCACATTGTTATTGATTTTGGTGACAATGCCGAAGGTATGCTACCTCGTGAGGAGCTGGTTGGTCGAGAAATTTTTCGGATTAACGATCGTACCCGCGCCATTTTCCAAGGAATACGAGATGATACTCGTGGTCCTCAGTTGCTGGTATCTCGCGCAACACCTCAGATGCTGATTCAGTTATTTCAGATAGAAGTTCCGGAGATAGCTGAAGGGATTATAGAAATTAAGGCAGCTGCTAGAGATCCTGGTCTGCGTGCTAAGATTGCTGTGAAGAGTAAAGATGCACGAATTGATCCCGTTGGTGCCTGCGTGGGCATGCGGGGAGCACGTGTTCAGGCTGTCTCGAATGATCTTGACGATGAGCGTGTTGATATCGTCCTGTGGGATGACAATCCAGCGCAGCTTGTTATTAATGCTATGGCCCCTGCAGAAGTTGAGTCGATTGTTGTTGATGAGGACACCCATTCAATGGATGTTGCGGTCACTGGTGACAATCTTGCTCAGGCGATTGGTAGGGGTGGGCAAAATGTCCGTCTCGCCTCCGAACTCACTGGTTGGGCGATTAACGTGTTGAGTATTGAAGATGCTTTGGCAAAACAGGAAGCTGAATCCTCAAATTTTGTTGAAAGTTTAATGGAAGCTCTGGACGTTGATGAAGACGTTGCCGTAGTGTTGGTTGAAGAAGGTTTCACGAGCTTGGAAGAAGTAGCCTATGTTCCTCTCGAAGAAATGAGTGCTATTGAAGGCTTTGATGAAGATATTGCTGAAGAGCTCCGCGCTCGCGCCAAAGATGCTTTGTTGACAAGGGCTTTGGCCAGTGAAGAACAGTTGAGTAATGTAGAGCCTGCTGAAGATTTATTGACAATGGAAGGTATGGATCCTGCCTTGGCGTATAAGTTAACCGCTAAAAGTATTATCACTATGGAAGATCTGGCTGAGCAGGCCGTTGATGACCTGATGGATATTGATGATATGGATGAAGAGAAAGCAGCAGCATTAATAATGACTGCTCGAGCACCTTGGTTTGTTTAATAGCTAGGTGAATAATTAATCGGGCGGTATAGAGGACAACCGATGGCTGAAGTAACAGTAAGTGAATTAGCAAAAGTAGTGGGCGCATCTGCGGAACGTTTACTGATGCAAATGAAGGAAGCGGGCCTGTCTCACAGCACCGAAAGTGCGGTTGTGTCTGATGAAGAGAAGCAGATTCTACTGGGCTATCTAAAAGGCCTGCATGGTGATGTCTCTGGTGAGCCGAAGAAAATCACACTGCGACGTAAAACAGTCAGTACGCTGAAATCAGGAAATCGCAAAACGGTTAATATCGAGGTGCGAAAAAAGCGTACCTATATTAAACGTAGTGATGAAGAGATATTGGCCCAGGCTGAATCAGAGGCGGCAGCCGAAGTCGAGACTATCGTTGAAGCGATAGTTGAAGTAGAAGAAGTGATTGTTCCACAGTTGGAGCAAGCGGTGGTTGAGGAAGTTTCTCCCGCACCAGAATCCGCGGGTGAGGCAGAGCCAGAGTACAATTTTGTCCGTGGCTCAGGCACTGACAATGTTGAGGATCAGCGCATCGCCGCTATTGCTAATCGCCGCCAGGCCGAAGCGGATGCTAAGGCAGCTGTTGCAAAGGCGGCCCAGGAAAAGCTTGCTGAGGCCGGTCGAAAATCTGCAGAGGCCGCATCAGTTCTAGAGGCTGATGAAGCAAAAAAGGCCGGCAAACTGACCAAGACCGCTGCACCTTCTGCAGCTACCACGGATTCAGTTCATGACAAGGGTCGTCGTCATGCCAAGCCAGTGAATGAAGACGAAGACAAGGTCGGTAAAAAGGCGGTTAAAAAACCCATTGGTAAAGGGAGTGCGAAGAAAGGTCGCTTGCAGATGGACGATAATGACGACCGGAGAAAGTCTCGGTTGCGCTCGTCTGGTGCGGCGCTCAAGGTGGATAACAAGCATACCTTTCAAAAACCAGTGTCAAAGCAGGTGCTTCAGGTGGAAGTCCCCGAGGAGCTGACAGTTGGTGATTTAGCACTGAGGATGTCTATTAAATCGGGCAAGGTAATCAAAGAGCTGATGAAAATGGGCGTGATGGCCAGTATCAATCAGGTTATTGATCAGGAGACAGCATTCTTAGTTGTCGAGGAATTGGGCCACAAACCTGTCCCAACTCAGGATGACACCGTTGAAGATGAGCTCGCCAAGCAATTTGAGATGATTAAGAGTGGTGGCGACGAAGAGCCAAGAGCGCCGATTGTTACCGTTATGGGTCACGTTGATCATGGTAAAACGTCGCTGCTGGACTACATTCGAAAATCCCATGTAGCCTCCGGGGAAGCAGGTGGTATTACTCAGCATATTGGTGCTTATCACGTCAACACACCGAAAGGTATGGTGACGTTCTTAGATACCCCTGGGCATGCCGCATTTACTGCTATGCGTGCCCGCGGTGCGCAGAGTACTGATGTGGTGATTCTGGTTGTGGCTGCCGATGATGGTGTAATGCCACAAACCGAAGAGGCGATACAGCATGCACGTGCAGCTGGAGTGCCATTGGTTATCGCGATTAATAAAATGGACAAAGAAGGCGCAGATCCTGGGCGCGTGACAAACGAGCTTAGTGCCAAAGACGTTATCCCTGAGGAATGGGGTGGTGATACACAGTTTGTGCAGGTCTCTGCTCAGACAGGCGATGGCATCGATGCGTTACTTGAGGCTGTACTTTTACAGTCTGAGTTGCTCGAATTAACGGCGCCAGTAAACGTTCCTGCTCGTGGTGTGATTATTGAGTCTCGCATAGACAAGGGCCGCGGCGTTGTAGCCACTGCGCTTGTTCAGCAGGGTACACTGCAAAAAGGTGACTTTATGTTGGCCGGTGAGAGCGTCGGTAAGATTCGCGCTATGACCGATGAGGCCAAGAATCCGATAACTGAAGCGGGCCCTTCAATTCCGGTAGAGATATTGGGCTTAGATGAGGCGCCTAACGCAGGTGATGAGTTTTTTGTTGTTGCCGATGAACGCAAGGCCAAAGAAATTGCCGAGTTGCGGGCAACCAACTCTAGACAAGAGCGGATGTCACGCCAGCAGGCGGCTAAACTAGAAAATATGTTTACCGATATGAGTGTTGATAAGGTTAGCAAGCTCAATCTGATTGTTAAGACTGATGTGCGTGGTTCACTTGAAGCGATCAATAGTGCATTGCATGATTTTGCTACGGATGAAGTTGCCGTCGACATTGTGGCTTCTGGTGTGGGTGGTATTACAGAATCGGATATTAACTTGGCAATTACCACTGGCGCGATTGTGCTGGGCTTTAATGTTCGTGCAGCGGGTGCTGCCCGTGTTCTGGCTGAAAAAGAAGAAGTTGAAATGCGTTATTACAGCGTAATCTACAATCTTCTTGACGAAGTCAAATTGGCGCTGTCGGGCATGTTGGCGCCGGAGACAAGAGAAGAAATTGTTGGTATTGCCGAGGTTCGTGATGTATTCCGTTCGCCCAAGTTTGGCGCCATTGCAGGCTGTATGGTGATTGAGGGTTCGGTCTTTCGCAACAAGCCCATTCGAGTATTGCGTGATGACGTCGTTATCTATCAGGGAGAACTTGAATCGCTTCGTCGATTTAAAGATGAGGCAGCCGATGTCCGCAATGGTATGGAATGTGGTATCGGTGTTAAGGACTATAACGATGTTAAGGCCGGCGATCTGATTGAAGTCTATGATGTAACTCAGGTGCAACGCTCACTCTAATTCGTGAAGTGCAAGAGATCCTATGCCAAGAGAATTTACCAGAGCCGAACGCGTATCAGATGCTATCCAACAAGAGTTGGCGGTGCTGATACGTGAGAACGTGCGAGATCCGCGAGTCGGAATGGTCAGCGTTACGGAGGTAGAAGTGAGTCGAGATCTTGCCTATGCCAAAGCGCACATCTCATTTGTTGGCGATCGCTCGCAAGATGAAATTAACGAAGGTATGGCCGCACTTAACGGTGCATCGGGCTATTTGCGCAAGTTGTTGGCTGCCAGTATCAAATTGCGTATTACCCCTAAGTTAAATTTCTTTTTTGACGAAAGTGGCCGTCGTGGACAGCATCTTTCAGCTTTAATTGAATTGGCTGTGGCTCAGGATAAAGAGCACCCAGCTGACGATCTAGCGCCCTTATCGGACAACGAGGATGCCTAAAGTTGGCACGTAGACGTAAT
>JBLIJA010000056.1:0-10751 GCA_047635115.1 Porticoccus sp. | reverse complement strand
GGTGGACATTGGTGGTGGTACTACTGAGATTGCCATTCTCTCCCTCAATGGTGTGGTGTTTTCTGACTCAGTGCGCATTGGTGGAGACTGTTTTGATGAGGCGATCAGTAATTATGTTCGCCGCAAGTACGGCAGTGTTATTGGGGAATCCACCGCTGAACGGATCAAAATGGAGATTGGTAGCGCCTATCCAGCCAATGAGGTGCGCGAGATCGATGTGCGTGGTCGCAATCTGGCGGAAGGTGTGCCAAAAAGCTTTACGCTGAATAGCGATGAGATTCTTGAAGCCTTGCAGGAGCCATTGGCAGCAATTGTGCAAGCGGTGAAGCGCGTTTTGGAGCAATCACCTCCGGAGTTGGCTTCAGATATTGCAGAAACCGGCATTGTATTGACCGGCGGTGGAGCGCTGCTGCGTGACTTGGACCGGCTGCTGACCCATGAGACGGGATTGCCCGTGCTTGTAGCCGAAGATCCCCTGACCTGTGTTGCCCGAGGTGGTGGCAAGGCCCTGGATATGATGGACAGACGCCGCATGCACGTTATGACCTGATTGGTTTGCCGTCAGTGTATGACTTAACAAATATTCAATCCTGACGGGGTGGAAACATCAAGAAGCTCTTTTCCAAAGACCCCTCGCCCGCACGACGTATGTTGTTACTGGCTATCGTCGCGGCGCTATTACTATTAATTGATACCTATACCCGATGGTTGCAGCCGGCCCGATACTGGCTCGCAGAGGCTACCACCCCCATTTATTGGCTGACGAATATCCCTGCTCGAATCAGTGAGCTAGGCGATGAGTCCGCGGTGGGTCGCGCAGTTCTTGAGGAAGAGAACGAACACCTTAGAACTGAGCTGCTAATTCTCAAAGGGCGGATGCAGAGGATGGCTGAATTGGCCGCCGAAAATGTTCGCCTGCGAAACCTTCTCAATGCCACAGAACTATTTCAGGACAGCGTGTTAGTGTCCGAGCTGATTGGGGTGTCCCCTGATCCAACACGCCATACTATTCTGATAGACAGAGGTGAAGACAACGGTGTCTATGTGGGGCAGTCGGTACTTGATGCCGATGGATTAATGGGTCAAGTCATTGAGGTCTATAGCAGTAGTAGCAAAGTACTGCTGATCAGTGATAGTTCACATGCTATGCCCGTTCAGGTATTGCGTAATGGTGTGCGCTCTATTGCGGAGGGGCTGGGTGACTTCAAACAACTAACATTGCGTCATGTGTCCCCCACCACTGATATCAAAGTAGGGGATCGGTTGGTCAGTTCTGGGCTGGGCGATCGCTACCCCGTTGGTTACCCGGTGGGTGTGGTGACATCAGTTGATATGGTGAGCGGCAATGCCTACCTGAATGTATTGTTGGAACCTTCGGCTCGAATTGACCGCAGTCGTCACCTGTTGCTGCTGTTCTCTACCGTCGAAGAGTTGGGGGCTGTTGATAATGCCCGAAATTAGGCCTCTATCTTACCTATGGACTATCCTCGCTCTAATGCTGGGGGTCTTGCTACAAATTTTTCCCTTGAGTTCGACTCTCGCCCATTGGCGGCCACAATTTGTATTATTGGTCGTAATTTATTGGTTGTTTCGAAATCCATTTAAGCATGGCATTTTTTTCGCTTGGCTGGCGGGTTTGTTACTTGATATTTTTATCGGTGAATTATTTGGTCGTCACGCCGTGGTCTTTGCGCTGTGTGCTTACCTGTTACAACTATTACAACAGCGGCTACACCACTTCAGGGTGCTTCACCAAGCAGCACTGGTATTGTTACTGGTGCTCATGAGTCAATTGCTGTTACACAGTATCACCTTGCTGTTGCGTGTGAGCTGGCAGGGTGAGCTGGTGCTGGCACCAGCAATTACGTCGGCGCTTGTTTGGCCGTTGCTGGCATGGCTGTTGAATCGCCTATTGAGAGCGCCACAATTAAATCAAGATATGTCGCACGAGCATTAAATTATTGTGGACCAGTTTGGACATCGTTAAATATTGATAAAATTGGTCACGCAGAACGATGCTTGTCGGTTGAAAATACGCGTTAACAGAACT
This sequence comes from Porticoccus sp., assembly GCA_047635115.1. GTDB lineage: Bacteria > Pseudomonadota > Gammaproteobacteria > Pseudomonadales > Porticoccaceae > Porticoccus. The sequence continues at coordinate 8,701 of JBLIJA010000056.1, read as the reverse complement.
GCTATAAATTTTTTGGCAACTAACCATTGCCTGAACCATTGGGCTATATGCAGCTATATTCAGAATTTATTCTTGCCTCTACTTCCCCTCGTCGTCGGGAATTATTGCAACAGATTGGCTGCCATTTTTTGGTGTCACCAGCTGAAATTGATGAGGCCGTATTAGTTGGCGAATCACCAGAAGATTACGTCAACCGCATCGCGTTGCAAAAAGCCAGAGTGGGCTGGAGCACTAATCAGAATAAACAATTACCTGTGTTGGGGGCAGATACGTCAGTAGTGTTGGGTGACGATATATTTGGTAAGCCCACTGGACAAGCAGATGCCATTTCAATGCTGATGCGACTTTCAGGAAAAACACACCGGGTTTTATCATCGGTGGCGATGATTCAAGGAGATAAGCAGCAGGTGGTGTTGTCTGAAACCCTAGTGACTTTCCGGCAGCTGGATAGTGAGGAATGTATTAGTTATTGGCAAACAGGTGAACCCTGCGATAAGTCTGGATCCTATGCAATACAAGGGCTTGGAGCAGTTTTTGTCACAGCGATTAGTGGCAGTTATTCCGGGGTGGTGGGTTTGCCATTAACTGAAACTTGTCAGTTATTAAAAGCATTTGAAATTTCTTGGTGGATACCGGAATGAGTTCAGAAATTCTAATCAATGTTACCCCGATGGAGACGCGTGTTGCGTTGGTGGAAAATGGCGTTTTACAGGAAGTCGGTGTAGAGCGGGCTCTCAGTAGGGGCATTGTCGGCAATATCTATAAAGGTAAAGTAGTTAGGGTGTTGCCGGGTATGCAGGCAGCTTTTGTGGATATTGGTCTGGATAAAGCGGGTTTTATTCATGTGGATGAGATTAAAAAACCTGCTAGTGATGAGCGTGGTAGTGCGAGCTCTGGAAAGGGTGATGACCTAGATGTAAGACAACTCCTGCGCGAGGGGCAGTCGGTGGTAGTGCAGGTGATCAAAGACCCTATCAGTGCCAAAGGTGCTCGCCTCACCACTGAGCTTTCCGTGTCTTCTCGACTTTTAGTTTATATGCCAACGGTGGATCATATTGGTATTTCCCAACAGATTAAAGATGAAGGTGAGCGTGAACGGCTGCGCCAGCAGTTAGTTATAGTGTTAAGGGATAGTGACAAGGATGGGGGGTATATTATCCGAACGGCTGCGGAAGGCGTTGATTCAACAGATTTAGTCAAGGATGTAAAGTTTTTGCATCAGCTTTGGCAGCATATCGTTGAGATGACCAAGGGGTTAAAAGCACCCGCAGTTATCTATGAGGACTTGCCGATGTTTTTGCGCTCTATGCGTGATATGGCTCAGCCTAAAGTGGAAAAAATACGGGTAGATTCTAAAAAGGCTCATAGTAAGCTTTGTGAGTTTGCCCGGCAGTTCAACCCTGAGCTGGAGTCGGCCATAGAATACTACTCTTCCAATCGACCGCTGTTTTATCTCTATGGTGTGGAAGACGAAATCAATCGAGCACTGGATAAAACAGTCCAGCTCAAGTCGGGTGGTTATCTCGTTATTGAGCAGACAGAAGCGATGACAACGGTGGATGTGAACACCGGTTCTTTTGTAGGCCGTCACAATCTGGAAGAAACTACATTTAAAACCAACCTGGAAGCAGCATCGGCCATTGCCCGCCAACTACGGTTACGCAGTCTAGGGGGTATTGTTATTATCGACTTTATCGATATGTTTGGAGTTGAACACCAGCGTCAGGTATTACGTGCACTGGAAAAAGCTCTGGCACGTGATCGTGCCAAGACTAGCATTGCCAGTATTTCTGCATTGGGTCTAGTGGAGATGACCCGGAAGAGAACCGCCAAAAGTTTAGGCCAAATACTCTGTCAGTTTTGTCCTACCTGCGATGGCAGGGGTACAGTAAAGTCCGCAGAAACGATCTGTTATGAAATTTTTCGGGACATTCTTCGCGAATCTCGCGCATTTGAAGGTGACAAGTTTCTTGTGTTGGCGGCACAGGTGGTTGTCGATCGGTTGTTGGAAGAGGAATCATTTTATGTGGCCGATTTGGAAGAGTTTGTTGGTCGAGCTATAGCGTTTCAGGTTGAACCCATGTACTCCCCCGAGCAGTACGATATTATTTCCGCCTAGCCGAGACACGATGTGTAGGTGAATCAGACCTACTCATCGTTTTTATTTGGTAATTGCTAGCGTATCATGGCCCTTAAAATGACAACAACATTATTTTTGCTCTTAGGAATTTGGCTCGGTATGAAGTGCACCCAGCACAATTACTCCTTGATGGCTTTTCCGGTTCTGCACAGCATGCAGCCAGCCTTAACAAAGTTTGTCAGTAATTTAAGGATTAAGGGTATATTTTGAACTTAGTTCGACTGCTGAAAGGAATCGTTCGGAAAACCCTACTATTGTTGGCATTTCTGGTGATTGCTTTTGCCTTTCTGGTGTCGGTGGGTCGTGAAGCCATTAATAACTTGGACGATTACCGGTCAGAAATTAATCACTACGCTTCTGTGTTACTAGGCCTTGAGTTAGTTAGCATGGAGTTGCAGGGTGAATGGCATCAGCTAACACCGCAGGTGTCAGCTAATGATTTGTCCCTTTACGGTTATGACCAGATAAAACCAGCCGTTAAGCTAGATCGTGTAACGATGGACCTTGATCTAGTTCAAAGTCTCTTATCCTGGCAGTTAGTTTGGCGTGATCTACAGCTGGGGAGTGCGAGTCTGACAGCAAAGGAGGACGCTACAGGTGTCTGGACTATTGCTGGGCTGTCCCTGACTGGGGGTGATGGAGGCATGAATGATTTTTTAGATGTACTGCTCTATAGCGCCCATCTTGAAATTCAACAGGTTTCTCTCACTCTAGATTTTTTCTCTGGAACGTCCGAAGTGTTGGAAGCGCACGATATTTTGTTAGAGAATAGTGGCGACTTCCATCGTCTGCTCGCGGCTGTCAATTTGGCAGGGGATGAGCACACAGCCAAACTTATCGCTGAGGGTCATGGTGACCATCGAGATTATAAAAATTTTGAGGGATCGGGATATCTTAAGCTTGATCATATTGATTTTAGTGGTTCGCTCAGTGCGCTTGCTAGTGGGTGGTTCCCCAAAATTGTTGAGCGTGTTGGTGATATTGAAACAGAGATCGATGGGGAGCTATGGATTAATGCTGAAAGAGGCGGGGGCGCGAGTCTCGTCGGTCGACTTTCTGCTGCAGAAGTGCCTCTTAATTGGCTTAAAGATGCGGCGCCTTTAACTAATGTCAACACAGAGGTTACGGGTTGGTTTAATCCAGGTGAAGAATGGGGCTTGCGCATACAGGGTTTGGCTTTTGACTGGGGTGATCTGCAAATAAACCCATTGAATATTAACCTCCTTCAGAAAGTGGGTGCAGAGTGGTATAACGGTTCTCTGGCAATTAGCCAGATCAACTTATCACTGTTGAATGACTTGCTGCTAAAAACCGGGGTAGCTCCGGATTCTGTAGTAAATATTATTCAAGAGCTTCAACCGGCGGGAAATGTTCGTTCCCTTCACCTAGATTTATCCCTAGAAAATGAGGTTCCCGATGTCCAAATTCGGGCCAACTTGGACAATGTTTCCATTTCCTCTTGGCATGGTGCACCAGCAAGTCGTCAGATCAATGGTTATGTTGAAGTCAATAACGGCTCTGGTTTGGTCGAGCTGGATAGTCCAAATGGTTTCGCCATGCACTACCCTCAAATATTTGACCAATACATGGAGCACAGTGCTATCAGGGGGCAGGTGAAATGGCACTGGAATGCAGAAAACCATGTCGTCACGGTGACCAGTGGTCCACTTGAACTGGGAGGAGAGGAAGGACAGGGAATAGCATACCTCTATCTTGATATTCCACTTGGTCAGCCGGATAACAAGCCTGAAATGTATTTGTCCCTCGGCATTCGCAATACTCATTCCCGGTATAGACCCCGTTACTTGCCAAATAATCTAAGTTCGGGGTTGCTTGACTGGCTTGATCAATCTATGGGTGATATATCCATACCTGAACTGGGCTTTGTCTGGAGAGGCTCGCTGTCTAGGGGGCAGGCCAATCTACATTCACTTCAGCTTTACCTCAAGACCACTAATGGTGAACTGAAGTTTCATCCAGACTGGCCAGCCTTGGAGAAAATGGATGCACTCGTGACCCTCGACGATGGTGAACTCGATGGGGAGATAAAAACTGCCGCACTCGGTAAAACGCTCGTTAAACACGGTGATGTACTTGTCCGTCCTGCTCCAAAAAAGGGCCTAGAGTTGCTGGTCAATGGTGTCGTGACTGCTGGTGTTGACGATGCTGTTGGTTTGCTTGCCGAATCACCACTAAAGTCTCGTGTTAGCGGGCTATCGGGTTGGCAGTTATCAGGCGATAGCCAGATCAATTTTGACCTTACGATCCCTCTGTCATCGGGCGCAGTGGGTGGATCTTATATTGTGGATACCCATCTTTCTCAAGCGCGAATAGCTCTACCTAAAACAGACATTATTTTTGAAAAAATGCAGGGAGTGCTCCATTATCGCGATGGTAAAGGATTATTTTCCAACGGTCTTAAAGGATTCTTTTGGGGGGAACCCGTGGCAGCTAATCTTGCCACTAAGCAGGATGATCTTGTTGTAAATATGACGGGCCATTTATCTATGCCCTATCTGGGTAAGTTACTTAATTTGCCATCAGGTCAGGTCCTTCAGGGAAAAACAGACGTTAAGGCCAATTTATGGGTTCCACTGGAAGACGTTACCTTGCCTCTGAAGTTGAAAATACACAGCCAGTTAAAAGGTGCGGTATTTAACCTCCCCGCGCCCTTTGGGAAAAAAGCTGATAGTAAACGGGATGTAACGGCCGATATTGTGTTTGCAGATAGCAGAGATATTAAGGTGTCAATGGATGACAATTTTCGGGTACATCTAATTCAGAAAGAGGGTGTTCTGGTTCGAGGATTACTGGCTCGTGATAGCGAGCAGACCAAGCTGCCAGAAGTAGGGCAGCTTATGGCTGCTGGACATCTTGAAAATTTTGTTCTCTCCGAGTGGCAGGCAGTTTATTCGCAATTGTTTGGAGATACCGTAGATCAGGGTAAGACGTTGTCTCCAATATTTGATCTGTACATTGAAAAGCTTGATGTAGCCGGCCTTTCTTTTGAGAAAGCCGCAGTAAAAGGAAGTCACAAAGATGAAGGCTGGCAGATTGGAATTGATAGCGATTTGGCAGTAGGTCAAATTTTTCTTCCCAGGGATACAACGTTGCCCATAGTGCTTGATTTGGACAGGTTGTCAGTGCCAACGCCTACCGAGGCTGGTGATTATGCCGACAGTCTTGATCCCGCGAGTTTTCCCCATGTGCAGTTGTCGGTAAAAAACTTGAGTGTTGGCGATAGGCTTTTTGGTGAAGTCAGTTTTTTGATGAAACCTAAGTCGAATGGCGTGATGATTTCTGGCATCGATGCCCACCTGCTTGGTTTGCAGGTGGGCGATAAAGAATATGAAACAACCCTGGAATGGAGGTATGAGGATGGGCGTCACCATACGCTGGTTGATGGTCTGTTCCGTGCCGGTAATTTGGGTGATGTCATGGGTGCATGGGGATTACCTGAAATTCTGGATAGTGATGAAGCCAACTTTTTTGCGGAGATGACCTGGCCGGGGAAACCGTGGGAAGTATCGACGACAACAATGAAGGGCGCCATGGCACTATACTTGGACAAAGGACGCTTTTATCAATCGCCGAAGGGCGCGACGAAGCAGATGATCCGCTTGATCAGCCTGTTTAACTTCGACAACTGGCTGCGGCGTTTGCGCTTGGACTTTTCGGATTTGTTTCAGGAAGGTATGAACTATGATCAAATGCAGGGTGGGCTAGTATTTGATCGGGGCACGATGACCTTTGATGCCCCCATTGTCGTAAAACTAACCTCAGGTCGCGTCAAATTGTCTGGTACCGCTAATTTGCTGTCAGAGGATATCGATGCTCATTTAGTGACCACATTGCCTTTGGGTACTAATTTACCCTGGGTGGTGGCATTGATTGGTGGTCTTCCTGCGGCAGCGGGGGTGTATGTCACTGGCAAAGTGTTCAAGAAGCAGGTAGATAGATTATCGAGCATTAGCTATCGAATTACCGGGCCGTGGAATGAACCTGAGGTTGTTGTTGATCGAGTTTTTAGTGACAAAATTTTCAGTAACAAAAGATCGAGTGATAAAAGCGGCACTGCAGCAATCAATCCAACAATTGTCACATCAGGCGATTCGGGCGAGAGTCTAAAGTGAGCCAGATTGCTGCGCTGCAAATGACCAGTGGTGGTAGCCTTGACGCCAACCTTCAGCAGGCACAGAGCCTGATTGAGCAGGCGGTAAAACAGGGAACAAAACTATTGGTGCTTCCCGAGTATTTTGCTTACCACGGTTGTGGCGATATTTCAGCCGCTGCCCAGCAAGAACAATATTCCACTGGTACCGCACGCACGTTTTTAGCCGAGCAGGCAAGCTACCATCAAGTTTGGATTGTGGGAGGCTCTATTCCCGTTGCGATCCGTGATGATGAGAGAGCAGCGGCCAGCTGCTTTGTGGTGAACGACCAAGGCCGAGAAGTGGCCTGTTATCAAAAAATGCATCTGTTTGATGCGCTGGTGGATGACGCCAAAGGTAGTTATCGAGAGTCAGACAGTTACTGCCATGGTGATCAACCGGTAGTGGTAGAAACGCCGGTTGGCAAGTTGGGTTTGACGGTCTGTTATGATCTACGCTTCCCCGAATTATATCGCTATCTCGCCGACCAAGGCGCAGAAATAATGGTGATACCCTCCGCCTTTACCGCGACCACTGGTGAGGCTCACTGGCAGTTGCTGTTGCGAGCGAGAGCGGTTGAAAACTTGTGCTATGTGATCGGTGCGAATATGGGCGACCGTACTCATCCAAAACAGCCTACTTGGGGTGGTTCCGCTGTTGTAGGTCCTTGGGGCAATATCCTGTCCGAGCTGGATGACGGGCAGGGTGTGGTGACCGCAGGCATCGACCTAGACTACCTAAAAAAACTACGACAAAAAATGCCCGTGCATGAACATCGGCGATTTAGTGTGGTCAAACCCTCAAACTAAGCTCTTACGCCCTGATTTTTATCCTATTGGTCAGGTCGCACGTTAGGCTAAATTATGAATAACCGAATTTTTCTGATGCTTACGGTGCTGTTTGCAGCATCGTTCAATTTTGCTCTTGCCGTAGACAGCCCTCACACCAATATGACCGTGGATCAAGCCAAGCAGTTAATTGCCAAAAGCCGTGATCTGGATACCATTCCCGAAGAGATTTGGAGGCAATTACTCACCCCCAAACAGTTTAATGTTCTTTGGGAAAAGGGCACCGAGCATGCTTTTACCGGTGCGCTACTGAGTAATAAGCAAAAAGGCACCTATGTGACAGCTGGGTGTCAATTGCCGGTTTTCCACTCCAGCCAAAAATATAAGTCCGGCACTGGTTGGCCTAGTTTTTGGGAAATGCATAAGCCCGATAATATAGGCTTAAAAGATGGCTGGTCATGGAGAGGAAAGCGCACGGAAGTGTTGTCTGTCTGTGGTGAACACCTAGGCCATGTCTTTGAGGATGGCCCGCGGCCTACAGGACTGCGCTATTGTATTAACTCTGAAGCGTTACTATTTATTCCTGAGGATGAAGAGTAACTGCTCTGCTTTAAAGGGCAGGCCGCTAGGGGTGGAACCTGCGATTGAATCGATATAATATCCAGTCCTGCCAGCTATTACAGCTTGTTTGGTTAAGTAGAACCCCATTAAAAGGTAAGTAATATGACCACAGAATTTGAATGCGCTTCTTTTGACGATCTTGTTCTTGTTATTGGTGATATCGAGTTTAAGTATTCTGAATGTAAGATTATGTCAGAAAGAGCAAACAAACGATTCCCTAATGTGGAACTTGTTCTCAAATCACCCTGCGGACATTTTGCTGAAGCGCTCGTGTCCTCCTATGACTCTGAAGTTGGGAAGGAATATATTGTTCGTGGAGAATACGACGGCTTACTTATCGAAGAAGATGTGGCTCTCAGCTTGGCCAAACTTGCCAATGCCTATTAGTCCATTTTCACTTATAGTTTCCTTAAGGGTTCTAATATAGTCGTTCTCTTTTCTCAAATACGGTTTGTAAGCGCTGACGACGCACCCAACCCCTATCATCCTAAGTAACCCTGAAACCTCCCCGCGTATATGGCTTATATTTAAATTGTGGGCATATGCTAACGAATTAAACTCCCTAGGATGCAAAAGACAAGCCTTTTTTTGTTGGCAGGGTAATTTTTCAAGGTGTTAACTACCGCCACTTTGACTTTATTCAGGTTAAACTACCAGCATGTGAATTGATTCTGCAAATTCCTCCCCTTTTTTAGGGAAGAGTATTCAGGGCCGAGTGGTAGGGATTATATGAGTTCTCAAGTTAATCGAACAGGTTGGATATTATTAGTACCCTTTATTTTGACTATAGCCGGGCCAGCCTTTGCTGTAGGTGTCGATGGTAGTGTTGGCATAGATAGTTCTAACATAGACAACACATTACTGCCTCTTCAAGAAAAATCCAATGCAATTTTGCTTCTCATCATATTCGTCTCTATGGCATTGATTATCTCTTTTCTGTGTTCAGTGGCCGAAACAGTTCTATTGAGTATTACGCCTTCGTATATAGAGGGTTTGAGAGA
>JBLIJA010000055.1:0-11146 GCA_047635115.1 Porticoccus sp. | reverse complement strand
AAAATGACCAGCGCGCAACACAGGAATACCAACCTGCCCCACATTGGATTGGGAATAGCCGTCATCAGTAACACGCCAGTGCCCATGATGCTCACCATAGAGCCAAGTTTATCCCGCTGCTGCTGGTCGTAGCTGTCTTGCCTGCTATCTGCAATTACCGGTGTTTCCAAATCGACAAAAAAGCTCTCTCGCTCCTCCTGGTAGCTATCTCGCTCCTCTTTGTAAAACAATGCCGTCAGACAGAAGAACCCGCCGGTAATAAATACATGTGAGGCTAGAGTGACGATTAGATTCATATCCCCCGCTTCTCGGCGGGTCAGATCTTCCATCCCAATCAAGCTGGCCACTAACTGTGGCGGCACCAATTCCTTAATAAAAAAGGATAAAGACAGACCCAGAACCACTGTGGCCCAAGGCGCCCACTGCGGTGTTTTCTTAATCAATAGCCCTAGCAGCAGTGGCACTAACAGCGGCACCTGCACCATAGAGGAGACAGACATCATTAAATCAAACAGGCTGAGTTCTTTGAGCGACTTAAAGAATAGGGCCATCACAATAACCCCAATACCACTGGCAAAAATCAAATACATACTTAGCCGCAAGAGCTGCTTATCACTTGCCTGCCTGCCGCGCTTCGCTAGAAATGGTTGATATACACTGCGCACAAAGATGCCTGCATTCTTAGTCAACGCTGAGTCCATGGATGACATAGATGCGGCAAACAGACCTGCAAGTAGCAAACCAACCGTGCCCACAGGCATGGCATTACGCGCGAACACAAGATAAATGGCATCCCTCGCCTTATTGCCCAGCTCTGGGTAAGCCGAGGCTGCATCGGGGTACAATACGGCCGAAGCCCAGGGGGGAATAAACCAGATAATACTGCCAACCCCCATTAAACCCATGGCCAGTAGTGCAGCTTTGCGCGCATTGATTGAATCCTTCGAGTTTAAAAACCGAAACGAATCATTCAAATTCATGATGGTAATTAGCTGCTTGGCCAAAAAAAATACAAAGGTGCCAACCAACAGTAGCCCATAATTCATATTTGGCCCCATCACGAATCCTGAAGGGAAGTTTTGCACCAGCTCTATCGGCCCCCCTACTTTTACCAAAGCCACCACCGCACAGGCAACAGAGACGACTGCCACCACCAAGGTCTGCACAAAGTCCGACGCCACTACGCCCCAGGCACCAGAGAGCCCTGAGACAAGAAGCACAACAAGCCCGGTAACAATGATTGTTAGGCCTATATCAGCCTCAAACACGGCACTGGCAAACACGCCTAGCGCGTTTAGCCATACCCCGGCATTAATCAAACTGAAGACAATCAGTGCACATGAGAAAAATAGCTCGTTTTGGTCACCAAATCGGCGCCGGATGGCCTGAGTCGGCGTATCTACACGCATCTGACGAAACCGATGAGCAAAGTAAGCCCAGCCACAAAAATAGGAAAATGTGTTGGCAAAAAATACTAGGCTAACGGCAAAGCCATCGGTGAACGCCTTGCCCGCAGCCCCCGTAAAAGTCCAGGCAGAGAACTGAGCCATAAACGCACTAGACCCCACCATCCACCAAAGCATGCGCCCGCCACCACGAAAATAATCACTGGTGGAGCGATTGGCCATGCGCTTAAACACAAAGGCGATGCTCATCACCAGCAAAAAATAGCCGCCAATCACCAGATAGTCGTAAATCATGCCTTCCCCTCGGGAGCTTCTATATTGGCCTTATTTTTATTGGGACAGACTTACATCTACCCAGCGGTCATTTTGACGAACGATATCGATTATGCGCTGATACTGACTGCCTTCCTTAAAAGTCTGATAAGGAGCCACAGCTTCGCCATTAATATCCTTGATCAACTCGCCAATCAGGTAGCACCAGTTTCTTTCCGTATCGCCTTTCACATCCGGTGTACTGGCAGAAATCGCATCTGGCAGTTCCAGATATCGCCACTGCTTATCAGCGCCATACACAGATAGCGGCCCACTGCCGTAGTGGCCGCCAATGTAAATTGCGCCCTGGCTACCATAAAAAACAATATGGTCTTCGTTAAAGCGCGGGTTTAACCCCCCATGCTTAAACAACACAGATACGGGCTTGCTGGCATACTCACTTTTCAGCTGCGCCAGCACGGTGTAGGTCCATTCGACATTGGACTCGCCCCACTTTAAAGAGGGGGAATTTAGATCCTTGGGAATATACTCTCGTCGATTCTTAAAGTTGTGCACGCCCTCAACAATTGGGGCCTTGCCCAAATCATTCCGCACCTCGCCCATAACCGAGAGTATTTCTTCACCCACCACAGAGGTCACAATAGACAGTTTGTGAGTAAAGTTATTATTCAGGCGACCGCCACCATCTTCCTTTCGATGGGACCAACCAAAGGGAATATCACGCTCAAGATTGAAGTGTGAGATACATTCAACTTCCAGCGGCTCACCAATCACACCCTCAGCCACAAGCTGCTTCGCATGCCTGACATGGGGCATATATCGAAAGCTGGTGGCAAAAGCAGTTTTCACGCCCTTTGCCAGTGATAACTCATACAACTTAGTGGATGTCTCGCCGCTCTCAGTCAGTGGCTTGTCACAAAACACATGACAACCATGAGCAATGGCCTGCTTAATGGGCTCGGCATGGGCACCGCCAGGGGTACCGATTGACACTATATCTGGCTGACAATCGCGCAATGCTTGCGCCCAGTCCGTGCTTGCGTAAGGAATCGCCATCTCTTTGGCCACCGCCTTCACTACAGATTCTGTTCTACCCACCATGCCCACAACTTCGGCGCCGGCATATCTAAAAGCTGCGGCGTGGCCCTGCCCTGCAAAACCAGTTCCGTGGACCAGCACTTTCAATTTTTTTGACATCTTTTTTTCCTGTTATTAAAGCAATCTACTCTGATGTGGCGGCTACCAATTCCACAGGGTTCCATCTTCCAGGCGGCTTACCGGAAGGTAAGATCGTTTGTACGGATAAGCCTTGGCGGCCTCTTCATTGAAGTCGATGCCCAGGCCCGGAGCCTCGCTCAAATAAGCCATCCCATCTTTAACCTCAACACCATGGGTGAAAATTTCCTGACTCTGAGCATTGCCTAGGCCAACAAATTCCTGAATACCAAAATTAGGCGTCCAGATATTCAAGTGCATATGGGCTACAAAGCAGACTGGGGAAAGATCTGGCGCACCATGAGGTGCGGTCTGAACATTATAAATACTGGCGAAATCAGCAATACGTCTCATAGCGGTAATACCGCCCGCATGAGTAGCGGCGGTTCTGATGAAGTCTATATGCTGATTTTGAATTAGCTCTTTGCAATCCCAGATACTGTTGTATGTTTCACCAATGGCCAGCGGCGTCGTCGTGTGCTGGCGCACCAATCTATAGTTATCCTGGTTTTCTGCCATACTGGCGTCCTCCAGAAATAATAGATTGTAAGGCTCGAGTAACTTGCCTAGCCTCGCCGACTCTATGGGGGTCAAACGGCTGTGAACATCATGGAGCAGATGAACATCATTACCCAAACGCGTCCGAGCTTCCCGAAATAAGTCTTCAATTAAATTAAAATATTTTACGGTGGACCAGACTTCTTCAGGTGGCAATGGCCGACTACCCTGTAGCTCGTAATAGTCTTTTTTGTCTCCCAAAACCCCATAGGTAACATCCAATCCAGGGATGGCGCATTGGAGGCGCACTGCTTTAAAACCCTCAGAGACCAAGATTTCGGCTTTGTTCAATGTATCTTCTATATCAGTGCCATTAGCATGGGCATATAGTTTCACCGCTTTACGGCTCTTACCTCCAAGCAATTGATACAGAGGCATATCAGCAGCTTTTCCCTTAATATCCCAAAGTGCCATATCAATAGCAGCGATAGCAGCCATAGTCACTGCGCCGCGCCGCCAGTACACGCCCCTGTAGAGATACTGCCAAATATCCTCTATATCATGAGCATTTCGGCCAATCAGGCAAGGTAAAACATGTTCCTGCAGATAGGCAACCACAGCCATTTCCCGTCCATTTAAGGTGGCATCACCCAGCCCATAAATACCAGTATCAGTAATCACCTTAACCGTGACGAAATTCCTACCTGGGCTACATACTCGAACGTCTATCTCCTCAATTTTCAAATCTTTTCTCCACCAAAAATAAATCTTGCCCTAAGCCCTTGGTACTTCTTCTGTCGAGCCCCTACAGCATTTGCCACACACCTTTAATTCCTACAGCAGATGTGAACAGTGCAAAAATAAAAATTCCCAGAAGAATACTATTAGCGACCGCAGTATTTTTATGCTGTTTCATCAAATCTTTTCGGTTGCTTAGATAAAAAATACATCCAACCGTCACAGGTAAAATAACCGCATTAAAAGCCTGGGACACAATCATGACCGATACGGGTCTGGCCTCAAAAATTGGAACGACAAGACCCAACAGAGAGATGCCAAGCACCAATAATCTGTATTTCGGCAACTTCATATCTCGCTTGGTATTGGTGAAGTCACAGATAAGCCAGGGCAGCATCAGTACATTGGGGAACTGAGAAGACACACCGGCAGCTACAAGGCCAATCGCAAATATAGAGGTGGCCATAGATCCAGCCAAAGGCTCAAGTAGCGTGATCATTTGCGATGCCTTTGAAAGCCCAACACCCTCTACATAGAGCGTGCCAGCCGCGGCAGCCATGATTGAGGCACTGATAATAAACATCAGTGCCACGGAGACAATCGCATCATTGCGTTGTTTTTTGTAATCGGCCAGAGTCCAGCCCGCTTCCTTAACCAGCGTAGTGCGAATAATAAACAGACCAGAAAAAACCGTGGTGCCGACCATGGCTGCAATAACCAGAAGCCCACTTTTATCTGAACCCGCAGCAACCTTCGGAATACCCGGAATCAAACCATCTAAAATCTCAATCGGCGGCGGCATCATGATAAAAAAGTTAACCACAAAGCACACTGCCATCACCGCAACAATAACCGCCAGACTGCGCTCAAAAAACTCGATACTACCGTTCCAAAAAATGTAATAAATCAAAGCAATGAAAAGTATGGCAAAGTAGAGCGGAGCAATACCTCCATCTACCATCGACTTCGACCACTCATAACAAATTTCAGCAACAATACCCATCACACCCATGACGCTACCGCTGACACCAGCAGTCAGTGCGACGATAAAGAAAACACCTACCGCTGGATGTATATGCTTTCGAAATGCTTGCAGGGCAGTCTCTCCGGTAATCAGAGTATAGCGGCCGTAGAGATTGATCATAAAGAATGTACAGAGGCAGGATATAACGATGGCCCACAACAGAGACATACCATGCTCTGCTCCCGCCACCGCCATGGCAGTGACACTGCCCGTGCCAATGTTAAATCCCAGTAGAAAAATTCCAGGAAGAAACAATGCAAGACCTTTAGCGATTTTTTTGCTGAGAGTCATCTTCAAGCTGATCATTAGCATCCTCCACTTTGAGAAGATAACGCACGAATGACGCCCCGTATTTCCGCTAAACCTTTTAAACGGCCGATACCAGAATACCCAGGATTCACAGTTTTATTGATGTCATCCAACATCTGATGCCCATGATCAGGGCGAATATAAATCTCTCTATTTGCTAGGCCGGCTTGGCTACGTAGATTCTCCTCATTTAATAACGCCTTAATCACAGCAACCATGTCTATATCGCTGTCCAAGTGGCCGCCTTCATAGAACGAACGAGGCTCCAGAGGATCAAGACAGACGCCGCGAAGATGAGAAAAATGAATACGCGATCCGAACTTATATGCCATGTCAGGTAGATCGTTATCTTGGCGACTACCAAAGGTACCAACGCACAAAGTCATGCCATTAGCAGGGCTCGGCTGAGCCTCGAAAAGCTTCTCAAGATCACAAGCCGTGCAAACTATACGAGGCAAGCCGAACATGTCTCTAGGAGGGTCATCTGGATGAATCGCCAATTTCATACCCAGGGCTTCAGCACGAGGTAAAACCTTTCCAAGAAAACTCAATAAATTTGCTCGCAATCTATCACTATTGATGTTTTTATAATTGTCTAGCATGGCCCTAAATTCTTCGAGGCTATAGGCGTCAGTCATTTTCCCGGGAAGGCCTGCAATAATATTGCTTGTCAGTTCCTTTTTGTCAGGCTCAGACATCCGGTCAAAACAAATTTTGGCATCCATGATCTCTTGGTCGCTGTAGTCTTCATTTGCTTTACTACGTCCTAGAATAAAGAGATCGAAAGCTGCGAATTTTTCTTGATCGAAGCGCAAAGCATAAACACCGCTGGAAAGCCGATACTTTAGATCAGTGCGCGTCCAATCGATGACCGGCATAAAGTTATAGCAGATTACTTTAATCCCGCAGAAAGCAAGATTTTCCATTGATCTAATCCAGTTATCTACATAGATATCCTGGTCGGGCCGCCCGAGTTTAATGTCCTCATGAACTGGAATACTTTCGACCACCGTCCAACTCAAAGGAGACATACTTGGATTAAAATCCTCTATAAGACTTTGATGCTTGCGGATGGCATTAATTGGCCATACCTGTCCTGCAGGTAAAGAATGCAGAGCGCTTACTACATCGGTGGCGCCTGTTTGCCTTATATCCTCAATAGATATTGGATCATTGGGTCCAAACCACCTCCAAGATTCACGCATCTATGATTTTTCCCATTTCTAATTAAAATTTGCTGCATACCGTGGTGATTAGCCAGCAGTATTCATGATTCTTTCCACAAAAAAGCCCCAGCTTTTCACCGGGGCTTTTAAGAAAACTCAGCTTTGACTTACATCTAAGGGAGCTGAGCTGAGGCCCTGTTTCCTAGACTTTAAATGGGTCAGTCTAAAATCTATAGCTCGCACCAACAGTAATGCGCCGATCAGGTATCCCTACGAAACATAAAGGTCCCGTCTCGCTAACACAGTGTTGATCAATACCCGATTCAGTCAGATTTACGGCCTCAAGACCAATATTCAGCTTCTCATTAACATCGTAGCTGATACTAGCATTCAACTGGCCTCTATCTAGAGTGTGAACAGGGAAGCTAAACGTACTACTTCCGCTTGTGTTCGCGCCACCAGCAAAATCATTGGTACGGAAGCCATCACGCCAGGTATAACGCATCCGCGCAGACACACCAAACTTCTCATAATACACAGTGAAATTGTATGCATCCTCAGAGAAGTCAAGTAATCCACGGTTGATACTAACCGGACCAAGGACTGCTAAACCACGTCCAGAAGTATTATCAACTGCTGAACCACCTTTGAAATCTTGATTAGTGTAGTTAGCAACGATACCAAATCCTGACGCCCAACCTAACTGCTCTTCGAAGCTTGACAGGTCATACTGTAGAGCAAGCTCTATACCAGACTGCGTCGTTGTCGCGGGATCATTACCTGGCTGGGTAAAATCGACACACATGCCAAGTTGCGATGGGTCACCTAGGACATTTGGTACGACTTCTGGGTTATAGATACCACCTCCAGGGCATGCAGCGTTGGTCTCGCGGATGAAGCCACTGACACTATTCGCGTCAGGAATAAGTAGAGCGCCCTCAAAATCCTGTCCAAATATATTGGTACGCTTCTTGTTGAAATAGCCAATACTGAATACGGCTGCATCAGCAAAATACCACTCAGCCGCTATATCGAACGAATCAACTTCTTCAGGCTCTAAACCAGGGTTGCCCAATGAAACTGAGGCGTTTTCACTTGGATCAAACGAAAAGCCTGTATTTAGATTACTAAAGTTAGGGCGTCTGATATCTGAGCCATAGCCAAAGCGCACGAGTAAATCATCACTCACATTGGCCACGATATTCAAGCGTGGAAGTATAAAATCATATGATCCTTTAGTTGAGACTAATGACCTAGTGCCACTTGCATCAGCAGGGCCGTAGGCGACTGAATCAACATCTGTTTGTATGTAACGCACACCGAGGTTACCCTTAATAATTCCGTATTCGAAATTTGCTTGGGCATACAAAGCTGTTGTCTCTTCACCAACATCATAAAACGCATTTTCATTCGATTTCAAATTCAAAATATCAGGGCTGTCTGGATCATGGGCAATAACAGCTGCTTGCAGAATCGCAATGGTTCCCTCGGGATCAGAGAAAGATGCATCTGGATCGAGCAGCAGGAAGTTTTGAATGAACAAAGTTCTACCATCACCAGAGTTATAGTTATTTGGCCCAGGAACAAGAAGGTCTGCAAACAAGGTACCATTAGGGCTATCAACCATTTTACTAAAGCCGCCTATACGGTCACCAATATCTTCAAACTTACTAGAAGATTCGTTGTAACGGAATCCGAAGTCAACAGTGGTAATTGAGTTCCAGTCCAAGTCATAAGTAAAATCTAAACGTAACGCATCTTCTGAGTTAGCATTCGTGTTTCGGTCCACTGAAACCTGATCTAGAACAACATTAGCTGGATTGAGTAAATCCGCTGGAGATGGAGCAAACGGTGAATCATAGTTAATGCCAAATGATAACGTACCGCCAGACAAGTCATAAATGAATGGTACGCAGTTATCATTGCTGCTGCCATCCAAGGGACAGTTTGGGTTAATAAAGTTTAATGTGGTGCTTAAGTTTGGCGTAACTGTGTCTGAGCTGGTCGTTGCCACCTCAAAACTGGCAGACAACTTATCACCTTGCCATTCACCGCCAAGAGAAAATATTTCGCTATCAGTGATTCGAGAGTTAGTCTCACTCGAGAATCTTAAGTTTGGATCATCGTCATCATTAGCTAGATCAGGCTCCAAGGTCCCAGCAAGTGCTGCGGGAAAAAGACCGGGACCAACACCAAAGTCAACTGTTTCAAATGCAGTAGGTATACTAAGATTTCGCAAAGAACTCACGCCCGATGCTTGAAGCCGATACTGGTCGCGACTACGCTCCTGCTCATTAATAATTGCATCGAAATGAAACTTTAGATTATCACTAGGCGCCCACTCAAATGTTGTAGAAAGGTTTTTAGTCTCATAATCGTCATTTTCTTGTTCCTGAACAAGGAACTGGATACCCAAGAATTCAGAGGGATTCGAACCGACTGGCGAGGCTATATTATCTCGGTCTGTGCGCGGGCGGAAAGAAACAGCCTCTTGCTCGGTTAAGCTACCACTTATAACGACACCAAATTGGCCCGCATCAGTTGTCCAATTATCTCCCCATGCACCTGAAAATCTTGGCTGAGCATTTTCTGTACTAAGGCTACTCTCTTCTAATTGCACGCGAACAGAGCCTAATGTCTCTTTTAATTCAAGAGGTCGAATGGTTCGAAGATTGATAGTACCACCGACAGACCCTTCAATAGTCTTCGCTTCAGACGCTTTCGTCACCTCGACCGCTGAAATTATAGAAGCATTAACATCTTCAAAATCAATGCCGCTCCGTCCGGAACCCGACCCTACCGTGGATACGCCGTTTATTTCCACTCGGTTTGCATTAGTACCACGAATTTGAACACCTGTACCAATACCTGCGGTTCGAGTGATTTGAACCCCTGTAATATTTTCCAAAACCTCAGCCAGGTTCTGATCAGGAAGTTTACCAATATTTTCTGCGCGAATTATTTCAACGAGATTGGTCGAGTCACGTTTTTCTTCAAGAGCGTTCTGTAAAGATGAACGAATACCGAAAACTTCAACCTCCTCTATTTGCCCTTCCTGCGCGCTCACACTCACAGTAACGGCTGCCACAAGAGCAGCGGCCAAAGTTAAACGGAATTTTAATCCTGTGGTACCGCGACTTAAGTTATTGTTGTTAATTGATGATCGCATCATTCTACCCTCTGATAATTTAGATAACCCCCTTTAATATAACCAGTCAATCAATATCTGTCAACTATTACTGTATTACCAATAATGAATTATTGGCCAAGCCAAAAATACCAATAATCATCAATTGCTATTATCCAAACCAAAAGTTAATTACTCCGCTAGACATATGAGGAGGCAGGACAGCATTGTTTCGCAAAAAGAGGGCTATAAAAAAGTTTTTATGCAGAGAATTCAGGCAATCATGAAGCCATGATCGCAAAGCAAGCATTTAATAGTATTCAATGATTGTTATAGGGTGGTAGGCTAGCGCAAAATAAAGATTATCAGTCTAAACAAGCAAAGACAAAATGTGGCCGATTAATCGACCATGCGATCCAGAGAAAATCGTTCTCTATTTTTAGACGCCTTAAGCTTAGCTTCATTCACATCGGCCTCCTCAGCTTTTTCATGCAAGGCTGCGAGAATCCTAGCAAAATGACTCCGCATGGCGATACGGGCCGCACCGGAATCACGTCGTTTTAATGCACCGACTATTGCCTCATGCTCAGCCATTCGTTGGGCTTTATCTTTCATACACACAGCTGAATGAGCAAGCCTGATATTTTCAAGCTTCTCCTGAGCGTCCCAAAGCTTGTTAATAAACAACGTCAAGACCTTATTATTGGTAGCCTCAGAGATAATCGAGTGAAATTTTCTGTCAGCAACAGCAGAGGTGAGATTATCCTGACTATTTTCTTGAGCCATCACAGCCAAAGCCTCATCTAATCGCTCTAGTTGCTCATTATTGATCAGCGAAGCGGCTATTGCTGCAGCCTCGCCTTCAATGTATACCCTGGCTTCTATAAGTTCAAATGGGCTAATAGACGAACCCAAGCTAGTAATATCCACTTGAGGCTCACCTACATACACACCAGAACCTGTTTTGACATTGACTCTTCCCTGTGACTCCAATGCTATAACAGCTTCACGGATAGTAGGCCTACTGACACCAAAGAGTTCAGAGAGCTCTCGCTCAGCTGGCAGTCGGCTTCCAGGGGGATACTCACCAGACTCCATCATCTCCAGTAACTTGGAAGTAATTTGGCGGTAAAGCCTACTGCCTTTTGACTTGCTTTCCATATTCCACCCATTTAAATTTAAAGTTTTACAGTACATATATTACAACATACAGAAATTGGTATGACCAGATTTTTCTTATGATATCAGTTACCTTGTTATCTTAAGATAATAAGGTAACTGCCAATCGCAGTGTTTGCCACCTATCTTTAGATGGTGCTTTGTGGAGGCCGCCCATGTGTCTTAAAGCTGCTTAATCGTCTTTACCAACGCTTCAGCAACAGCAGTTGAG
>JBLIJA010000054.1:0-11381 GCA_047635115.1 Porticoccus sp. | reverse complement strand
GAGGGGATTTATCTTCACCATAAGATGATTGCAGCGGCCGTGGATATACCGCAAATTCTCTACAATGTTCCGGGTCGAACAGCCTGTGATATGCTGCCTGACACCGTTGTCCGTTTGTCTGAAATATCCAATATTATTGGCATTAAAGATGCTACTGGTGACTTGGATCGAGCTCGCGAGTTGATTGATCGTTGCCCTAATGATTTTGCCATTTATTCTGGTGATGACGATACGGCATTGGCGTTTATTTTAATGGGTGGCCACGGTGATATATCGGTCACTGCAAATGTGGCTCCTCGCTTGATGGCGCAGATGTGCCGAATGGCACTAGATGGAGAAGCTGAGGCAGCTGAGGAAATTAATGCACGCCTCAACCCGGTACATGGTGCAATGTTTGTTGAGTCAAATCCTATTCCTGTGAAATGGGCCGTCGCTGAGATGGGTCTAATGCAAAAGGCAATCCGTTTGCCATTGACTGAATTGTCTGATTGTTACCATGCGCGAGTAAGAGGCGCGCTAGAGCAAGCAGGCCTACTGAGTTAAATAGTTAGTGAAAAGAATCGGAGTGCGACAAATGAGGTCGAAGTTTAAATTGATGGTGATGGTAGCAGCGATATTGTCTGCTGCTGGTTGTGACCAGACTGTGATTCGCAATCACAGTAACGATTACCTAGACGCCGAAGAAATACCAGCGATGGCGATTCCAGATGACAAGGATCAAACGGCTGTTGGTCAGTTGTATCCTGTTCCCGAGATTGCACAGATAGGTGCTGATCCGGATACTTTTGAGACACCTAGGCCCCAACCACTGTCAGAAAACCTGTTTGAAGAAACGGTAGAGATTCAGACGTTTGGTGATAAGCATTGGATAGCCATAAATAAACCGCCTGCAGAGGTTTGGCCTCGAGTTCGTAATATTCTGACTCGTGGTAGTGTTCCTACGGCTCGAATGGATGTGCCCAATGGTGTTTTAGAAACGGGTTGGTTACAGT
The DNA here is from genome assembly GCA_047635115.1 of Porticoccus sp. Classification (GTDB taxonomy): domain Bacteria; phylum Pseudomonadota; class Gammaproteobacteria; order Pseudomonadales; family Porticoccaceae; genus Porticoccus. The sequence continues at coordinate 10,389 of JBLIJA010000054.1, read as the reverse complement.
TTAAAGATGAAGAGAAAGTGAGCCATCGGTTTCAATTTACCATCCTTCCTGGCGTGGGGGTGAAAAGTACTGAAATCTGGCTCATCCATATGCAGGTTGTCGAGGGGCAAGAAGTGGGCGCAGGAGCGTGGCCGGAGATATCTGTGAGCCAAGTTAGGGATAACGAATTTACTCAGATGCTGTCGGATGCGCTAGTGAGTGATATTAACAGTAGCAGTGTGTCTCTTCTCGCCCAAAATATTGGTGGTGTATCTAGAGTTGACGTAGTAACCCCGGCTAAGGAATCCCCTTATATATCTATGGACATCAGCTATGCCCGAGCCTGGTCCGCTGTTATTCACTCCTTGTCACTTGGTGGGTTTTCGGTGATGGATAAAAATCAAACAGCAGGAACGGTTATTGTTGATTTTGATGACGCCCCCGTAGTGATAGAGGATCGGTCATTGGTCGGAATTGTTAGCTCAATCTTTGAGGCTGAGGAAGAAGAGCAAGCGGCGCCTCAATTTCAGGTTAAGTTGATCGAAAATGGCACGGTAGTTGAAGTACGTATTAGTGATAGGAATGATGGTAGTTTAGATAATGGAGAGGCCCTCAAATTACTGAGAGTGATACGCGGTAATTTGTCCTGATTTATGCGGTTCACTTCACTAGGCAGTGGTAGTAGAGGCAATGCTACTGTCGTCCATTCTGGTGATAGCCTCATACTGATAGACTGCGGTTTCTCTGTTAGAGAAACCGAGAAACGTCTCGCTAGGGTGGGTCTAGGGGCTGATGACCTTACGGCGATTCTGGTTACCCATGAACACGCTGATCATATCCGTGGCGTCCTGCCACTGGCAAGAAAACACCAGTTGACGGTGATGATGACCACAGGTACATGCAAGACACTGAAGGATTATTCAGGGGTTAACCTTGAGCCGATAATCAGCGACTCTGGGTTTAGGGTTGGTGGTCTGGATGTGATGCCTGTGTCTGTTCCTCATGATGCTCGAGAACCCGTTCAGTATGTTCTTCGAAGTGCAGGTGTAACATTAGGAGTTTTAACAGATTTGGGCAGCATAACGCCCCATGTTGTGAGCAACTTCAGCTGTTGTGATGGGCTTCTGCTGGAAGCTAACCACGATATAGATATGTTGGCTAATGGTTCTTATCCCCAGGCATTAAAAAACCGGGTAGGTGGTGACTGGGGACATCTCAATAATTATCAGACACGCCACCTATTACATCAAGTACAACTCAGCCAATTACAGCATCTGGTACTTGGGCATATCAGTCAGCAGAATAATTCTCTTGGGCAAGTTAAAGAGGCAATGGCTGGTCTGGATCAGACGTTACCCCCTATCCATTATGCCAGCCAGGAGCAGAATGCTATCTGGCACCAATTACAAGCCGGATAGAAACGTTTTCCGGTTTAATCTCACGTTATAGGGTGGTTTCAGAGATAACTGGTCTGCGGTCGTCTGATGACTAATTATTTAAAATTAGTTTTAGCTTTCGCTAGGTTGTCCACAATTACATCAATAACTTTATATAATTATTCGGAATACTATGTAAGTCATTGATATTCCCCAGGCAACTTTGTAACCATATGATTTATAAGTATATTTTTGTGATGGTTAAAAAATAACCATTTTGTATGTGATGCCTAATTGATTGGTCTAGATGGAGTTTAATGAAAGATACACACAAAGTTATCCACAGATTTTGTGGGTAACTTTGGGGTGGTAAATTTAATAATTTGTCAACCAAATCGGTGCTAATGAGTTTACTTTGCACAGTGGGACGGTAGTTGAACTGAATCGCTGACTTGCTTGGCTAATACGTGACCATCAGCACAGAAGAGTTGGTCATTACCTTCAAGGTCAATTAGCTGAGGATAAGGAAGAAAAAGCAAGGGTTTGATTTCAACCAAGTTGTTTTGATCCAGGTTCATTTGTGTGAGACCTGTAAATGTTTCCAATCCTTTTAGCTCTGTAATGCCAGCACTTGAACAGTTGAGGTTAGTCAGTAGGTTGGCACGGGTCACGTTCTGGTCAAGAATAGCTTGAGCGACACAAGCTTTAAGCGCGGGGTCAGGTATGTTGTAGTCAGTGAATAGTGTGGGGGGATCAAAAACGGGCTGCTCGTTGAATGTATAGAGGTAACCCTCGCAGCCGGTGAGTACAAAGAAACTGAGAGTTAATAAAGTGTGTAGATGGTTTTTCATAGGCTTGTGAACCATTGTGTTCTAAAAGTGATAAACGGCTTGCAAAGTTTTTTGCTTTGAGCCGGATAAAGATCATACCGCTTCCATTATTATAGGGTGTTAATACTCATAACGTTATTTAAGTGTTGATTAAGAGGATATGACATGAATAAGTTCCTAATTGCAGTAGCCGTTTTTGGATTGGCTGGGTGTATGTCAACTGATCCCTATACAGCGGAGCAGCAGGTAAGTAACACTGTCAAAGGCGCTGGTATCGGTGCTGTTACCGGGGCCATTATTGGTGCAGCTGTGTCCAGTAATGACGATCGAGGGAAAGGTGCACTCATTGGTGCGGCGAGTGGAGCTGCAGTTGGTGGCGGCGTTGGTTTCTATATGGATCGCCAAGAGGCTGCCTTGAGGGAAAAACTTGGAGGTACCGGGGTTCGAGTCGTACGTGAAGGAGATAATATTCGTTTGGTGATGCCTAGCAGTATTACTTTTGGTGTTGACCGTTACGAGGTTCGCCCAGAGTTTGACGCTACGCTGGAATCAGTGGCTATTGTTTTGAAAGAATTTGATAAGACGAATATTAGGATTGCAGGTCATACCGATTCCACGGGCAGTGCCGAACACAACCAGACGCTCAGTGAGTTTCGTGCTAGCAGTGTGGGCCAACTGCTGATTACTCAAAGTATTATGAGTGGCAGGGTTTGGACTACGGGTTATGGTGAGCGCTATGCCATCGCTAGCAACGACACAGATGCTGGGCGCCAAACTAATCGTCGAGTTGAATTGGAACTTGTGCCCACACAACGCTGATTATCTAGATAGCGTCGCTATTCTTGGTCGGCCCGGGTATGAATCCCGGGCCGAGCTTCTTTCCGCCGAACTAAATTTACCGACGATAGCGCCTGAAGACATGTCTGTCCTCAGTAGTGGTTTTACACTCGTAGTAGATCACGCAGGGTTGTCTCTTCAGCAAATGGGTGTTGGTGCTCCCGGACCAATACGCTGTGACTTTGCAGAAGGTGTTTTACGACATCGTCGTTTGTACGGTGGTGGCAAAGGACAGGATATAGCTAAGTCTGTTGGGCTAAGTCATAAAGGGTTTAGGCCGCTTATTTTGGATATGACGGCAGGACTAGGTCGTGATGGTTTTGTTCTGAGTACACTTGGCGCGACTGTTCAAATGATTGAAAGGCACTCCGTGATTTTGGCGCTTCTCCATGATGGATTAACCAGAGCTCAGCTGGAGGCAGTTGCTGACCCTGAGTTGGGAGAAGTACTGGCTCGTATCTCTGTGTTTGGTTTAGACGGTAAGGATTATTTGGAGAAATTATCAGAAGAACATCGTCCAGATGTGGTCTATCTTGACCCCATGTTTCCGCCGAGAGGGAAATCTAGCAAGGTGAAAAAAGAAATGCAGTTATTTCACCAACTAGTCGGTGTGGATACAGACGCATCAGAACTTCTACCATTGGCTGTCGAAAGGGCTCGCTACCGAGTGGTTGTGAAGCGCCCGGCACACGCGCCTTTTTTGGCTGAGAGTAAACCCAGTTTCAGTTTGAAGGGAAAATCTACACGGTTCGACATTTATTCAGTACAAAAGCTTCCCTAGTTATTACCACTTGTACCCTACTGAAATAACCCACTCGTCATCTGCATGTTTACTACCATCGCTGGGTTCACCGACATAATCAAAGTCATAGCGCATTTCACTGAATATACCGGCGAAAAGTGGGATTTTGATACCTGTACTGGACTTCAGCCGATTGTTCTCAGCATCTTCGATTAACCATAGTAGCGAATGCTCATGGAAAAGAGTGATATCTTTGTATGAAATGGGCCAGTCTAGCCTCGCCGCCCAGCGGCTGGAGAGATCTTCCTCCGTATTGCCATTTGAGTCTTTTGTTATCGAGTAGCTGGGCCCGAGCTGTAAGTTTAGGTTGAGTTGATTTTCCAGGTAAATTTTTCGGCCAAGACCTACCCCTATTTCGAACTGTTCATAAACAGCACTAAATCTGCCCTTGTCATAATCACCGCGACCGTAGCTAAACCAACGGTCATTAAAGTCATGATTAAGCTGGTAGTCGACTTCGTAATTTTCTTCGTCGATGTTGCCATTAGTTTTTTCTAATTCAGTTTTAAGTTTTGCTTCATGACGAAGTTCTTCTTGGTTCCATTTGAGTCGTGCCTCAAAGTTAGAATTCATGGAATCAGAATTACCTGATTTTCGATTGGCATTTAATTTAACCTGGCCACTGAAGAGCGCTAAAGGTGGAGGGGGGCTGGTAGCAACTAATTCTTTAAGTTGTAAACCGGAAAGCTGTCCTTTTTCACAAATACCATCAATTGTTTCTGACATTTTCAGTGAGCAATTTTCAGCATTATTCGCGTCGCTTTTAACCGTACGAAGAACTGTTGAGGAAGCAAAGTGCCCAACTTTTTCCTTGGACAGCCTGAGTTCTCCTAATGTATCTGACATCCATATGATGGTCTCTTCATTAATAGTTATCAGTTCGCCATGAAAAACATCACCATTATGTAGGGTTATTTTCCCAGCAATAGCGGGTGTCGATACAGCCGTAGTAGTGAGGAATAAAAAAATTATTTTGTATGACGAAGAGTGCTTCATGATGATTCCAGATGAAGGTGCTGAGTACGTTAAAGCAGTTTTTCTAGTATCCGTTGATAAATAGCACTCAGCGCTTCCAGATCGGTTATACATACACATTCGTCTACTTTGTGGATAGTGGCATTGGTTGGCCCAAGTTCTATAACCTGGCTGCCGTAGGGAGCAATAAAGCGGCCATCAGAGGTACCGCCTGCGGTGGATAGCTCTGTATCTAACCCGGTGATATCACGAATGCTTGCAATCGTTGCCTCGACTAATGCACCTTCCGGGGTTAAGAAGGGAAGACCACTAAGATTCCAGTTGAGCTCATAGTCAATGCCATGTTTCTTCAGAATTCCTTCGGTGCGAGATTTTAACTGGTCTTCAGTGACTTCAGTAGAAAAGCGGAAATTAAAAATAATATTGGCTTCACCGGGTATGACATTGGTGGCACCTGTACCGCTTTGCATATTTGAAATTTGAAAGCTGGTGGCGGGGAAAAATTGGTTTCCCTCATCCCATTTTTCGGTAGAAAGCTCTGCTAACGCTGGGGCAACTTTATGGATGGGGTTATCGGCTAAGTGAGGGTAGGCAACATGTCCCTGCACGCCTTTTACGGTTAGTTCTCCGCCAAGGGACCCACGGCGGCCATTTTTTACCACATCGCCTATTTGTGTGGTGCTAGAAGGCTCGCCCACCAGACACCATTCTGGCATGGCATCTTGTGCCACTAGCCACTCGACCACTTTTACCGTGCCATTGATGGCAATGCCTTCCTCATCACTGGTAATCAGGAATGCGATTTTTCCATTGTGATTGGGGTTTTCAGCAATAAAATTTTCCACGGCTGTAATCATTGCGGCCAACGACCCTTTCATGTCTGCCGCACCGCGGCCATACAATAGATTGTCTTTAATGGTGGGCTCAAAAGGTGGGTGCTGCCAAGTAGTCTCCGGGCCAGTGGGGACAACATCGGTGTGCCCGGCAAAGCAAAGTGTGGGGCCATTGTCTCCGCGGACAGCCCAGAAGTTTTTCACATCGCCGAAAGGGAGTTTGTCCACATGGAAGCCAATGGCTTCCAGCCGTTCAATCATCAACTGCTGGCAACCGGAATCTTCCGGTGTCACAGAATGGCGGCGAATAAGTTCGCAGGTGAGTTCCAGTGTTGTTGTCATCGTATTGAAACCATAAATATTTTAACCATAGTGATTATAAACAAACCCTCTTAGCCGGTTAGCGGCGGTTCAACAGTTGTTTGCTATCGGGGGTGGTCGGGACTGAGCATTTTTGAGGTGGTTGCACAGGAAAACTCAAGTAATGGATCAGGGCAACCGTATTGTTAGATAGGCGTCGTACGGTCTCGGGGCAGCGTACTGCCCAGAGTTTTTGTTTTGAGGCGTTAGATACGTCACCAGTCGGTTCGCAAATTAGTATTTGAGGATAGGGGCTATGTTCGATGCCATCATTTGGTTCGGGTGCGACATCTGTACCATTATCCCCTTTCCTCAGGCCTATAATTCTGGCCAATGGCCTGTACTCCGTATTGTCCATAGTGCCTTCTTCGTAACGTATAACCTAATACTCTATGGGCTAACAGTAACGGAAAGTTTGCAGTTGTGTAAATTGATTGAACGAATTATTTTGATAGGGCTTTATAGAGTACTTCTGCGGATAGAAAAAAGCCCGGGAAAATGCCAGGGCTTCGCTGTGTAGCTAGTTTGTGATAGTCAGCTAATTTGATGTATGTAGAGCATCATTAAGTTCTACGGCTGATTTGTTGGTCAGGCATTCCACTGTGCCAGTGGTGGAATTTCTTCTGAAGAGCAAGTCATCTTTACCGGCCAGCTCTCGAGCTTTTGTCTGCCCAGCAACTTGGTTGTGGTCATCAAGCAGTGTTACTTTTGTACCAGACGTAATATAGAGGCCAGCTTCAACTGTGCAACGATCACCGAGAGGAATGCCTAATCCTGAGTTGGCCCCCAGTAGGCATTGGTTACCGATAGTGATAATGATATTTCCACCACCTGACAGGGTGCCCATAGTGGAGCTACCACCGCCAAGGTCAGATCCGGATTTCACAAATACGCCTTGGGAAATACGCCCCTCAACCATACTGGTGCTTTCGGTCCCTGCATTAAAGTTGACGAAGCCCTCATGCATGATGGTGGTTCCTTCCCCAATATAGGCGCCTAGACGGACTCTAGATGTATCGGCGATACGAACACCTGCAGGCACCACGTAGTCCACCATTTTTGGAAATTTGTCTACACTGTTTACTGACAGATTGCGATTTTCTAAGCGAGCTTGTATTTGACGATCGGCCAGTTCTGCGATATCAATAGCGCCTTCATTTGTCCAAGCCACATTGAGTAATACACCAAATAGCCCGCTCAGGTTGGTGTGGTTGGGTTGTACCAAGCGATGGGAGAGTAGGTGCAACTTCAGGTAACCCTCGGGTACTGAAGCAGGTGCATTATCATTCTCTAGTATCGTTGCTATAGCAGGTCTTGTGCTGTGTTTGAACTGTTCAGCTATAGCGGCAAGTACAGTTTCACCAATCTCTTCCAGCGCTTTGGCCAGTTCTGTTAGGGCTTTCGCATCCAAGCTCATTACTTGATTGCCACAATCGTAACCAATGGCCGCTTTAAGTGCGCTTTTGATACCGTCGTCAGGATTTAGCAGAGGCTGAGGGTAGAAAACTTCTAGCCATTTACCTTCGCTATTTTGGGTGCCTATACCTAAGCCAAAACTATAGAGTGCGGTCATTTTTAGATCTATCTCCAGAAAAAATTACAGGTCGAAAATGATACGGTAGTGGCCTGCCTTGAAACCGATTGTGATCTTACCATCGATATCAAGTACTGGCCGTTTGATCATTGCTGGGTGTTCTAATAATAATGCTGTCACGTTGGCTCCACTGACATTTTTCTGGTTAGCCGGATCCAGCTTGCGCCATGTTGTGCCACGCTTATTCAATACGGTTTCCCAGCCAACAGACTTGATCCAGTGTTCTACCATTTGTTCTGTCAAGCCATCGGATCGTATATCGTGAAACTGGTAACTAATGCTGTGTTCATCCAGCCAATTACGTGCTTTTTTTACAGTGTCACAGTTTTTTATGCCATGGAGTGTAATCACGATAATATTTCTGTCATCGGTTAGTGTTATGAATAGATTAAGACTTTTTTGTAAAAGAGCCTCGTCAATAGAGCTTAGAAATGAGCTTCATTAAAGCGGTGCATAGGATAACAAAATTGTGTCGTACAATCACGAGAGACTGCTATGAAGAGCATTGCCCTTATTCGTCATGCTAAATCTAGCTGAAGAAACACCTCTCTTCAAGACTTTGATAGCCCTTTCAATCGGCGCGGAATGATTAATGCAGCTATGATGGGGGAGCGATTGCTTAAAGAGTATGAAAAGCGGGTTGAAAATCTACAGTAGCCCTGCAACGAGGGCGAGAGAGACGGTATGCCTGATATCGCAGCCACTTGGAATGTTAGAGGATAAAATTGAGATCATTCCATCTCTTCATACTGTTAACTATGAGGGCCTGTTGGTCTGGTTGTGCTGACTAGACCAGAATGATGACAAGTTGTTGATGGTCTGTCACAACCCTGCGATGACAGATAGAGTGAATTTTCTTGCATTGTCAGATTATGAAAAAACACTTACCTGCGGCGTTGCCATGCTCAAGCTGAATTCAGTGAATTGGGAGCATTTGGGGGCAGGCATGGAAACCTTGTCTATTATGATTATCCAAATAATACCCTCTAGAAGATGACCGCTTTTCTCCCGGTGTTTTTATTCTGAAGAAGGCGGTATTGGCTGTAATATTTTGATTATGCCTTGTTTGCTATAAAGGCCTTTGTTCTGTTTGGGTAACAGGTGGTGCAAATTTCACAGAGTCTTCCATCGCAGCTTCGTGCCGAGCAGTACTCCCTCCCGTAGTAGATGATTTGAAGGTGAAGTGAATTCCAGTTTTCTTTTGGAAATAACCGTTTTAAATCTTTTTCTGTTTGAACCACATTCTTGCCTTTACTCAGGCCCCAGCGTTGCGCCAAGCGGTGAATGTGAGTGTCCACTGGAAAGGCAGGTTGGCCGAAAGCTTGTGACATAACCACGCTTGCAGTTTTGTGGCCCACACCAGGTAATTGCTCCAAAGCCCACATGTCCTCAGGCACGACCCCTTGATATTGATCGACTAGTATTTTTGACAAAGAAGAAATGGCGTTGGATTTTTTTGGGGCAAGTCCGCAGGACCGAATGATGTTGTAGATGGTGTCTACAGGAACGCGACACATATCGAAAGGGTTGTCTGCTTTGCCAAACAGGGCTGGAGTGATTTGATTGACGCGATCATCAGTACATTGAGCAGACAGTAATACTGCAACCAGCAGGGTATAGGCATTTTTGTGAGACAATGGAATGGGCTGCTCAGGGTAGAGTTCATTGAGCTTGTTGAAAATAAATTCGACGCGTTGTTTTTTTAGCATGATGGTGTCGTGGAGATAGTCTCTAGTCGAGTCGTTACGGAACATGGTTCTATAAAAATTAAGGCTAAATTAAATACTGAAGCTATCTTATGTTGCGATAAATCGTTTGATTCTTTCCGCGGCTTCCCTGCACTCATCTATGGATGCTACCAACGCCATTCTTACCCGGTTTTCTCCGGGGTTAACGCCATCAGCCAAGCGGGCTAAATAACGGCCGGGCAACACGGTTATATTTTGTTGAGCGAACAGTGCCTGTGCAAAGTCTTCATCACTCCCCTTGTTAGCAGGTTGTATGTCTGCCCATAAATAAAAACCGGCATCGGGCAAATGGAGTGGCAGGATATCGCCCAGAACTTGTTGGAACACCTGAAATTTTTGGCGATATTTGTCCCGGTTTTCCCTTACGTGGTTTTCATCGTTCCATGCGGCGATGCTGGCAAGCTGGGTAGGCACGGACATGGCGGAGCCATGATAGGTCCGGTAGCGCAGGAATGATTCGAGTACCTTAGCATCACCGGCTACAAACCCGGAGCGTAATCCGGGTAAGTTGGAGCGTTTGGATAGGCTGTGGAAGACGATACAGCGATGGTAGTCGTGGCGGTCCATTTCAGCGCAGGCTTCGAGCAGGCTGGGAGGAGGGTTGTGTTCATCGCCATAAATTTCAGAGTAACATTCATCGCAGGCAATAACGAAGTCGTATTGATCTGCCAGGGCAATGAGTTTTTGTAAGGTAGGAATATCCAGTACAGCCCCAGTGGGATTTCCCGGCGTACAGATATAGATTAGCTGGCATTGCTTCCAGGTTTCTGGTGCAACAGTGTCGAAATCCGGCACAAAGTCGTTGTTTGAATTGCAGTTAAGAAATCGAGGTTCGGCGCCAGCCAGTATCGCTGCACCCTCATAAATTTGATAAAACGGATTGGGGCTTAGTACTAGCGGCGAGGCATTGCGATCTATTACTGCTTGGGCGAAGGCAAACAAGGCCTCGCGGGTACCATTGACAGGTAGCACGTGAGACTCAGGGTCGACGTTGTTCAATTGGAAGCGTCTGGTTAGCCAGCTGGCGATGCACTGCCTTAGTTCTGGCACACCTT
>JBLIJA010000053.1:0-11444 GCA_047635115.1 Porticoccus sp. | reverse complement strand
ACTATTTGGTGATCCTAATAACCCAATGAATCGTGGCGCCCTCTGCCCAAAAGCATTCGGCACCTCGGATCTGTTGTCAAAAGACCGTATCAAGACCCCTCTGCGTAGAGTGGGAGCGCGCGGAGAAGGGCATTTTGAACCCATTAGCTGGGAGACCGCGATGAATGAAATCGCCCAACGGCTAGTGCATCACAAAAAAACCGAAGGCCCGCAATCCTTACTAGTACAATTTGGCGAAAAACCTGACCATGATATGGTCTACCGCTTTGCCAATGCCTATGGAACACCTAATGTATTAGATCACGACAGCATTTGCGATACCAATCGTCGACAAGGATTTATGTTTACCTACGGTACCAGCCATTTTCGTCCCTTGCCCGACTTAAACCGCCCCATTCAAACCGCAGAGGGGATACGTGAAAAACATGATTGTCGTTATCTGTTGCTGATTGGAGAGAATCCCATGGAGGCGACGCGGTTTCTGTTTCTACGAAACGGTATTCTAACCGCACTGCAGGAGGGTATGCGTCTCACCGTGGTCGATCCATTTCGTTCCGCGACCGCTCGTCTGGCTCATGATTGGTTACCATTGCGTCCTGGATCCGATCTTGCTTTGGTACTGGCCTTACTGCGTTTTGTGATTGAGCATGATCAACCAGACTCTGCTGAGCAGGCCTACCTCGATCATGATTTCATTAGCGATTGGACCGTCGGTTTTGATAAATTAAAAGCTCAGCTGCTGGAAGATGGACGATACAGCCTAGCTTGGGCGGCGGAACAGACAGGTTTATCGGTAGAGACCATCAAGCGCATCGCTCATGAGTTTGGCTCAACGAAACCCGCCGCTGCGATGGTAGGAATGAACGGTGTAGGGCACCACAGCAATGGCTTTTTAACTACGCGCGCAGTGGCGATGCTGGTAGCCATTACAGGTAATCTAGATGTGCCTGGCGGACTCGCATTGGCACCGCGTGCAACACTGGCAACAGATCGTGTCTATGCCAAGCACCTGCTGTCTCGATCACTGTCTGAAATGCATAAAGATATCTATGCAGGGTACCCACTAGCTTATAGTGGTATCAAAGCGAAAAATCCACGGGACATTCTTGACGGGGTGAAGCTGGTGCATGGTATGCATGCAGGTGAACAGTATCGGATCCGCTCGCTTTTCGTTATCCACGGCAATCCGCTGATCAACGCGCCGGCTTCGGCGAAGTGGCGCGAAGCTTTGACACGCAAGGCGGCTCAAAATGACAACAGCGATGAGTATTTACTTGACTTAGTTGTCTTCAATGACACGATGCTAAATGACACCAGCCTATATGCCGACTACATCTTGCCAATGGCATCCTATATTGAGCGGCAAGGTATCACTCGACCCTATGTCAACGAACCAACCGTTTCGCTAAGGCGACCCGTGGTTCCGCTACAACATCAAAGTCGATCGCCGCTGGACTGGCTTCGAGAGCTTAGTGAAGCCTGTTACCGCTGCGGTGATGATGACATGGATGGAGTGATGGGCTATCAATCGGATGACGAGTGGTGTAACGAGTTACTTTCAGAGTGCCCCGGTATTGAAGGTTATGCAAATGGCGTGGCGCCCGATGGCTCCCCCTTGAATATTGACAAACTGAAACAGGAAGGAGGAACGATTACCTGGCCTGCTCGCTACCGTAAATATAATGGACTAGATACGCCCAGTGGCAAAGTGGAGCTTTCTAGTCGTGTGATCGAAGCGGCAAATCGTGAGTTTGGTTGTGACTATGAACCCATACTCTCCTATCAGCACAATGCCTGGAGTAAAGATAACCCCGATTACGCTCACTACCGTGATGAATACCCCTTCCAACTCATCACAGGAAGAAGTCTTGCCCATACCGGTTCGTTTACGCAAAACTTACCGAAAAGTTTAAAAATGATGTCTTCGCCCCGCGTATGGATGAATCAACAAGATGCGAATAAATTAATGTTGAAAGAAGGTGACTCAGTGGTTATCCGTAACCCCTATGGGGCCAAAATAATGGCTCATATTAGCCCGATAGATGATTTAATGGAAGGGGTTATACGTGCACAACACGGGTGGGGGCAACGCAGTCCCCACTTAAAACATGCAGGTGGTCGCGGCTACAATATTAATGAATTAACTGATGATCAGCAGTTCAACGACATTACCGGTAACGCCAGCTTTGGTGATATGATGGTGGCCATTGAACGAGGATCATCAAGTGATCAACCTTAAGGTCTGTTCATACTAATTGAAGTAATCCCAGCACCCAATATCCCATTATTTGCAAGGCTTTAAGCGGTTAATGCAATAGGTCATTACATTAACCAATAAAAGACAGGCAATAGATAACCAAAGGAGTAGCAGACGATGAGTTCTGTAAGAGAAAGCGTTTCAGAGTTTTATGGTAATACTGTCGTGAAAACCGAAGACCTCTACTTTAGTGCGTGCTACACCAGCGACTATGATCCTGAGCAATTTCAGCATGTCACTGAAGAGGTGCTTGAGCGCCGTTACGGCTGTGAAAGTCCAATTCCAGACGTACTTGAAGGAAAAACACTGGTTGACTTAGGCTCAGGAGCAGGCCCTGACTGTTTTATCGCAGCCAAATTTGTCGGTCCCAAAGGTCAAGTAATTGGCGTCGATATGACTGACGAATTACTGACTATCGCTAGGCGCAATATCGAACCCATCATGAAAAATCTCGGTTACGATACACCGAACATTCGATTTGAAGAAGGCCACATAGAAGAGCTACCTCTAGAGGACAACAGTGTTGATGTCGTCATTTCAAACTGTGTCATCAACCTCTCCCCTAGAAAACAGGAGATATTCAACGAAATTTGGCGCGTACTGAAGCCGGGGGGCGAATTCTTTATCTCTGATATCGTCTCCGATCGACGTATCGACAGCACGTTCAACAGCGACCCACGGCTCCATTCTGAATGTTATACCGGCGCAGCTTATATTGAAGACCTGCATCAACTCGTTAAAAAAGCGGGCTTTCAAAGCCCGCGCATCAGCAAACGTCGCACATTAACTGAGGTGATTGATGGTGTTTATTTTGAATCAATTATTTTACGAGGGTTTAAACTCGAACTTGAATCGAGCAGTGAAGACTCTGGGCAAGTAGCGGTTTATCGCGGGACCATCGAAGGCCATCAGGATCACTATACCTTAGACCTCGACAATGAGTTTACAGCAGGGGCAGCGATACGTGTCAGTAAAAACACCGCAGACATATTGCAAGGAAGTCGTTTCAGTTCACACTTTGTTGTCAGTAATGCATTAACACACCTTGGCGCTTTCAAGCAACAAACTTCTAAATCTAGCACTGTCACCAAAAGAAAAACCGAAGAAGGAACGCTCCCGTCTAGCTGTTGTTAAGTCGCTGCTAGACCGGCTGATGTAGACTCATTTTTAGTATTAGGATATATTCCTATATTATCTAAAATCGTACTAATGGGGCACCTGAAACAGAACACTGAGACGTTAAACACTCCGTTAACACATGTCTGCACTCACTGCATCCCCTAAAAGTGCCTATGTTGACGTACTACATCACCACTTTGATGTGGTGATGTCTCCGGTGATTTAATACTTCAATGTATGTTTCTTGAGCCCCTCTAGTAAACAGCAACAATAGGAAAAACCTCTTGTTAAAACTGACACATCTTTCTTTGATCATTATTTTTTTATTCGGCTGTTCAGACGATGGTCCCAACAGAGCCAATGCAGACTCTGATACTCAGCACGCAAGTACTGACCAAGGAAACATTAAAGAGAAAGAAAAATATACATCCAGACTGGAAAAAGTCATACGAGCAGGAAAAGTGGTCATTGGCTCTGGATATACCGCGCCCCCGATGAATTACATTGATTCACGAGGAAAGCATACTGGTTTCGACATAGACCTAGGAAAAGCCGTAGTTGAAAAACTAGGTCTAGCGCACGGGGTTGAACTTGATATTGAACTGGTGAAAGTAAATTCCAAAACCCGTATTATATTGCTCGCCGTAGGGCGCTTAGATATGGCTATCTCCAGCATGAGCCAAACAAAAAGCCGCGAAGAGACTATCGACTTCGCTTTCCCACCCTATCTCTGGGTAGGAAAGCAATTTTATGCAAAAAAAGGACGCTTTAAAACCATTACCGAACTCGTCGGCAAACGGATTGCTGTTCAGCAAGGGAGCAATGCGTTCATTGCAGGCTCCCAATTCCTCCAGAACCACGGAGATAAATCTCCACAAATGCTAGGCTTCTCCACGGATGGAGAAGCACTTTTAGCGCTCAAACAGGACACCGTCGACGCCATCACTCAAGACAATGTCATACTAACAGGCATTATGAAAGAAGCTGCTAAAGCGTATGAGCCAATTGGGCCTATATACAGCCCAGGCCTCTACAGCATTGGAGTGCTACCAAACGACTCCAAATGGCGCGATGCAGTCAGCTTTGCACTGCAAGCAACCATGATGGACGGAACTTATGAAAAAATTTACCAGCGTTGGTTCGGCTCTGAAGGGAAATTTCCACTCGCCACCAATGCTCGTCCCCGTTTACCTGCCGATGCCTATGGTGAAAACAAATTGATGTACCTGCCAGATTGATGATTTTTCAGCTAACGATACTCACTGCCGTGAATGTAAGGTGCTAGGATGGGCTATGAATTGGACTGGGGTCTTCCCTTTCGGCAGCCTTACATTGGCTGGCTTATCGATGGACTGCTGCTGACAGCACTATTGACAGTGTTAAGCAGCGTTGGCTCAATGGTATTGGGGGTTTTATCCGCAATCGGCCGATTGGCAAAACAACGCTGGATTCGTGCCATTGCTACGCTCTATATAGAACTGTTTCGTAATATCCCAACCCTATTTTGGATCTTTTTTTTCTTCTTTGTCACTCCAACGCTACTGCGCGATCAGTTCGGAATCAGTTTTGGGGCATACTCTGGACAATTGGCCGCCGCTGTCTCCGCGCTAACGCTATCAAATAGTGCTCATATTGCGGAGATTGTTCGGTCGGGTATTCACAGTATACCTAATACTCAACAGAAGGCGGGCTTATCACTCGGGCTTCATCCATGGCGTATCTGGTTTACGATTTTAATCCCGCAAGCGTTCCATATCAGCTTACCCGCGCTAGGCCCAAGAATGATCCATAATTTCCATAATACATCACTGGCAATGGCTATTTCAGTTCAAGAGGTCACTTGGCAGACACAGCAAATTGAATCGATCACCTTTCGTGGCTTTGAAGTAGTCACAGTGGTGACTCTTATTTTTATCGTCATCAGTCTACTATTGTCCTTGGGGTTTCGGTATCTCGAAGTCCGCAACATGCGTAAAAAGGCCGCTTTATTATGAGGTTAAACTATTGAGCACAACTAAAGATTCAGCAAAATCTACTACAGCGACACCACTAGTCACTTATTGCGTGCTCGGGCTACTGCTCTTTATCGGTTTACTGGTTACACTGATCAATATTGATCTACCAATCGTACGTATCAGCTACTTTTATGGCTCAGCGGTAGAGGCGTTGTTTGAACACAACTTTAATCCCCTTCCGGTCATTGCTAATGAAAACCTATCTTATGGTCGTCCTCTGTTCTTCAGTCTAGTCGCTGCTCCTTTTGCTGCGTTTTTTGGTCTGAACGCCAGTCTAATGCTGGCATCTTATTTGGGTACCGCATTTTTCGTTATCACCGCCTACTTTTTCTTCAAACGAATGAATCGTCGACTGGGTATTTATCAAAAACTTATTCCTATAGAATTACTGTTGCTTTTCCTCAACCCGCTGATGATCTACCAATTTTGGTCAGCCTACCCTGACACTATGCTGGCAGGACAGGTTCTGCTCGCTTATATTTTGACGGAGCGCATCGTACACGAACCTGACCGTGATCCACGTTTTGCTATTGTTGCGCTTGGCTTCGTCATCTATGCAGCGATTACTACCAAGCTATTCGGTGCGATCCTCGGTTTGGCTGTACCAATTTATGTGCTGATGAACATACGGGATTTTCTACAAGTTTCACCCTATCGCTGGAGCCGGTTGATCTGGATGACTTCAACATTCGCGGTGTTAGGCCTTTTGATGCTACTTGCCTTCCTTGGCGAGAACCCAACGCTCGATTTTGTTACCGACGGTTCGCGAGCCTATAGCACCGGATTCAAGGAGTTATCAAACGGCTTCGGTTTCCCTAACATGGAGCAAGTCACGTCAACACTAACCGCTTTTTTAGTTGGCCTTGTGCTCTGCGTCAATATTACTTTACTGTTTTTATTGACTCGCTTTACTCGATTCACAAAAAACGCCTTGCCTAGCGATCCAGCTTTTAAATGTGTTTATCTACTGGGACTTATTCCTGTGCGACACTTGCTATTACGACGCACGCCACGAAATTGGTCACCTGCGGTTTTTGCCGGCATCTATGTTTTGGGGATGGTGCCATTCGGGGAATACCTTGCTTACAACGTACGCTACTTTATTCCCATTTTCCCTTTTATTGTGGTTGCCATTGCATATGGTTATCAAAGAACTGAGCCCTCTCAATTACGGCGAGGGGTATTGATTATCTGCCTAATTGGTAACGGTTTGTTAACGATCAACTACAATGTGCGACAGGTATATAATGCCGTTGATCTAAATTTAAGTCTCGAAGCCCCTGATACCACAACGGAATTCTGGCTAGACAATCTGCGTATGGATGAACATTTAATCGTAGCGAAGCAGATTGAACAAGTGAATCAACAGGTGCCTCAGAATGGCGAAATCTACTGGCACGCGGACTATTATGGCACCTCATCCTATGGGGTGATTGAGAAGCTGGGCTTTCGTCCTGATATTACATTCCACTATCCGAGCATGGTGATTGATATCCCACGCATCAAAACCATCTATTTAGTCCGCTTGATGCACGACAGAGGTTACGAGCCCCTGCCTGCATCGCTACGTGATCACTTTGAAGTTAGCTATTACGCTCATGGGTTTGATAAGCTAACCCCAAAAATATTACTGACAGAGCCGAATCCAGATGGTTACTATAAATTTGGAGAGTCGATAAATTTGCAGGCTGAACTTTCCGAACGCATTACAACAAACACACAACGGGTCGAATTCCTGATCAATGATGAGATCATCGCAAGTGATAAAGAACCGCCCTATGAAACACAATGGAGAGCCAATCGATCGGGTCAGTTTGAACTGAAAGCACGTGCAGTTAGTTCGGATTCTATATCAAGTACACCGGTGCAACTGTCAGTCGGCATGCGTATGCTAAGGCGTCCCATCGCCACATCGGCTGATGATGCAGAAGAGTTCCCCAATGGCTATATCCACCTACCGAGTTCAAAAATCAACCTCACAATCGAAAACGATTATGATTCGGGTCCCCAGCTGGTGGGTCTCCGTTTTCAAGATATTCAGTGGCCTCAAGACCAGGTGATGAAATCCGCTTATCTACAGTTTACCGCCACAGAAAGCAATGCCGGCAACTCGAAATTAGAGATTCATGCCGAACTTACACCCAATGCCAAATCTATAGAAAAGACTTATGACAACCTCTCTACTCGGACACGGACTTCTAGCGCTGTTTTCTGGCAACCACAGCCATGGATTCAAGGCAATCGTACCGTTAACCAACGCTCACCCAACTTAGCGCCAATCCTGCAAGAGGTGCTTGCTCAACCCGAATGGAAAGCAGGTAATGATATACTTTTTTTGATTTCAGGCTATGGCGAACGGGCAGCCGACTCTTTCGACAAGGCTGAAGGTGGGCAGACCAGGCCAGAACTGATTCTTGAGGGTGAACCCATTGATAGTATTTCAAACCCTTTATCAAACAATAAATCAGAAGACAAACCACACCCCAATGGCAAGCGGAGCCCTAATCTACTGTATGCGCAACATTGCGCCTTGTGTCATGGTGATAACGGCGAAGGCAACAAAGCGGATTATGCCAATGCGCTCTTCAATCCCGATTTTCTTGCCATCACCAATGACAACTTTATCTACGAGGCGATCGCAGAAGGCAGACCCGGCACACCCATGTCAGCGTGGAGTATTGAGCAAGGAGGCCCCTTTAGCAAAATTGAAATAAAAGCGCTGGTTAAATTCATCCGCAGCCAAGACACCCAAGAACAGCGCCCTCTGAACCAATCTGACCAGGTGACAATCGCTGTCAAAGGTGACCCAGAGAGTGGTCAGCCAGTTTACACTGACCAATGTGCGTCATGTCATGGAAGTCAAGGTGAAGGCATTACCGCTCCATCATTGAATAACTCACGCTTTCTCGCAACAGCTAGTGATGCTTTTCTATACCGATCCATTGCTGATGGTCGAAGAAACACCACCATGCCTAGCTTTGCAGAAACACTGGACAGCACCACCATACAAGACCTCGTTGCTCTGATTCGTAGCTGGGAGCGCCCCATACAAGAAGACGCCATAGGGAAACTGACATCGGTTAACGTTCCTCATCTTCGTGAGATTTCGCAAAAGCTCATCAACCCTAATGGAGAAGACCCTGACTTCTCATTACGCAATGGCCGTTTTGTTGCTGCCGAAGATGTCGTAAAAGCCATGCGAGCGGGTAAACGCATGATTATCGCCGACGCTCGACCTCCTTCGGACTGGATTAAAGGACGCGCCAAAGGGGCGATTCCAACACCCTTCTATTCGATCAAGCATGATGCACACTTGATTCCGAACGATGGCACTTGGGTCATTGCCTACTGTGCCTGCCCACATGCCTCATCCGGACAGGTTGTCGATGAATTACGCCAACGCGGCTTTCCCAATACCGCCGTTCTCGATGAAGGTATTGAGTATTGGCTAGATCGAGGCTACCCGAGTCAATATGGCAATGAATAAAAAGGTATCAGGAGGCTTATAATCATATGAAAACCATAAGAGCTATGTCATAGTGAATAGCTAAATTTGATAAAATTCAATTAAATAGAGACTTAATGTAGAGGAGGCTAACTTGACCTTGATCAAGCTCATTTCTTTAGAGGGTCGTGATCACCCTCTGACCAGTACAGACGAGCAAAATAGATTACTTCGACAAGCTCAAAAGCCAAAACGCTTTGCCCAATCACTCCGTGATGCGGGATGGCTACCTTTGCCAGCTACCAAAATCGATGTAATGCAGATCAATCTCGGTAAAGTCTGCAACATGGCCTGTGCCCACTGCCACGTTGACGCAGGCCCAGACCGCAAAGAGGAGATGAGCGACAAAGTACTCGATCGTATTCTCCACATTTTTGAGAACAGCTCGATGAAAACTCTCGACGTGACCGGAGGTGCCCCTGAAATGCATCCCCGCTTTAAAGAGATTATGCAACGCGGTGCTGCCATGCCTGGCCGGCAAGTGATCCATCGCTGTAATTTAACCGCTATCATGACACGACGATTTTGGGATATTCCTGAAATGCTGGCAAACCTCGGAGTCGATATTTTTGCCTCACTGCCCTACTACACAGAGGGATCAACGGACTCACAACGAGGCGATGGCACTTTTACCAAATCAATTGAGGCTATCCGCCGTTTAAATGCATTAGGTTATGGTGTTGAAGGGTCAGGCTTAATCCTCAATCTCGTCCATAACCCAGTCGGAACCGATCTCCCCGCAGAGCAAGCCGCACTGGAAACTGAATACAAACAACACTTCAAAGAGCGTCATGGAATTTTCTTTAATCAACTATTTGCTGTCACTAATCAACCCATCAGCCGTTTCTTAGAGTATTTGATTGACGAAGACAAGCTTGATCACTACATGACTCTGTTGGTCAATGCCTTTAATACCAACACTATTGAAGGGCTGATGTGTCGTGATATGATCTCGATTAGCTGGGAAGGTGAACTTTATGACTGCGATTTCAATCAGATGCTCGATCTTAAAGTGAGTAGAAAGGCACCACAAAACATCTTCGATTGGGATTTAGAAAAACTTGAAAGCCGGCCTATTGTATTGGGAGAGCATTGCTATGCCTGCACAGCTGGCGGTGGTTCCAGCTGTTCAGGCCAACTCGATTGATCGCACGAGATATTCAGTTAATAATGGCTCATGAAAAGTTGATAAAAAGTATATGACGGAGCCTGAACTCACTTATTTCCTCTGGGGGGCCTTCTTCGAACAGGGGCCGGCCATGGGGCTGGTCTTGAACATTGTTATGAGCTTTATCGCCCTCTTGGCTGGTACTTTATTAGGTATTCCAGTAGGGCTGCTGCGAGTCATTGCGCCTATTTGGCTCAAAGCACCCATTGGATTACTCATCACTCTCATTCGCTCCACCCCACTACTGTTACTGGTTCTCTGGCTTTTCCTGCTAATTCAAGTGGTCCTAGTACTGCCGCTTGACCCGCTCTGGATCGGCTGTATCGCCTTAAGTCTCTACGCAATGACTCACCTCTCCGATCTTGTTCGAGCTGGCGCAAAGGCCGTTCCCAAACAGCAGATAAACGCAGCGGTCTCTCTTGGATTAAGCTCGACTCAGGTAGCTTGCTATCTACTGGTTCCTTATGCCTTGCGCTCCATGTTTCCTGCCATCTGCACTTTCTTTACCTCTCTCTTCAAAGACTCTTCTGTGTGTTACGTGATTGGCGTAATCGAACTGATGCAACTAGGCGTACTTGAAAGCGCTCGGCATCCGCAAAATCTACTTATCAATTATACCTTCATTGCTTTGATCTTCTTTATCATATCAACAACAGGGATGCGTTTGGCTTACCGCATAGAGAAACGTATTCGAGTAAAAGGGATGCAAGGCTGAATCTGTAAACGACAATTGAAAACAATAGATCAAATGTCAAAACAGCTAATCTACAGCAACAGCCATTTTTTAGATTCCATACCTTACATTCAACTACCGTATTTAGGCTAAAACAGAGCAGACTTAATAGCCTTTGCGGTTCGGTGAGCCTCACCTTTCTCTGCATCAGCCAGGGCTTGCTCAAAATCGGTGACATGATCAATATCGTACCCTTGCTCCAATTCAACCAGTGGGATACCTGCCCGTAAGGCATTTTGACGTGTCTTATCCAATACGTCAGCAGTCGACCAGATAACATTAGAAAACAACTCTCGGCGCACCTGTGACATAGCAACAAGATAATAGCCGCCATCCTCTGTAGGGCCCAATACGAAAGGCTTTTTTTCTAGTCGTTTTTCACTCTCAATAGCATTAAACGCCTCAAGAATTCGACCATACGGCATAGTCGGTGAGTCCGACCCCAACACCACAACAGTTTCTTCTTTTATATCTTCGCAGGCAGCATTAATACAATCACCCAAGTCTGACCCTCGCTCCTCCAACCACGACCACCCTTGAGGAAGCCATTGTTTCGCATCTTCTAAAGTATCATCATCTGACATAGCACAAACAAAGTAGCGCTCAATGGTGGCCTTCGATACTTCGGCCGCACGATCAACTATATC
>JBLIJA010000052.1:0-11524 GCA_047635115.1 Porticoccus sp. | reverse complement strand
ATCGAGCCAATCTGTTACGTAGACGTCGTGGTCTTGTAGAAATTCCCCAAATGTTTCTCGTGCCAGAGTAGCATGGTGGCCTGAGAGCGCAGCCACACAGAGTAATTTAGGCGCATCATCAGGCAAGCCTTCGCGGCGAAAACGTAACAGGTTACAGAAAGGTTTTTCTATTATCACCTCTTCGATGACAGGGTAAGTTTTATCATCAATAGTGACCGGTTCGTACTCAAAGCCCTGTTTTGGGTATTGCTTGAGCAGACGAATAGTGGTCTCTAGGGTAGCTTTGCGGAACCGTCCATAGCGTGTTTTGGACAGTGGAAATTTTTCGTGTGCGACAATATCGTGAACTAGATCTAAGGTGGTGTTTAGGGGAGCCAGTGATTGGCGGTATAGATCGTACAAGTGATAATGCATATTAGGACTGCTCGAGGGCTAAGACATATAGCGATCAATTTAGTCATAGCAGATTAGAATAGGCAACCTAAAAACAGGGCCTAGGGTTAATGATAAACAGCCCTCATATAAATAATTCAGAAATAAAAAAGGCCCCGCATTGGCGTGGCCTTTTTACTCAATGTTACCTAATTAGATAGCAACATTAACGATTTCTTGTGCTGCAATGCGTTTGCCTTCATCGGCACCTTTTTGGAAGGATTCGATTTGGTCAAAGTTCATGTAGCGGTATATCTCGTCAGACATAGAGTCTATTTTACTTGCATATTCCAAATACTCTGCCGGTGTTGGTAGGCGACCAAGAATACCACTCACTGATGCTAGCTCAGCGGAGCCGAGATAGACATTAGCGCCATCACCCAGGCGATTGGGGAAGTTACGAGTTGAGGTGGATATAACGGTTGCACCTGCTTCTACACGTGCCTGATTACCCATACACAGTGAACAGCCGGGCATTTCCGTACGTGCGCCCACTTTACCGTAGATGTTGTAATAACCTTCCTCCATCAGTGTATGTTGATCCATTCGAGTGGGAGGGCAAATCCAGAATCGAGAGTTAATTTTGTCCGCTTCGTCTAGCAGTTTGCCTGCCGCTCGGAAGTGGCCAATGTTGGTCATACATGAACCGATGAAGACTTCATCGATATTGCTGCCGGCAACATCTGACAATAACCTGGCATCGTCTGGATCGTTAGGGCAGCAAACGATAGGCTCTTTAATATCAGCCAAATCAATTTCGATCACAGCGGCATACTCAGCATCGCCATCTGCTTCCATCAAAGAGGGGTTAGCCAGCCACTCTTCCATTTTAGTGACACGACGCTCTAGCGTACGAACATTGCCGTAGCCTTCAGAAATCATCCAGCGTAGAAGGGTGACATTCGAGCTGAGGTATTCAGCCACGGAATCTTCGCTCATCTTGATGGTACAACCAGCAGCTGAACGCTCTGCAGAAGCATCTGACAGCTCAAAGGCTTGCTCAACACTCAGCTTACTCAGGCCTTCAATTTCCAAAACACGCCCTGAGAAAAAGTTCTTCTTACCTTTCTTCTCAACCGTCAACAAACCTTCTTTGATACCGTAGTAAGGAATGGCATGAACCAGGTCACGCAAGGTAATACCGGGCTGCATTTCGCCTTTAAATCGAACCAGGACAGACTCAGGCATATCCAATGGCATAACGCCAGTAGCTGCAGCAAAAGCAACCAAGCCGGAACCGCCAGGGAATGAGATGCCCATTGGGAAGCGAGTATGCGAATCACCACCAGTACCCACTGTGTCAGGGAGCAACATACGGTTCAACCAGCTGTGAATAATGCCATCACCTGGGCGGAGAGAAACACCACCACGGTTCATGATAAAATCAGGCAGGGTGTGTTGAGTGTCGATATCCACAGGCTTGGGGTAAGCCGCAGTGTGACAGAAAGACTGCATGGTCAGGTCGGCAGAGAAGCCGAGGCAAGCCAGATCTTTCAGCTCATCACGGGTCATTGGACCTGTGGTGTCCTGAGAGCCCACAGTGGTCATTGTCGGCTCGCAATAAGTGCCGGGACGAATTCCCTCAACACCACAGGCTTTACCAACCATTTTCTGCGCCAGAGTATATCCCTTGCCAGTATCTTCTGGTTGGGTGGGTTGACGGAATAGGTCAGAAGCAGGTAAGCCCATGTGCTCGCGGGCACGTTGGGTTAGGCCGCGACCGATTATCAGGTTGATACGGCCATCAGCTTGCACTTCATCGAGAAGCACATCTGATTTGAGCTCGAATTCGGATAGCACTTCACCGGATTCGCTGAGAATTTTTCCATCGTAGGGGCGAATTTCAATCACATCGCCATAATTGATCTTGTCGACAGGGGCTTCAAATACCAGTGCTCCAGCATCTTCCATGGTGTTGAAGAAGATAGGCGCTACTTTGCTACCAATACAGATGCCGCCAGAACGCTTATTCGGTACGCCAGGCATATCTTCGCCGAAGAACCACAGTACCGAGTTGGTAGCCGATTTACGTGAAGAGCCAGTGCCCACAACGTCACCCACAAAAGTAACAGGTAGTCCTTTGGCTTTCATTTCGTCGATTGCGTCCATTGGACCAACCACACCGTGCTCATCTGGCGTAATACCATCACGGGTCATTTTGAAAGCGGCACGTGCGTGAAGAGGAATATCTGGGCGGCTCCATGCATCGGGTGCAGGAGACAGATCATCGGTATTGATTTCGCCGGTAACCTTATAAACAATTGTTTTGATACTTTCTGGAACCGCATCATTGGTGGTGAACCATTCACCATCAGCCCATGATTGCATAACTGCTTTTGCGTTAGCGTTACCATTATCGGCTTTTTCAGCCACGTCGTGAAAGGCATCAAACACTAGTAGGGTGCCTTTCAGTTCCTCGGCAGCTTGTTCTGCAAGCTCGGCATCATCGAGAAGCTCAACCAGGGTCTCTACGTTGTAGCCGCCATGCATATTGCCAAGTAATTTAACAGCCGCACTGCGGTCAATTAATGGCGAAGCGGCTTCGCCATTAACGATAGCACTGAGAAAACCTGCTTTTACGTAAGCCGCTTCATCCACACCGGGCGGTACGCGATTGGCAATCAGGTCCAGCAGGAATGCTTCTTCGCCTGCTGGTGGATTTTTCAACAGTTCTGCCAAAGCCGCTGTCCATTCTGGCGTCAGGGGTTTGGGGGGGATTTGTTCTGCTGCACGTTCAGCTACATGTTGGCGATAAGCTTCAAGCATAGTCTGCATCCTTATATAGTTTTACGTTACCGAATCCGATGGGATTGCGGGCTGTTGGGACTATCGGAGACAGGTCGCCGACGCCAGTATGCTGGTTGGGCACTCAGCCCAAGGGTCAGGTATATTACTACAATTGAGCTCACAAGTTAATGTAACCCAGGCTGATAGCTCCCATTCACTGGGTAAATTCTCTGTTACACTCCTATCAACGATAATCACTGTTGATAGGGCTTTCTGGGGGTGATGGGCATGCTTAAACTCTACGGTTTACACGCCAGTAATTACTACAATATGACCAAACTGGCTCTGCTTGAAAAAGGGTTCGAGTTCGACGAAATTCAAACGTCTCCTAGCCAAGAATCACAAGACCTAACCATGAGCCCTATGGGTAAGATCCCATGCCTCGAAGCTCGGGAAGGATTCTTGTCTGAAACCATCGAAATTATGGAGTTTCTGGATGAAGTTAACCCCGAAATCCCATTGTTTCCCGACGCTCCCTTTGAACGAGCGAAGGTGCGTGAGTCGATGAGGGCTTGTGAGCTCTATATTGAACGTTCAGTCAGCCGCCTTAAAGCAACGGTGAATACAGCGGGTGGAAATCATGACCAGATCATTGATGAGATTAAGCCGCAGATAGCGAAAGGTTTGAAAGCCTTGACTCGGCTGGCAAAATTTCAGCCGCTACTTAGCGGGGAAGTTGTTCGCTTATGCGGATATTGTTGCCTACCATACCTTTGGTTTTGTCGAAAAAAATATGAAGTCCCTTTGTGGTTGGGATCTGATGGATGAGGTTGTGGGGCTGACAGAATGGCAGAAAACAGTAGCCTCTCGTCCGATTGTTCACAATATGGATCTGTCGGTTAGCAAAGAATTAGCATCATCCTAGGCACTGGTATCATCTAAAAGTAAGGATTAAAACTCGTGGCAGTATCTTTGCTTGAAGAAATCGAAGGGTTTTTACCCTGTAAAACACCCGAAACTTGGATTGAAGTCGCTCTGCAGAATCAAGATATTCTCTTGATTGATCATGCTAACTGCGAAAAGAAGGCTGCTAGTACGGCGATTAATCTTATTTATCGCTATGTGGATGACTTTGAATTACTCAATAAAATGTCAAAGCTGGTGCGGGAGGAAATGCGCCACTTCGAGCAGGTGATCGCCCTCATGGCGGCGCGAGGAATAGAATACCGCAATATCAACGCCTCTCGTTATGCCGCAGGATTGAGAAAAAAGGTTAGAACTCACGAGCCAGCTAAGCTGATAGATACATTAATAGTTGGCGCCTTTATCGAGGCGCGATCCTGTGAACGATTTGCCACGCTAGCCCCGCTCCTTGATGATGAGTTGAAGCAGTTTTACCTATCGTTGCTTAAATCTGAGGGGCGTCACTATCGGGATTACCTTTCTCTGGCTAAGAAGGCAGCTGGAGGGCAGTCAACTGATGAAAGAATTGAAGTCATTCGTGATCAGGAGCAGCTATTAATTGAGATGCCAGACAGTGAGTTTCATTTTCACTCCGGACCACCTGAGATCATTAAGTAGTAACCATTAACTAGAGAGTCTGTATGTTGAACTGTTAGGAATGAGTACCAATGTCCCCACGGACATATGCTTCAGCTTTACAGGATTGATACAGCGTGGCGGTAAAACCGGCCCCCCATACGGATTGTTGGGGGGCATTACTTTTTATGAGGGCAAAGGATGTCGTGCCTTCAAAGACCCGAACCTGTCCTCTGAATCCGGCATTGCCTAGATGGTGGTGAATTACCCGATCAAGAGCTGTTCTGTCATTAGTGATATCCGCCAAGCCAATCGTGGCCGAGTCAGTCTGGAAAAGACACACCCCTTTACCCGAGAGTTGTGAGGGCGCAACTGGACCTTTGCGCACAGCGGCCAGCTTGAAAATATTGAGAATATGGATACGGGTTTTTATACACCTGTTGGTGAGACTGACAGTGAGTAGGCCTTCTGCTGGGTGCTTAGTCAGCTAAGATCCAGATACCCGGCCACCTCGAATAATAGGCCTGACGTATGTTGCTATATCGCCGAATTAGCAAAACAGCTCAACAATCTTGGTGGATACAATATGTTGCTGACAGATGGTGCCTATGTGATGGCGTATTGCGGTAATAATCTACACTGGGTTACTCGTCGAGCACCCTTTGGCGAAGCGCGGTTGGTGGATGAAGATATGGTTGTCGACTTTAAGCAGGAAACGACCTCCACTGATGCGGTGACGGTCATTGCTACTTAGCCGCCTACCTGCAATGAAGCCTGGCAGAAAATTGAGCCCGAAAGCTATCGACTGTTCCACTATGGAGAGTTGGTTAATCCTCCCGGATAATGAAGGGGGAATTGTTATTTTGATCGGCGCATAGGAAATCCTTGATAGCACTGTTATCCGAAGCCCTTGTTATCGGTTAATCCGGTGGATTTCAGGTCGTAGGACGTTTATCCTTCAGCACCTTAGCTATAATCAACACACACCCTAATCATTTTCTAGGTCATATAATCTACATGTCGAAAAAAGCGTCCTACAGCAGCAAGCCCTCTAGTCAACAGTTCTTCGGTAAGACGATTACGTCGCCGTTCACTATTCCCTCCGGTATTGTCTCAACAGCCGCCTCAATTATTCAGCATATTTTCGATACCATTCCTGAAGTGGGCGTGCTGACCACCAAGAGCGTTGGCCTCGAGCCAAGAGCCGGTTATCGGGAGCCAGTGATTAGTCAATATGCGCCGGGTTGCTTTGTGAACGCAGTTGGCTTGACCAACCCAGGTGCAAAACAACTGGCCGAGTCACTGGCCACATTAAACGTGCCAGAAGATCGTTTCCTCCTCACCTCAATTTTTGGTGGCAGTGTGGGAGAATTTGTTGAGGTGGCCAAAATTCTCGCGCCTGTTTCAGATGGTCTTGAGCTCAATCTTTCATGCCCTCATGCCAAGGGATATGGTATGGCAATGGGGCAGGATCCAGGGCTGGTAAAAGAAATCACTGCGGCGGTAAAAGCGGTGGTGGATATTCCGGTTATTATAAAATTGACCCCTAATACTGAAAACATTTCAGAGATTGCCAAAGCGGCGATTGAAGCTGGTGCCGATGGGTTGTGTGCGATTAACACCCTAGGTCCCGGATATACCTCTGCCCATGGTCATCCGGTGCTCAGCAACGGTTCAGGCGGTGTGTCTGGCAAGGGTGTTCTGCCTATTGGCCTTAAGTGCGTACGCGAAATCGCCGCCGCTGTTGATTGTCCTATTATTGCTTGTGGTGGTGCGAGCAGTGCTGATGATGTGCGAGCCTATGCTGATGCCGGGGCTGATATTGTAGGCATCGGGTCTGCTCTAATCGGCCTGACAACCGATGAAATGCGTGACTATTTCCAAACATTGCAGCACGATATTGAATACCAGAAGAATCAGGCAGAAAACCTGATTCGATACGATGTGGATATGCAATTCCGTCCGGTCACATTAGTCACTAATGAACGGGTCACGGATGATATCTGTATCCTCACTTTTGATCGAAAAGTGAATGTTCAGGCTGGTGAGTTTATTTTCTTGTGGATTCCCGGGTTGGGAGAGAAGCCCTTCTCCGCACTGACCGATGATCCGTTTTCTCTGGTCGTTATTGACTTAGGCAGCTTTACCCATCACTTAATGACGGTGGTGCCGGGTACAGAGGCCTATGTCCGAGGCCCTCATGGCATCCCAGTGGCTCCTCACGATGGTGCGAAGATCATGGCTATCAGTGGTGGTACGGGCTTGGCGGCGGTTTATCAGATTGCCCGAGATTTCGAAAATACCGCGGTGTTCATCGGTGCCCGTAGTCGTGACAGGCTCTATTTTCTGGAGGAGTGCAAAAAAATTGCCGATGTTCATGTGGCTACCGATGATGGCAGTCAGGGTTATAAAGGTTTTGTCACAGATCTGCTCCGAGACCGCTTACAAAGGTTGTCACAGGCTGAGCTTGACAATGTGGTGTTCTACAACTGCGGGCCGGAGCCTATGGTTCATGCGGCCATTGCTGTGGAGCGGGAATTCTGCCGGGACGAACAAATATTCAGCGCCATCGATTACCTGACGAAATGTGGAATTGGGCTTTGTGGTTCCTGTGCTACCCCTGATGGCCTCAGGCTTTGTGTAGATGGCCCCTTTCTTGAGGCTTCTGGCAGACTCTAATGTTTTAAGTCAGTAACCAGATAAAAACGCTTTTCAGTGCGTTTTTTGGTTTTCCATGCCTCAGGCTGACCTCCACTTTAACTATAAGTAAAACCTAATCTCTTCCTTCCTCATCACAAGTATCGCTTCTCTGGCGATAACGTGTATCAACTCAGTTCTTTTTAGATGTACATCAAGCTGTTATCTTAGATGTAGAAGCTATGCTAAAAAGAGATGGTTTAGAAAAGCTGAGAGAGAAGACAGTTAACAAGAGGATTGATGCATTGCGGGCTGAATAGTTTTTTAACGTCGCAACTCAGCCGTCCATATAACGGGGTATGATTGTGGTGTTAGCCACAAACGAAACACCGCGGAAATGGGTCTGCTTAATTTTCCGTGTTAGGCTATTCACCTGAAACTGTCTCTGTAAACATCCTATAAGTGATGTTTTATTTCTTTAGATGAGAAATCATTGTTTCAACATCACTACACTTAAATGGGTCATCTGGGCAATCATCCATCATCCCTGCTTCAGAAAATATTTTCTTTATCTCCCCATTAACGACATAGGCAGAATAACGCCATGACATTTTACCGTGCCCCTTCTTAACCAACATGCCCATCAATTGAGTAAAATCTCCATGTGCGTCAGGTAACATTTTTACATTAATAATACCTAGATTTTTCGCCCACTGAAGCATGGTAAAGGGAGGGTTAACACTCAAGCAGTACACTTCATCAATACCTAGTGATTTCAGTTCATCATACTTTGCTTCATAGCCAGGCAAATGAGTACTAGACGACGTCGGCGTAAATGCAGCCGGCAGTGAAAATATAATGACACTTTTTCCGGGGAAGATGTCTTCTGTTGTAACATCATGCCAGCGAAATGGATTTTTCCCGCCAATGCTTTCACCGCGGGCACGGGTTTTAAATGTAACATTTGGCACATTGTTACTCACAATTTTCTCCTGTTCTTAAAATAAAATGTGGAATTTTAAAAGAGCCTAACGCTTTAGTTTAAGGTCTTCATGAACGCATTAAGTGCGTTAAATGCAGTCCAGTTAATTGATTGGTTGCAGCTTTTACTCCCCGTGTTTATTTAACAAGCTCTATGCCTTTATCTATAATTTTTATTTTTCCCTGTTTATATAGACTTCCGATTGCTTGCTTAAACACTTTTTTGCTTACTTGGAAGGCATTTTCGATGTCTTCGGGGGAGCTTCTATCGTTAAACCCGCTTTTCCCACCAGAAGCCTTAAGATGTTCTATAATTTTGCCAGTAGTAGAAAAAACATGTTTGTCTTTTTTCGGATGAAAGGAAACATCTATTTTCCCATCATCTCTAACCAATTTTATATATGCTTTGAGCTCTTGGCCTTCTTGGTACTCTTTATAAATCTGATCCCCATAAACCAAGCCTATGTACGCATCATTGATGACTACTTTTATTCCTAAGTCTGTAAAAGCATTAACCTTCACATCTATTTCCTGCCACTTAGTAAAAACTCCAGGCTCAACTGTTTCTTTCAAAAAATTATAATTATATTTCATTGTGAAACCATAGTTTATATTTAATTATTTATCTATTTACTTCAAACGTCAAAAGCAGCGGCGCAGCCGTCTGATGCCTTTGCTTATTATATGTGTGGAAGTTTTGCTGACCATATGCCAGCTGGCATTTCTGGAATATCAACAATGAATGAAGCACAAAGCCTATGATACCTATCAAGTACCTTGAAGCCCTCGCCGTTAGATATGGCTACGATGGGTGCAGAGATTTTTCCTGTCCTTTTAATATGGTTAATCTGGAAAAGAAGCCGATCCCTGCTCTTCCTGAGGAGTCCCTTTGCAAGTGTCCCATTAGGGCCGGTAAAGTTTTTAAGCATGACATCTATAGCTGTGTCAGAAGAGCTGTAGAGCTTGAGCTTTCCAATGTGGGTTCTACTTAATGACCATTTCATTGCTGCTAGTTTCTGGATGGATAGGTTTGCACCTATGGACTTCTCCCAGTCTGTACCTTCAACTGGAGTAGAGAAGTATTCAAAGGGCCAGTCATTATTTGTAATTTCAGGGGCAAGCCACATGTTAAAAATTTCATCTGTCATATTGGGGAGCATTGCCTTTGCAATAGTTAAAGGCATAAGAACACCTAACAGTTTATTCAAAGTACTCGGGCGCTATATCACTTTGGCCTACTATCCAAGGCGAGTACGGGAAAAAATATTCATTTTTTATAGTTAAAACAATATATTGAGATGGTAGATAGTTTTGTGGGCTGACATAATGTGACTTGCCTTAATTTTTTTTTCATCCCTTTGGTCCCTTGATAATATACCTGTATCTTTAAAAATCAAGGGGTTGCGTTGCCCAAAAATGTGACAGGAGGACTCAGTACTCTGATACAGGGGATATGATCAAGAGAATAGTTAAGGGGAAGGCTTATATTTAGATTAGGGTCCAAATTTGATGAGGCCACAATTTAGATAGGTTCACCAAAAATGGGGGGGGTGGCGAGATTTAAGAGAAGTTGTTATTGCTAGTTGTCATCGCCCCTTTGCTCAGCTTAATTCCAGTTAATTAGGTCACTACGCAACAACCATCTTTAAATTTCTCGCATTATAAGATTGAGCCCTGACATTTTGTTTTATCGTGGTTGATGAAGTGCGAGGGTTATACAGTACTTGTTTGATCTGCTTTCCTGCCGATTCCAGATAAGATTCCACCGCGAGGTTGTGGGGCTTTTTACCCCAATCTTCACCAATCACGAAAACATCAGCATTCAGTTCTTTGCATCCAGAAACATATTCAAGTTCATCGTAGGAACGCACAATATCGACACAGCGCAAAGCTCTCAGCATTTCCATTCGTTGCTCAAGAGGAATAACAGGAACATTGGGCTTGTAAGAATTCACAACACGATCTGAAGCAACGCCAACGGCCAGAACACCACCTAATGATTTGCAGTACTCCAGTAAAGCAAGGTGTCCTACATGCAACAAATCAAAAGTACCTACGGTATATACAATCATGCGCTATTTAACTCCTCTAAAAATAATTATCGGTTCCATTTTTTTCCAGAATTTTTGTCAGTACTAAGATGGATTACAAAAGCTTCCAAGCATAAATACCGGTTATTCCAAGCGTATAAAACGCAAGCAATAAAACATTTCGTAGTTTGCCAGAAAGTTTGGGTGTTTTGATTTGAGATACATTGAGAGTGGCCAGACCTAGTGCACTGGCATAGAGGATCACTGAGAATATGCCAGCTGGTAGAACGCTTTCTAAAAGAAATATAAAAACCAGTGCGATGTTGTTGTTATCAAGCGCCAGCCCTGTGTATTTTGACTCGTCAGACAAGCCGAAGGTACTGAAATAACTTAAGCGTAGGGCGCTGGCAGCAAGTACGATGAAAGCGACGGGCAGAAACAGGGGGTCGAACTTCCCATAACTGAGCAAAAGAATTGCGGGAGCGACGCCATAGCTCACAATGTCTATGACCAAATCGAGTTGGCCGCCAAGCATTCGGTCGTTGCCAGTGCGCCCCTTTATTTTTCGTGCAACCAGACCATCGGCCCAATCAAAGGCAACGGCCCAGATCATGCCAATCATTGCTGCGTAGTAAACGCCAAGAATACTGAAATAGATGGCTAATATCGTGCAGGTCAACCCGGCAAGTGAGCACAGATTAGGGAGGTCTTTCACATAGGAAATAATAGTGGGTTGTAACGGTTGGGCTTCTTCGTTGCCGGTGGTCATGTTGCTCCTAAAAGGAATCAGTGAAAATCAAGTACGCACCTGCATACGAATATCGCGCGGGGAAGCTAGCCGCTAAAAAGAACAGAAATACTCTAAAAACCAGCTTTTCTCATTCAGCTTGAGATGCGAAAAAACAAAAATTAGGTGCTATAAATTGACTATCTTCGCTAGCAAGAAAATAGGGTCACAATAAGGAGGATAGAGGCGAGTTGGCCAGTAGGCTCGATACATGGTAGGAATAACTAAGATATTATACGCGCTATTTAGTCAGGCGCACAGCAGTTTTTTATGGAGTCGGCTGGAATGACTTAGGTTTCTTTGTCAGTTAGACGTTTTTTTGGCGAGGTAGTGTTTGCCGATTAGAGGCTAAATAGTCCCCATGACTCTAGACACTCTGCAGGGGGGGGGT
>JBLIJA010000051.1:0-11842 GCA_047635115.1 Porticoccus sp. | reverse complement strand
CTCGCTATTCAATAACATCACCGACCATCTTTTTAACCGTGCATACTCACTCGTAACGCACCCGCTGTAGCAAAGGGCGAGACCAATAGTGAAAAAGCCAGTAACGCACCTAACACCGCCAACGGCCCCGAAACAGAAAATCCATCAACTGCCCGCTGAACCGTACTGGCGCCGAATATCAGCACCGGCATGTAGAGTGGCATCACGATCAATGATAACAACAACCCACCCTTCCTTAATGCTACTGTCAAACCTGCACCTATGGCACCAATTAAGCTCAGCACTGCTGTACCCATGAGCAAACTGAACACTAGAGGCCAATAGCCGGCCTTTGGCAGAGACAACATCATACCTAATATGGGTGCCAGAAGAGTTAAAGGAAGGCCCGTGATTAACCAATGCGCAAGTACCTTAGCCAAAACCATAAGATAAAGTGGCTGTGGTGTGATCAGCAGCTGCTCTAATGTACCGTCACGATAATCACTTTGAAACAAACCCTCTACCGATAATAACGATGCCAAAAGTGCCATCACCCATAAAATACCGGGAGCAATTTCTGCCAAACGACTAGATTCTGGCGTCAAGCCCAGTGGTACCAGTGTCACCACGATAAAAAAGAAAATCACCGGATTGGCTATTTCACCCCTATGGCGACATGCCAGCAGCAGATCACGCCGGAGAATGGTCGAAAAAATACCAGCCATGATCAGGCCACCTCCGCCAACAATGGCAGAGACAATCGACGAATACCCTCAATCCTCACATCCTGATGAGTAGACAGGATAACCAGCCCACCTTTGTTCACGTGGTTCACCAGCAACCCTTCAAGTTGAACTACACCCTGCTTATCAATAGCGGTAAAGGGCTCATCCAGCACCCACAACGATGCCTCGGTAACCAGCAACCTAGCGAGCGCAGCACGCCGTTGCTGACCAGCAGACAATGCGTAACAAGGGACATCTTCATAGCCACTAAGCCCCATAGTGGCTAAAACTTGGCTATTACTTAACTGACTATTATTGGCATTAATACGACGCCACCACAGTAGGTTTTCTTCAGGTGAAAGTGATTGCTTTAGCCCAGGAAGGTGCCCTAAAAATAGCAGGTTTGAGAGATAATCCAATCGATGCTGAGAGATGTCTTTACCGTGCCACAACAATTGCCCAGAAGTGGGGCTCAATGCAGTAGAAATAATTCGTAACAATGTGGTTTTGCCGCAGCCATTGGGCCCTTCAACTTGGAGGATATTACCAGGCTCAAGTGTCAAATTAATATCAGAAAACAACCGTCTATCATCCCGATCAAAGGCGACAGAGTGTAGTGAAAACATGGCGGCTTGGGATGACAATAGATAACCCGGCTTTTAATAAAGCCGGTATTATGCCAAAAACTTGAGCAAATAAGAGAAAAGATAACACGATTAACACCAATCAAGATGCAAATGAACTGAGCAGCGTATATCAATCCAGGTCGAAGTCGTAATCCTGAATACTTTTTTGCAAACGTCTTTCTTCAAGTTGGTCTTCCAACCGGCGTCTGATACCAGCACCTGCAGTACTCACAACCTCTTTAGCATCCTGGTCTGTAGCGTCGCCCCTTATATCAAAATCATTTTCTTCTAGCGCATTTTTTCCACTCATACCGAAATCCCTTCATCTCGATACCAACCAGCCCACTGAGGTAGTGACTTGCCACCACCTATTTATGGAAATATAGGTCTAAAGTAAAAGATCGTCAACAGAAATACGTGGCGATTTTGAATAAAAAATCCAATTGGATCTAAAGAGAAATCAGCTTAGAGGCCCTGTTCGTCTATCTACAGAGAGCAAACTACTTGTCTAGCGCTCTATGCCAAGATGCTCGCCCTCAGTACTTGGCTAATGATTTGAAACTGGTGAAAAATATATCATCACTACGGGGTGGGGTCTCGGTTAACCTACGATGACAAAGCTTCTCGTAGTGATATTTTCGAATTAACACCAACTGTTACAGGTACCCCACTTGAGAAACGGCCATATTACGGCCCTATTCAAGATTATGGTAGAGCACCTTATTATCTACTATCAGATTTTACTGACGACAGATCGCGAGGAAGGGTATATGTAAGTTGTTTATAAAAGCATCACAAAAACAGTGATGCTGGCTTGCCTATTTGCGTTATACGCACAGCCCGCTGCAAAGAATCCCAATGAAATCATTTCTAGCCTATACGGTGTCGATGGCGTTACCTTGGAGGATAATCCATTTTTCTTCCCTACAGCACATTTTACACAGGAGAACTTGGGAAACTTACAGGGGTTATCTGAAACACTGTCCGACTTTTCTCAACCATTGTCATTGGCCTGACCTTTGAGTTCGACCCCATCCTGGATGAGCTTGTCCAAGCAACATCTACACAGAGCCTAGAACCCTCTCTGACAGAACGCCCCGAAACCGGTGGTAAGGGCGTGATTACTTTTGGTGTGGCTTATGGTCATACTAAATTTTCCGAGCTCGATGGACACAACTTAGACCATCTTACTCTTGACATAGGGCATTTAGACCCAGGGCCTGATGCACTGATCTGCCTGGCCTCTGGGTTTCCAGATCTACCACCCGTGGATTGCTGCCGCTATATAGACGATGCGGTGCAACTAACTCTGAATCTAGACATTACACAGCAGTTTATTAACATGTCGGTAAATTATGGTTTAACTGAAAATCTGGATATCGGGTTTCACCTCCCAATATTACACACTAAAGTTAGCGTCTCTTCTGTAGCGTCCGTCGTTTACGATTTCTCTATTGTCTTTTCGCCCATTGACTGCAACGGCTCAGTGCATAACTTTGACCCCATCAATGAAGACAGCCGCGTCTTTTCAGACTCGGAGAGTCGTACTGGTTTTGGCGATTTTTTTATCCATGCAAAATATCATTTCTACGACGGCGATAAACTGAACTTGGGGTCACTTATTCAAGTTTTTCAGCCCTCTGCCAGCTCGGCTATCAAAATCACCTCTGACGCCCCCATTATAATAATCTGATCAACTGCAATACCAACACCCAGCAATTCACTATAACGCTAAAGGCCTAAGAATAGCCCACCGGTTCGAGAATGACGAGTACTCATAACCCAACCCAAGGTAAAGGTGCAGGTTTAGCCTTGGATTTAAGGTGGGGGGCGGGAGAGAGAACAATCTCAAAACCCAACCAAACCTTTATGCAATCCAGCAAAGTTTGATAATCCACCAAGATCCTCGGGGCGATCAATATCAGCTAGTGATGGTAACTCTTCCCAGCGCCAACCAAGGCTATTTAACCTGTTTCGAGTCACAGCCATCACCTCCCCAGAACCCCAGGGAATATCTGAAAACAGTTTTAGATTTAAACGATTTAAGCCTACTAATACATATCCGCCATCGTTGGCGGGACCAAACACAGCGGGCACATCGTCTTTTAGAGATGCTAGTGCTTGATCCACATACTCACCATCAATGGCTGGGCAGTCACTACCTATAATGATCACTTGGTTGTATTTTTTTAGCCTGTCAGCAAACGCACTGGCCATTCTCTCTCCAAGATCACGACCTTGTTGTACGGCAAGCCGAGCATCTGAGCCCTCGATTAACTGATGAAAAAAATGATGTTCAGCACTGCACCATAGCTCCAAATTGGATACTGCTGCTGACCGCGCCACTTCAAATTGGTACTTCACCAAGGCGCAATGCAACGCCAGACAACCCGCTTCACCCAGTGCTGCCTGAAGCCGAGTTTTTACCTGTCCAGCTATGGGGGCTTTAGCAAATTGAAGTAAACAGCTATCGGGGTGCTGCACCTTTGGTCCGGGCAATACCGTCATAATGAGTAGTACTGCCGAGCCAGACTTTGAGGAGAGACACCTAAAAAATAGGCCACACGTAAACGCCACATCTGTATAACAGTACGAATAATTCCTCGCTGCGCCCATCGACGGCTCGAGGTGGTTACAGCGCCTGGCTGAAAAGCTGGCTTACTCCTAGATTTCAAACGGCGACAAAATTCCACATCCTCCATAAGGGGTATCTCAGCAAAACCACTAAGCGATTTGAACAATGTTTGACGCATAAACAATGCTTGATCACCCGTACCAATACCGAACAATCGTGACCGTATATTCATAGCTCGCTCGATCAATCGAAACTGCCATGCTGAACCACTTAATTTAACAGGGAAAAATCCCCATTGAAGGCTGGCCAACCATGCTATAGAAAAGTCGGATGGTAGTTCCGTATCAGCATGTAGGAATAACAGATGCTCTCCGCTGGCAAACTCAGCGCCAGTATTCATTTGTCGTGCTCGGCCTCGCTCGCTGCTTACTATTTGATCGGCATACGGCGTTGCCAACTCACAGGTTTGATCCATGCTCCCACCATCAGCGACAATCACTTCGACACCCATTTCTCGGAGGGCTTGTAGGTTTTTAAGACAAGACTCTATCTCTGCCTGTTCGTTAAGCGTAGGAATGATGATACTGAGAGGTACGGCCATGATTAGTCCAGAGGACCACCACAACTACTACCTTGGCCCGCTGTAAAACCATAGCTGTGGTCAGCCGTCATGATGGCCTGACCGACAACATCAACCTTCAGTAAATCTCCTAAATGTCGACGTCCGTCGGAGATAATCACACTACTCGACTCTAGCTTAGGTAGAGGCATAGGGCTTTCAAGCATCTGATTAAAGTCGCAATCATAGATATATCCCTGCCAATCTACACTCACCGTCTGCAGACACATCACCGTGTCCAAATTGGGTGCCAAAAAATTGTCCTTTAGAAGCTGCATATACGGCTCATACCCATTTTTCGCCAAAAGTGCCGCACCAAAACGACTAATGGGCATATTGGTAATTGTAAACAGTTGATTAAATGTAATATCGTAATCGGTGCTAAGCCGTGATTTATACTCGGCCTCCAATTGCCACTGGTCAGCCGGCAAAAAAGCGCCATTTGGGTTATACACCAAGTTTAGAGGGAGCGTTGTATCGATGCCATAACCAATCTCATTAAGTAGTTTCAGCGCATCGATACTTTGCTGAAATACGCCTTTCCCACGTTGCTCTGCGACATTTTTTTCTGAATAGCAGGGAAGTGAAGCGGTCACGGTGACTTGATGATCAGCAAGAAACTGAGCCAAGTCCTGATAACCAGGCTCCAACAAAATGGTTAGATTGCAGCGGTCAATGACTTCAACTCCCAACTTGCTGGCTTTTGAGACTAGATAACGAAAGTGGGGATTCACCTCCGGGGCGCCGCCGGTAAGATCCAGCGTCGTTATTTTTTTTTCGCAGTACCTCCAAGACGATCTCAATAGTAGTGAGTCCATCAGTTCAGTGCGGCTGGGACCAGCATTTACATAGCAGTTGGTACAGCTTAAATTGTAAAGATAGCCCAGATTAATCTGCAACGTTGAGAGTGCAGTTCTTTCTATAGGAGGGTAATCAGTGCTCAGTAACAGTGGGGTTGTATCGCGCATGTTAGGATTCTGACAGAATATGTTCCTAGTGTGACCCATTGATCCTGAAAAAGTTTAGTCGCATCATTCATTATCGGTGAACAGTTGCTGGCTGTAAACGCTATAGAGTTCTCCATCATGACCAGAACACCCTACCAATCCGTGGTTGTACTCACTGGGGCCGGCATTTCTGCTGAGTCTGAAATCCGTACATTTAGAGCAAGTGACGGGCTCTGGGAGGAGCATCATATTGAAGAGGCTGCCTCTCCAGGGAATTTCGAAAGAGATCCGGCCACCGTTCACCTTTTTTACAACCAACGACGTGAGCAGTTGTTTCATCAAGGTATAGGGCCTAATTTCGCGTATTTAGCATCAGCTGATTTTGAACAAAGATTGTCGGGGGAATTAAACTCTAATCACCCAAAATATTGATAACCTACATGAACGAGCTGGAAGTCATTATATGTACCAAATGCATGGTGAATTATTAAAAATTCGTTGCAGTCAATCTGGTGATATATTCGAATGCAAGGACAGCACACTACCACAATGTCATTGTTGCCATATAGCAGGTAGCCTCCGGCCCTATATAGTGTGGTTTGGCGAGATGCCTTTATTTAGGGACGATATTTATCCGGCTCTGAGTAACTGTGATCTGTTTATCGCTATAGGCACCCCCGGCAATGTCTATCCAGCTACCGGTTTTTGTGAACTCGCCAAGAGGGAGGGAGCACACACCGTTGAATTAAATCTTGAACCCACGATCAACAGCTCCAAGTTTGAGGAACAACGCTACGGCCCCCGCTTCTGACATAGTGCCTCGCTATGTAAACGCCCTTACAAGCTAACGTCATAAACTGACCCAATAGGCCAACCAACATTGATTCCAGCCTGCCTCATCATCGACCGTTTCCTCCGAATAATGATCTGTTTCTTTCACCACATAGAGAATGCAATCACTGGGTGATAGGAAGAAAGTCTCTTCTCCCGGATTTAGCTGCCTCCTTGGATAGAGCCTGGACCGCAGGCTTTGATAATGCGCCACAACTCATACCTGAAATATTAAGCAACTAAGCAGTGGTATAAGGCTGTTCACAATAGGGTCCAAAGGTTATCAGACTAGGATCCACAGCATCCTCACCACGAGAGGGATAGACCAGAAGACAAAAAAATATTGAACTCGCTGGCCGCAAGTCCCGTGTCAAACCAAAGTCCAGTGTGCTATCAATATTTTTTGCAGCTCTTTATACCCATGAACGATCCGAGCGGCTAAAAGGCAATCCTTCGCGTTCCATAGCAAAAAAATACTGCCGAAAAAACTCATATATATACTCAAATATGTAACGGAAACGCCTATCACTGGGTAATTACGACGAACAGCCTGTTGAGTTTGAGTAACATTTAGGATGTAGATGACAACAAGCCAACCAACCCTCAACCCCAACAATACGACAAGGAGTGCGGCAAATAAGTTAAAAATGGTGTACACCCAACTGGAAGCTATTGTTTCCAAAATATATTCATTAGTTCTATCTGCGATACGAACCTAAATATGGATTTATGGACCAGACGATGGCTTTTATATTACATCCACAAACGTAGTATCAAATTGATCTAAGCAGTAGTGTATCTTAATAAAACTCGTCATAATCTCAACTTATTTATGTTGCCCTAAAAAATGCCAAAGAAGATTCTACGACGCTGGTTACCTGACCCCCATAAAATTGTTGAAAGCCTTGCTATTCGGTGGATGGGCCCTATATTAAGAGATCCAAACCTGTTTCATATTAACCGTATATCCATCTCAGCCTCTTTCTTCATAGGCCTGTTTTGCGCTTTCCTACCCATTCCAGGGCAAACCATTGTTGCTGCAATGCTAGCACTGTTGTTCCGAACCAACCTACCCGTAGCTATATCCTTAATTTGGGTCAGTAATCCGCTGACTTTTCCTCCCATTTTTCTTTTTAGCTACAAAATTGGAACTTGGCTACTCAACCAAGAAGCAATCCCCTTCACGATCCAGCTCAGCTGGGACTGGGCTGTTGCCCAAGGTGAGGCAATCTGGCTTCCATTGTTAACAGGAAGTTTGCTGTGTGGTCTAATCAGCGGTGGTATTGGCTATGTTGTTATTCAACGATTGTGGCGATGGCAAGTGGTCAAAAACTGGGAGGCGCGCAAAAAGTCACGCGAAGAAAAATCTGCGAGGGAACGCTGAATCCTAGGGTAATAATTATTGAGAAAAGAAGTTGAATCCAACCTTACGACAGGACCTCTACTGCAATACAATAAGTACTAAAGGGATAGTTAAGATTACCTTAGCAACAAACTAAGAATGCCTACTCATAACGCAATACTTCTGCAGGCTGAGTTCTGGCAGCACGTAAGGCCGGGTATAAGGTGGCTAAAAAATTCAACCCAAGAGCTACAGCAATTATCGACAACACATCACCCCACACTAGCTCTGATGGCAAATAATCGATCGGGTAAACTTCCGAATTAAGAAAATGGAATCCCATCAATGATTCAATTCCACTGACAATGGCAGAGGCATTCCAGGCACAACCAATACCAATCAAGGCACCCAGAAGTGAGCCCACGGCGCCAATAAGAAATCCCTGAGTCAGGAATACAGCAATAATCTCACCATTAGTTGCACCCAGTGTTTTCAAGATAGCAATGGCAGAACGCTTATCGATCACCGTCATCATTAACATCGAAATGACATTGAATACGGCAATACCAATAATCAAAAAAACCAGTAGAGAAACCATGTTTCGGGACATTTTTATGGCCTGATAAAGATTTCCATGGGTTTGAATCCAGTCAGAAAACCGGTAACCGGAAGGCAATTCTCGCAGTAGATCAAACCCAGTTTGGCGTACTTTAAAAATATCATTCAGCTTAATTTGCATACCCTGCGGCAAGCCATGGGTGCCCGCCAAAACGCCCACCACTTCAAGCTTAGCCAAGACAACATGCTGATCAATGGTAGTATGTGTTTCGAAAACTCCAGCGACGGTAAAGACACTTAACTTAGGTGCAATCTGGTTATGACCCTGATCGCCAATACGCGGTATTAGTAGTGTGACTCGGTCGCCCACAGAGGCCATCAGTTTTTCGGCCACCCCTTTTGCCAACAACACCATCCTTTCATCGCCTTGAAAAGAGGTAAATAATTCGGGGGATACAAACTGACCAATAAACTTAACACTGAGCGCTCCATCAAGACCCAGCATTTCTACAGGTCGTGTCTTCCCCCGGCTGGTCAACATCCCTTCAACTTGGGCAAATGGCATTGCGGCACGAACATTTTCCTGAGTTTCTAGCTTTGTTATTAGGGCCGGCACGTCGTCAATCCCCCCATCCTTAAACAGTCTAACATGTGGGATTGCACCAAGAATCCTAGACTCCATCTCGTGATCAAAACCATTCATTATTGACGAAACGACGATCAATAGTGCCACGCCAAGTACCAGACCGAGAATCGCTAATAGAGAAATAAAGGAGACCAGCCGATTGCTACTACCCGAAGTGAAATTTCTCAGGCCAACATAAAGCGGGAAAGGCCTAAACACTCTTGGCATCCACTATTGCTGCCGCGGACATAGACTTAATGGGTGTTGTCACATCTATCAGCGTGCCATTTTCAAGAGACAGGATGCTTTCCATTTGTGATGCCACATGGCTGTCGTGAGTCACAACAACAAAGCTAATACCTAGCTCTTGGTTCAACTTTAGCAATAGGCTAAGAACCGTTTCCGCCGTAGCTGGATCAAGATTACCAGTCGGTTCATCCATCAACACGCAAGCGGGCCGGGCAACCAAAGCTCGAGCAATGGCCACTCTCTGACGCTCTCCGCCAGAGAGCTCAGAAGGCTTATGACCGCAGCGATGCCCCAAACCCACCTGAGTGAGGACTTCATTGGCCCGGGCTCTAGCCTCTGAAACAGGAACTTTACCAATCAACAATGGCATAGCAACATTTTCAAGAGCGTTAAACTCACCCAGTAAATGGTGAAACTGATAAACAAAACCCAAATATTTATTACGGAGGCGAGCGCGACCAGACTCATTGATCGGCGCTAAATCAACATCCATCACTCGAACAAAGCCATCGGAAGGATCATCTAACCCCCCCAATAGATTTAACAATGTTGTTTTACCTGAGCCTGAAGCACCCACAATAGCAACACGTGCACCTGAGCGTATATCAAGAGAGATGTCACTGATAACCGCTATTTTATCTTCGCCTTGAATATAGTGTTTCGATAATCCACTACATTGCAGCACGTATTCTCTATCAGTGGTCATAACGCAATGCCTCCGCTGGTAACACCTGGCCTGCACGCCTGGCCGGGTATAGTGTAGCCAACACACTCAGCCCCAATCCAAGACAACATATCCTCACCACATCCTGCCACAACAGTTTTGAGGGTAATTGGCTGATGAAATAAACATTCGGATCAAACACTTGAAAACCCAACACCTGCTCCAACCCAATAACAATATCACCGACAAAGATGGCCAGCAGGCACCCCAATACGGCACCAGTAATGACGCCAAAAAAACCAATAACACTGCCCTGAACAATAAAAATTCCTGAAACAGTATTTGCCCCAGCACCCAAGGTTCGTAATACAGCAATATCTCGTCGCTTGTCAGCAACCATCAATACCAGGCTAGCAATGATATTAAATGCCGCCACGGCTACGATAGCCGCAAGTAGCACACTCACCACTTTTTTTTCCATTTTAATCGCTTGGAACAGGCTACTCATCTCCATCGCCCAGGTTTTAACCACCAAACCTTCTCCAGTCTTTTCCTCGAGCGCCCTGGCTGTCATCTCCACCGAAAAAGGGTCCACTATTCGCAGCTTCACACCCGTTACTTTGTTGGCAAGACGATAGAGCTTCTGTGCATCCTGATAGTGAATAAAGGCTAGGCCATTATCAACCTGAGCTCCTACTTGAAAAACGCCAAGGACACGAAAACGTTTGTAGCGAGGAAAAATACCAGCAGGCGTTACATTAAGTTCAGGCGTAGACAAAATTACAGAGTCGCCTTTGATAAC
The DNA here is from genome assembly GCA_047635115.1 of Porticoccus sp. GTDB lineage: Bacteria > Pseudomonadota > Gammaproteobacteria > Pseudomonadales > Porticoccaceae > Porticoccus. Next base: position 1,300 of record JBLIJA010000051.1, on the reverse strand, counting down.
ACCAAGGGATCGCGCCAATAGATTTCCTAGCACAATGCCATATTCGCCGGGTTGTAAATACGCCACTTCACCCACCACCATATATTGGCTGATAGGACTGACATCACTTTCTAGCTCTGGGTCGATGCCCTGTACCAACACCCCTTGGCTGAGTCCAGAAGATGACAATAGACCATAGCCTTCAACAAAGGGAGCGTATGCCTCGACATTCTCCACCTCGAGAGCGATGGCCCCCAATTTTGGCCAATTCACAATGCCCGCATCACTACCCACACTGACATGGGGAACGACATTAAGGATTCTCCTTTTGATCTCATGATCGAAGCCATTCATCACTGACAAAACAACAATCAGTGCCATAATGCCTAACGCCATAGCAATAAATGACAACAACGAGACAAAAGATACAAAACCATTGCGTCGCTTGCTGCGGATGTAGCGAAATCCTATAAAAAGAGGCAGATTAGTATTCATTGCGACGCATTAAAACGGAATCCCACAGGGCAAACAAGCGACCATTTCTGTGATTGATTACCTGTTTATTGCCAACTCTATTATTTTGTAGTTGCACTTGTTGCGTTTCGGCTTGCTATCATCAAAGTGCATACTGCGAATGACAGGTCATAATAGATCCATACCATGAATAAGTTTTTACTACCCTTCAGCATGTTTTGTTGCTTATCACTGCCTCTAGTAGCCGAAGAGATAATCATTCCTGTCGGCCAGCAGGCTGCTGAAAAAAAGCATATAGCGCCCAACTCAGGGAATCACCAAAGATCTGGTTCAGAAGCGTTTTGGTGAACATCTAAAATGGAATGATACGGTAGGAGACCCTCCTATCTCATCATGGGAATATCAGGACTTTGTTGTTTATTTTGAACACGACCGCGTACTTCACTCTGTGCTGAAACGTAACGGTAAATAAACGCTGATAGCCTCTTCAATTAATCCCATACAAAAATCCGGTACACTTAGGGTGTTCCGAATTTTTTGTTAGTTTATCCGACTACGATAACAACTTACTCATGCTAAACAACCAGTTTCCTAGATTCTCTGTTAAGCCTATTTATCCCATTAATGGCAGCACGACGATAAGCTTCAGCCATGGTTGGATAGTTAAAGGTCGTACGGATAAAATATTCGATCGTGTTAGCGTCGCCAGTCTGGTTCATAATGGCTTGACCAATGTGAATAATTTCCGCAGCTTCAGCACCAAAACAATGAACGCCAAGAATTTCTAGCGTCTCCTGATGGAACAAAACCTTAAGAACACCTACCTCTTCGCCAGAGATCTGGGCCC
>JBLIJA010000050.1:0-11903 GCA_047635115.1 Porticoccus sp. | reverse complement strand
CTTCAAGCTTATCTTTAGCTAATGAAGTAGTTAGGTGCAGGTTATTGCTTTGGTTCAACTCGTTCAGTTTGGCATCCATCGCCAGCTGCCCATTACGGATAATCAGTACCCGGTCACAGAGTGCATCCACTTCCTGCATGATATGAGTGGAGAGGATAACGGTTGCCTCTTTAGCAAGGTCACGTATCAGTGCTCTGATAAGCTGAGTTTGGGTCGGGTCAAGTCCATTGGTGGGCTCATCGAGAATCAGTAATCTGGGTTTACCCAAGATAGCTTGGGCTACCCCCACGCGTTGCTTATAACCGCGGGAGAGTGTTGATATCGGTGAAAGCAGTTTGGGTACAATATCAGTTGCTTGAATAACACGTTTAATTTCCGAGATTTTTGTATCGCCTGTCAGGCCTTTCATATCGCTAGCATAATCAAGGTAGTCAGCAACGGTCATTTCTGGATAGATGGGTAGGTTTTCAGGAAGGTAGCCTAGGCTTTGCTGGGCTTTTTTCAGGTCTTTCTGGATATCTGCACCATCGATTTCTATGCTGCCTTGATTGGACTCAATGAAACCGCTAATCATTTTCATGATGGTCGTTTTACCTGCACCGTTATGGCCAAGTAATCCCACGATCTCACCTTTTGTTATTTTGAAGCTGATGTTATCAACGGCTTTAAAAGTGCCATACAACCTTGTCAACTGCTTGACTTCCAGCATGGTGTTCTCCGGTTGGGAGTGAAATGTTTATTTATAGATGGTTTCAGCGGCTCTATTTTCCACCGTAGTAGATGTCTAGCCCAGCGGCTGTGGATGTTACACTAAAAACAGGATTCATACATTCCTTCCTAGCGGGCTAGATATATCCCCTTCTAAGCAAGGTGTTAACCACCCAATTTGACTTTTAGAAGAGGTCTCTTTTTAAAAGTTCAATGGGCTGGTTTCGGTTGGGAAATTGTGCCGCTTCCTTGTAATAGGGCTGTCGTGAGTATTCATAATACAAGACAAATATAGAGTGGGGGTGGTGTCTAGAAACTGACAGCTTATTCATGTGTTGTGTCAGCTTCGGCCTCTGACTTGTGATCTAAAGACTGGCGATCTTTAATAATTGCAGGCAGCCGATCTGATCCAGTTGTCGTTTCTGAGCTTCATCCTTTTACCAGAAAAGTACCTGCAAACCCCGAGGCATTGACAGATAACACCTGAAAGCTCGCTAGAGTGGGCGGCACTACCTAGAGGTGTTCTCGTGTTATGAGCATATTTGGGGGCGGTATTAAGCCATGATTATCTAACCCGCCATTCTCAAAAAAATCGTGTGCTGAGCTATCGCTAACTGGAAACAGATTTAGCGCCGCCATAAAGTCTTCTGGGCCTAACGGCGTCCGATGTGATAAAAACTGCTTTGTTACCATCAAAATATTATTATTCATCACGTTATATCTGTTCAGTAGGCAGTGATAAAGTTGGGTGATCTCACCTACTAATGTTTTTGTGGCCTGCGCCATTATCCTGGCTGAGGCACAGCGCCAGAGAAGTGAAGCGGGCATGTACAACCATTGCCATATACAAAAGGGTGAGTATCAGAGATTGCTCTTCGAATGGTGCCAGTCACTGATCGCCAGGATGTGCCGCGAGAGTGGGTTGCCATACCTTCAGCTGGATGGTTCTGGCCATTTACAAGATCCCGGGGCTTTTTCTCGCTTGTACAATAATCTAAAGGATGATGTTTGTAAGGCTAAGGCTAAGGCTAAGGCTAAGGCTAATAATCACAAGGTCAACAATTGTTAAGCTATTGGTTAACCTTCAGCATGTCTCATGGTCTTTATATGACTTCGTATGAAGGTGAGAACCTTTGAGTCACAAATTTCACATTTTTTTGCTCCAGAACGGCTACATTTTTCTTTCTGATATGGTTTTATAGAGGGATTAAAATCAATAATTAATAGAGATTAGGGTATGACCGTATACAACGCGCCTGTCGATGATATGAAATTCCTGCTCAATAACCTGCTGGGTATGGAGAGTATTGCGCAACTCCGGGGTTATGAAGAGGCAACCCCAGATATGGTGGATGCCATTATTGATGAGGCTGCCCGTTTTTATGGTGAGGTCTTAGCACCCACCAATCAAGTGGCCGATTCTCACAGGTCTAGGCTCGAAGGCGACAAGGTCATCACTGCTCCAGTGTTAGACGGTATTTACCAGCAGATTGTTGACGCGGGTTGGCCGGGACTGACAGGTGATGCTAATTATGGTGGTCAGGGATTACCCGCAGTGCTGGCTGTTGCCGTTGATGAGATGTCCCAATCTGCCAATATGGCATTCAGTTTATGCCCGATGCTCACTAAAGGGGTGGTGACCGCTTTGAGCCTTTATGGCAGTGATGATCAGAAAAAAATCTATTTAAACAACCTAGTCTCAGGCACGTGGACCGGCACCATGAACCTTACCGAGCCTCAGGCTGGCTCTGATCTTGCAGCTGTTCGAACCAAGGCGGTACCTAATGGCGATCACTATCTCGTGAGCGGCCAAAAAATCTTTATTACCTGGGGCGACCACGATTACACCGATAATATTATTCACCTAGTGCTAGCGCGTACTCCGAATGCCCCAGAAGGGGTGAAGGGCATATCCCTGTTTGTGGTTCCCAAATTCATGATTAATGAAGACGGCAGCGTCGGTGAGCGAAATGATGTTCACTGTGTGGGGGTGGAACACAAGCTGGGTATTCATGCGAGCCCCACCTGTTCGCTCTCCTTTGGTGATAACGGCGGAGCTGTTGGCTATCTGGTGGGCGAAGAGAATCAGGGTTTGGTGTACATGTTTGCCATGATGAATGAAGCCCGTCTTGCCGTCGGTTTACAGGGGGTTTCCATCAGCGAACGGGCCTACCAGCAGGCGGTCGAATTCGCCAAACACCGAGTTCAGGGCAGTGTGCCGGGCAATAAAAAAGCTGCCATTATTCACCATCCCGATGTGCGTCGTATGCTGATGTTAATGCGTTCATTAACCCAAGCTGCCCGAGCATTGGCCTACTTATCCTTTGCCCACGAAGACTACGTGCATAAGTTAGAAGACGAAGAGAAAATTGCCTATCACCAGCGTAGGGTTGATCTGTTAACACCACTGGTTAAAGGCTGGTGTACCGAAATAAGCATGGAAGTCACCTCTCTGGGAGTGCAAGTACATGGAGGCATGGGATTTGTGGAAGAAACCGGTGCAGCACAACATATGCGTGATGCCCGAATTCTACCCATATACGAGGGTACCAATGGTATCCAGGCCCTTGATCTTGTAGGTCGTAAGCTGGCCCGCGATAAAGGCCAGTCCGCCATGGAATTACTTAGTGAATTGATTCAAGTGGCTGATGATGCTCGAACAGCCGGGCTTGATGTTATAGCAGATAGTTTGGCGTCCTCACTAACTGCCTGTCAGGAGGCAGCCCAAATCTTGCTAGAGGGTAAAAGTTGGACTACACCAAGCTCGGCGGCTTACAGCATGCTGATGTTAATGGGTACGACCGTTGCTGGTGCCATGCTATCAAAAAGTGCATTGGCTGCCACCAACTTAAATGCGAAGGGCGAGGGTAATACCTCGTTTAATAACAACAAAATTATCACCGCTAAGTTCTTTTCTCAGCATGTGATGCCAAGGAATAGCGGGTACCTTGAAGCAATAAAAGCGGGGCCTGAGTCGGTGATGGCGTTGGATATAGAGGGCTTCTAGACTTTGTTGGTCGGTAAAATTGTTGGTAGATAAGTAAGTAGAGTCAAAACTTGTATCTGAGCCTACCTACTTAGGATCCTACCTGCTTATGCATTTTTTAAGAATTCTATGGCTGAATCTTTATCGCCTACGGAAAAACATTTCATTTTAATCGTTCTGAAAAATGTATCTTCAATATTAATCATTATTTCCAGCCACTTATTGTACGTTAAGGCGGCGACTTTCGTTATATTAGAAATGCCCACTTTAAATAAATACTTAAGCTCTTCAATGACCGCTGATATTTAGATGCCCTCGAATGACTCTATTTTCTCGAGAAGGACAATATTTTCATGACGCTCAATCTTTTCCTTTACATCAGTCAGTACCAACGACATATCACTTTCAGTCACTTTTTCTGATATGCGAAAAGCGACGGAATGTTCAATGCCAATATCAATCATCTCTAATATACTATTTCCTTGGCTTAAAAAAAGTGCTATGGCCACTTATTCTTATTTGATTTTTTAGTGCGCTTCATCTTGTAGATACACTCTGATCTGCCAGACTAAAGACTGTAACTAAGCTGCTTGCGCGTACTTCGGAGCAGTAGTAAAAAATAGTTGGCCAATGACACACAGGAGATTCCTTCATTGATGCCCATTATAGTTGCAGCTGGAACAACTATTTTGTGTCCGCTCGACTCATAAATTTGCATTCTTCCACATTCACCTTAATTTTATCACCGGTAGAAATGTACTCAGGCACTTGCACGGTTACGCCGGTCGATAATAGTGCAGGCTTGGTTCTTGATGTTGCAGACCCCCCTTTGATGGAGGGGTCTGTTTCCATTACATCAAGCTCCACACTGGTCGGCAGGCTAAGCGCTACTGGCACGTCGTTAACAATGATCACCTGAATACCGTCTGTTGCCTCATTGATGAAGAGGGTTTCATCGGCAATGGACTCTTTGTTAAGGTTGTATGGTGTGTAGTCTTCTTTATCCATAAAGACATATTGATCGCCGTCAATATAAGAAAACATGACAGGCCTGCGTATGAGGTCTGCAAGATTCAACATATCCGAGTCTTTAAAGATCTCGTCAATCTTGCTGCTGGTGACAACATTATACATACGCAGACGGTAAAGACTGCCGCCTGCGCGACCTTGAGGAACAGAACGTTCAATGTCCCTGACTATGTAGGTTTTACCGTTGTAGTCGATCGCCGCGTTCTTTTTGATTTCACTCGCTTTTGGCATTTTGTTTAGTCCTGAAATTAAAATGTAATAAATTTATCAGATTTTTCTATTTTCGAAGTCACATGGCTTAAGTCACAAGCCTGTTGATGTACCTAGTTAAGCTTTTCCTTCAACTTCAAACCAGCGGTAGACAACCCCAGCCAAGATAGCACCTACGATGGGGGTAATCCAAAAAAACCATAACGGGGATATTGCCCAGCCAACCTGAAATATCGCATCATCAGTACTTCTAACGGGGTTAACTGATGTATTAGTGATGGGAATACTGATGAGATGAATAAGCGTTAAGCCAAGGCCAATAGATATAGGAGCAAAATCTTGTGGTGCACGTTTAGCCGTTGCGCCCAGAATAATGATTAAAAACATAAAGGTTATAACTATTTCAGTTATTAGTGCAGCAGTCAGGCTATAACCATCAGGAAAATACTCAGCATAACCATTCGATGCGAAGCCTGCCGTCACATCGAAACCTACTTGGCCAGAGGCAATAATATATAGAACTGCTGCTCCCGCAAGACCACCGGCTACTTGTGCAACGATGGAAGTACTGGCTTCAGCGCCCGAAAACCTTCCTTCCGACCAAAGGCCAGTTGATACAGCTGGATTTAGATGGCACCCAGATATGTGACTAATAGCAAACGCCATGGTTCATACAGTTAGCCCGAAAGCCAAAGAAACACCCAGTAGACCAATACCTAAATCTGAAATTCGGCTGGAAAAACAGCGATACCACACACTCCAAGTACGATCCAAAATTTACCGATAAATTCTGCAACAAGTTTTTTAGTTAATGTCATTATCTATCCCCCTATCTAATGAATAAATGCTTGGTTATTAGGTCGGTCTACGGTCTAGTTAGTTAGGTAGATTGAGTCGTTTGATGTAGCTAATTAGTGATACCAGATCTTCGGGGTAACTTTTACCCCCTATAGATTTAAATACAATCTCTATGCCTGGGTTGCTCCATAGTGAAATGGTTGCCATCGTGAGTCAGGGGCCACCTAAACCTTTGTTTGTAGATTTAGCACTTAAAATTAGGTCCTTAGTGAGTTTTAGAGTTTCCAGATATTCATCGCGTGAATATTGAGCTTGATACACACTTTCCTGTGCATCTTCGTGAAAAGTATCCGAATCTATTTTATTATCAGTGATAGGTAGAGGTAACTCGGGTATCCACGCGGCATCACCGCTTGGACTTAATATGAGTGTCATTTAGTCATTAGAATTAATATAAATCTGTGGCTTCAAATCATATTTAATCTTTAAATCGTTTGCGGCCAAGGAATAACACCACAAAACCGCAATTACAATAAATACTTTATTCATGGATGTTGCATAATAGTTTTATTAAAAAGCCTATGATTCTTGATCTTGGGCGTGTTTTTTTATTGGCTTTTCTGTTGAAGCAAGTTAATAAACGCCTTCGCTGCATTGGACAGGCTTTTCTCCCGGTGGTGGATGTAACCAAGTTCTCGTTGTATGTGTGCGCCAACTATGGGTACAGCTCGAATACCGGGTTCCAGCATGCTTTCGGGTAGTAGGCTCCAGCCCAGCCCGATACTCACCATCATTTTGATGGTTTCCAGATAGTTGGTGGTCATGGTGGGGGGGAGCGGGACGCTCTGTTGTTCAAACAGTGCTCGGGTCATACGCCCTGTGTAAGTGCTCAGACCGGGTAAAATTGCTGGGTAGTTTCGCAGATCGCCCAGTGTTGGGTTTACTTCCTTTAAAAGGGGGTGGTCATCGGAGATCATAAAAACTAGAGGGTCTGGCCATATGGTTTTGGCCTTGATTTTTGGATGTGGCTCTGGCGCCAGAGTTATAGCAGCTATCTCAAAACGACCTTGAAGAATTCCTTCGTAGGCTTTCTCTGAATCCATGAAATCCACATCAATCGTGACGTCGGGTTGTTCTTGAGAAAATCGTTTGAGTATTGGTGGGAGTCTGTGCAGCCCGATATGGTGGCTAATGGCGAGCCGTAGCCTGCCGCTGATGTCACCGGATAAATCATTGATGGCTTGGGTCGTATCGGCAATCTCTCTTAGTATCTGATTAGCTCTGGGTAGTAGCGCATCGCCAGCCTCGGTAAGGGTTGCCGTTCTAGCGATACGATCAAACAGCCGGCAGTTGAGTTGTTCTTCTAGTAATGCGATCCGTTTGCTCACCGCTGGTTGAGTGATGTGGATTCTGTCAGCGGCAATGGAGAAAGAGCCAGTCTCAGTAACGGCAATAAAGGCTTCCAGTAATTGAGTGTCCATAACAGGGGTATATCAAATAGTGGTATCAGGCATGAGTATAAGCACCTGAATTCCTATTTGGAATCCAATAGATGAAAAATATGAATTTGTTTTATTTGTAATATGTGCCTAAAATTGCCCAATTGATCATATTTTTTACGATAATTAGGCTATAAATATGGCTAGAAAAACCCTTTACGACAAATTGTGGGACGCGCATCTGGTGAAACAGCGAGGCGATGGTTCTGCACTCATTTACATAGATCGTCATATTCTTCATGAAGTGACGTCACCCCAGGCTTTTGAGGGGCTGCGTATTGCAGGTCGCAAGCCTTGGCGGTTGGATATGAATGTGGCGACACCAGACCACAATATTTCCACGGACTCAGTCGAACGCGCTGCTGGTGTTGATGGGATTCCCGACGAAACCTCCCGTATTCAGGTAAAAACTCTGGATGATAACTGTGAGTATTTCGGCATTCGTGAATTTGGCATGAATGAAATGGGGCAGGGCATTGTGCATGTGATGGGTCCAGAATTGGGAGCCTCATTGCCGGGTATGACCGTTGTCTGCGGTGATTCCCATACTGCTACCCACGGTGCATTTGCCTGTTTGGCCCACGGTATTGGCACCTCTGAAGTAGAGCATGTGTTGGCGACTCAATGTTTAGTCACCAAGAAAATGAAAAATATGCTGATTGTGGTGGATGGCGTATTGGGTAACGGTGTAACACCTAAAGATGTGGTGTTAGCTATTATCGGTGAAATCGGCACGGCTGGCGGTACTGGGTGTGCTATTGAGTTTGCCGGCCAGGTGTTCCGGGATATGTCCATTGAAGGCCGTATGACTGTGTGTAATATGGCCATTGAGGCCGGTGCCCGTGTGGGTATGGTGGCGGTGGACTATCAAACCATCGAGTATTTCGAAGGCCGTAAGTTTGCGCCCACCGGTGAGGTTTGGGATCAGGCTGTAGCCTATTGGGAGACCCTGAAAAGCGATACCGATGCTGTGTTTGATACGGTCGTGCAGTTAAAAGGCGAAGATATTTTACCTCAAGTCACTTGGGGTACCTCGCCTGAAATGGTGTTGCCGGTAACGGGAGCTATTCCTCGCAGTGAAGATGAAACTGATCCCGCGAAAAAGCAGAGTATTGAGCAAGCATTGCGTTACATGGGGCTTAATGGCGGTACGTCCATCACAGAGATACCCGTGGATCGTGTGTTTATTGGTTCTTGTACCAATTCTCGTATTGAAGATATGCGTGCTGCGGCAAAAGTAGCTAAAGGCCGCAAGGTGTCGGGTAGCGTTAAACAGGTGCTCGTAGTGCCTGGGTCGCAAATGGTGAAAGCACAGGCTGAAGCTGAAGGTTTAGATAAAGTCTTTATCGAAGCCGGTATGGATTGGCGTGAACCGGGTTGTTCCATGTGCTTGGCAATGAATGCCGATAAATTGGGGCCTGGTGAGCACTGTGCATCGACTTCTAATCGTAATTTTGAAGGACGACAAGGTAATGGCGGACGAACTCACTTGATGAGTCCTGCGATGGCAGCAGCAGCAGCAATTGCTGGCCATATTATTGATGTTCGTACCTTTGATGAAACTTATGTGAGGGAGTCTGCATAATGAAAGCATTTACTGTACATAAAGGGCTTGTGGCTGGAATTGATCGTGCCAACGTTGATACTGACATGATTATTCCTAAGCAGTTTTTAAAGTCGATTAAGCGCAGTGGCTTTGGCCCAAACTTGTTCGATGAGTTGCGTTATCTGGATGAAGGTAAGCCGGGGCAGGATTGTTTGGGTCGTCCATTGAACAAAGATTTCATCCTCAATCAGCCACGTTATAAAGGCGCCTCTGTATTGTTGACCCGTGATAATTTTGGTTGTGGCTCCAGTCGTGAGCATGCTCCATGGGCGATGGAAGACTATGGGTTGCGGGCTGTTATTGGTCCTAGCTTTGCGGATATATTTTTCAATAATTGTTTTAAGAACGGCCTGTTACCTATTGTTTTGAAAGGAAGTATAGTTGACAGGCTGTTTTTGGAAGTTGATGAAAATGAAGGCTATGAGTTGATGGTAGACTTGCCTCGTCAAGTGGTGGTCACCCCTTCTGGAGAAGAGTTCCCTTTTGATGTCGACGAGTTCGGTAAGGCTTGTTTGCTCGAAGGATTGGATGAAATTGGCCTGACCTTGAATAATTCGGACACCATTCGAGCCTATGAGTCGGCGCGGGAGAAAGATACGCCCTGGCTATTCGGTGCCATTAAGTAAAATGTTTTGTAAATAAAGCGTTTAAACAGAACTGGAAAGTAGCCCGGTTAAGGAAGTTTGTAAATGAGGAAGAAAGTATTGGTTCTTAAGGGCGACTATATCGGCCCTGAGATTGTAGATGAAGCCGTTAAGGTGTTGAAACAGGTCGACCAGAAATTCTCTCTAGGCGTTGAGCTGGAAGAAGGTTTGCTCGGTGGTGCTGCGTACGATGAAGTGGGTGAACCATGCCCCGAGAAAACATTGGACCAAGGTCGTCAAAGTGATGCTATTTTGATGGGCTCTGTTGGTGGGCCCAGGTGGGATGAGGTGGATCGCGATCTTCGTCCTGAAAAAGGATTGTTGAAACTGCGATCTGGTCTATCGCTGTTTGCTAACTTGCGCCCAGCGATTCTGTATCCACAGCTGGCAGATGCCTCTTCGCTCAAACCAGAGATTGTTGCTGGCCTGGATATGCTGATTGTCCGAGAGTTGACCGGCGGTATTTATTTCGGTGAACCCCGTGGTATTCGTGTGCTGGAAAACGGTGAGCGAGAAGGTTATAACACTTACAAATATTGTGAATCTGAAATCCGTCGTATTGGTAAAGTGGCATTTGAAGCCGCCATGGTCCGAGATAAGCGTGTTTGTTCCGTGGATAAGGCTAATGTGCTTGAGGCAACCATACTGTGGCGTGAAATCATGGAAGAGGTTGCTAGAGACTATCCTGAAATAACCCTAAGCCACATGTATGTCGACAATGCGGCTATGCAGCTGGTGATGGCGCCCAAACAGTTTGATGTGGTGGTGACTGGGAATATGTTCGGCGATATTTTATCCGATGCCGCAGCAATGCTGACGGGTTCGATTGGCATGTTGCCTTCCGCGTCTCTGGATAAGGACGGCAAAGGCCTTTATGAGCCGTGCCATGGTTCTGCACCGGATATTGCGGGGCAGGGTGTGGCCAATCCCTTGGCGACGATATTATCTGTTGCCATGATGTTGCGTTATTCGTTGGATGCGCCAAAGGCGGCTGATGCTATTGAAGCTGCCGTTAATGAAGTGTTGGATAAAGGGTTGCGTACGCCTGATATTTATACAGAGGGAGCACGTGAAGTGGGCACCTCTGAGATGGGTGATGCAGTGGTCAGTGCTTTATGTAAAGCTACGCTATAAGCTGGCGAGACTGCCCCTTTTATGAGTGCAAGTTGTTAGCAAAAATAAATCTAAAGTGATTTATTGTAAATATTTATTAATTGGTTGAATATAATGAATAAAGTAGGTTTTGTTGGTTGGCGCGGAATGGTTGGTTCGGTGATGATAGATCGTATGATTGAGGAGAATGACTTTGCCGATATTGAGCCAATATTCTTCACCACATCACAGCTGGGGCAACCTGGCCCCAATGTTGGAAAGGATGTGGCTCCGTTACAGGACGCGAACCATATTGAGTCCTTGAGAAAGCTGGACATTATAGTGACCTGTCAAGGTGGAGACTACACTAAGGCCGTTTATCCCGAGCTTCGTAAAGCCGGTTGGAATGGTTACTGGATTGACGCTGCCTCTACATTGCGGATGGCTGATGATGCATTGATTATATTGGATCCAGTAAATCTGGCCGTGATCAAAGATGGTATTACCCGAGGGGCAAAGAACTTCATCGGTGGTAACTGTACGGTTAGCCTGATGTTGATGGGCCTGGGTGGCTTATTTAATCAGGGTTTGGTGGAGTGGACATCTGCCATGACTTACCAGGCCGCCTCGGGTGCTGGTGCGCAGAATATGCGCGAACTGATTGGTCAGATGGGCTCCATTGATAAATCTGTTGCCCCTGAGCTGGCCGATCCGGCATCAGCTATTCTGGAAATTGATCGAAAAGTAACAGCTAAAATGCGTGGCAGCGATTTTCCTACCAGTAACTTTGGTGCGCCATTGGCAGGCAGCTTGCTGCCCTGGATTGATGTCCAGCTGGAAAATGGCCAGAGCAAGGAGGAATGGAAAGGGCAGTCAGAAACTAACAAGATTCTTGGTCGCTCTGGCGATTCATTGATTCCCGTGGATGGCCTTTGTGTTCGCATTGGCGCTATGCGCTGTCATAGTCAGGCTCTAACCATCAAGCTGACCAAGAATGTACCTATGGATGAGATTGAAGCAATGTTGGCGGAGGCCAATGATTGGATCAAAGTGGTTCCCAATGACCGCGAGGCTACATTGCAGCAGTTAACTCCTGCAGCCGTGACTGGGCATTTACATGTGCCGGTTGGTCGCCTGAGAAAAATGAATATGGGAAATGATTACCTTTCCGCTTTTACTGTTGGAGACCAGCTGTTATGGGGTGCGGCAGAACCACTTCGTCGAATGCTGAAAATCTTGTTGGAAGCTTGATCTAAGAGACGTATGTTCGCCGCAGCTTTGCTGTATTGTGGGATTGATCATAAATCTATACTACGAATAGCCGAATTTAT
>JBLIJA010000049.1:0-11982 GCA_047635115.1 Porticoccus sp. | reverse complement strand
GCCATGCCTGTCGTATCATTCCGGAAGAGATGCCATAACAAAATCATAGGCGTGTGGACGCCTAATCCTTATAATCCCCTCCATGGTCAAAAAACCCAATAAAACACAGAAAAGCACGACTATCGCTCTCAACAAGAGAGCGAAGCACGACTATTATCTGGAAGAAAAGTTTGAGGCGGGTATTGCCCTGCTTGGCTGGGAAGTCAAAAGCTTAAGGGCGGGAAAAGTACAGCTCACCGATTGTTATGTGTTGTTGAAGGACGGCGAAGCCTTTTTACTTGGCGCCCATATTGCCCCACTCAATACCGCATCAGCGCACTTTGTTACTGACCCGTCGCGAACCCGCAAGTTGCTGCTCAATCAGAAAGAACTCAGCAGACTCTCTCAAGGGATTCACCAAAAAGGCTACACCTGCGTCGCCACTGCACTTTACTGGAAGGGCCACCTAGCCAAATGTGAAATTGCACTGGCCAAAGGAAAACAGGCCTATGATAAACGAGAAACAGAGAAAGACCGTGACTGGGAGCGCCAGAAACTGCGCCTGACTCGCCATGGCAACTAACATTCATACAGAGCCATCAATGTTGTCCTAGCAGCAGGAACGCTACCTGCCTTAATTAATTACGGTTATAAAGTACTAATTGGCACCATGAACATTGCAGACGGGTCAAAGTTGGCGCTTACTTACATAGTTCCTTTTGGCGTTTCCTAGTACAGCGAAGCTCGGCTCGGCTTCAAAAAAACACCCATTAACTGAACTCCACCTTCAGAAAATGTCTAACGGTCAGCCTATGCTGTGCTAGAATTGATTGTGGGTTTGCACCTTGTAGCGTCTCATTTTTTAAACCGAGGCACTATTTTGGTTTGAGCTGAGAGCGAACACCTCTCAACTCAGTATATGGTTACCAAACCTAATTCAGGGGGCGTTTTGGATTCGACGCCGGTTACAAAACCCTGGGTGCATGCCGAGATGGTGACTAATCTCGTTAATCCAAAGTCGCACATTATAGTTGCCAACGACGACAACTACGCACTAGCTGCCTAAGAAACAGTAGGGTGCCATCTGACTGGAGCCGTGCTTGTGCGTCCAGAGTCTTTCGGGGCTATCAGGTGTCATACTCACAAGATCGTGATGAAGCTCGTCCGGGGTCGATTCACTAAAAACTCACCGGAATCGCGGTTTACGCGCCCTGCCAGTCGGGCTGTAAAACGTTAAATATAATAGACTGAACTAAGCATGTAGAGCCTTCGGCAGCGGACTGACGGACGCGGGTTCAATTCCCGCCGCCTCCACCAATTCGTTGAAATATTCTTTATCTTTCAACATCTTACCAATTTAACGGGGAACTAGAAATGGGGACTCGTTAATTTTGGTCATACATTATCGTACCTAGAAGATATTGCTTGTGGGTTGTTGATTTTGTCATTGTTTACCTCGTTGAGTAATTTTACTCGCTTAACGAAATGTCCGAAATTAGTGGGGCGGGCCACACCTACCGATGAACCTGACACTACAGATTCAGCTCTACTATCTCAGATTTAAGCCAACTTTAAATCATTAGAACACCCAAAAAAAAGCCGCTAAATATTAGCGGCTTTTTTTTGGGTGAATTTATATATTAACGGTTATTAGATATCAATTCTAAACCCTAAAGATATTTGCTCTTCAAGGCGTCGGGAAGATCCAACAACACCAAAATCAACAAACCAAGACATGTCGTCACGAATGTTCCAGATACCGTGAGCTGAAATTTTAGTACTGACATCTCCGACATCAGTTCCCTGTACTTCCCAATCGGCGGTTCCTAGTGATACGTCCCGGTCAAGGGTTTCATGATCCTCAACCAACTCAACAAACAGGCCAGCATCTATATTCCAGTTGACCTTGTTTGTATCTGTAATAATACCCACCAGAGCGCCAAGTCCTAATTGTGCTGAAACTTGAGAGCCGGAAGCAATGGATAACGCAGTATCATTGGAACCTCTTTCGGTATAAGAGTCGCCTCTCAGCCCCTGAAATCTAAAGCTACTGTAACCCGTTACGTTGGCATTTCTTCCTTCCTTGAGAAGACGAGAGATGCGAGCTTGACCGAACAGTACAAGTTCATCCGTTGAGGACCTGTGACTGTTCGTGTCGGAAGACAGAGAAACCTTTCGACTTATATCTCGACTACTTAGACCTATACCCGTATCGAGGTATAAGTTCAACGTTCCAAACTGTTCTGTCTCTTTGCTGCCTTCATAGTATGCAAGAAATGTTGTCAGTGTATTATCTGAAGATGAGCTGGCTATCGAATCTAGCTCTGAATCGGCATAACCAAAGGCAAGCCCATAGCGCCTATCTGCTTGGCGCTCAATGTCATACCCGACAACAAGAGAGGCAGTACTCGCATCGTACCCTGTCGAAATTTTATCGTCGTCATAATCAATACGATTGTAGTTAACATTCACCCAAAGCATTTCCTCTGGATCAAGTACATGTGAGGCACCCATAACCATGTTACTCAGAGATATCATCTGATCTTTAACATCGTTTGCGCTTTGAGCGTGAATCTCGCCAGAGAGTTGAGCTATTGCGGTGTTCAGCTGCACACCCGACAGCCCAAGCAACCCGGAGAATGGGTCTGGCCCAGTTGCGATGATGCCAGCAGCCGGACGAATCGTATCAAAAGCAACCATTGCATTGCGAGCATTCAAGTTGCCGTTAGCCGCTGCGTATACTGCGTAACTTTCAGGGGTTAACACCAAGTCAATATAATTAGATCCATATAGCACATCAAACCGCGTATTGACCGAAAGACCAGAGGTCGGTTGAGTTACAGCGGCGAAGTTGCTAAGGATACCACTGGCTTCTTCTGTAGTTACGATCCGGAACTGATCTCCAATAGATGGCGTGAATGCATTATTTGCTGGTGGAGTGATACCGCGCAGCAAAATTTCCAGCGTTCCATCCGCTGTGAAAGTATTGCCTGCGCCAGTTACTGCTACACGGTCATAGCTGCCAGCGCCACCTGCTGGGTTAAAAATCAACCCATCGATCTCTTCTTGAAGTGTCGAACCGGAAGTCATTACCACACTACTGGTAGATGTTAATGTGCCAGGAGAATTACCTGGAGCAATAGTGCCGCTGGATGTAATACCGGCAACAGTTCCTGATCCGTTGAGAACACCGTTTGTGTTTACTACAACGCTCCCCGAGAGACTTCCATCAACGACCAACTTACCGACATCTACAACCATATCTCCCGTAAACGTATTTATTCCGGAAAGGGTCAGTGTAGAGCTGCCTGTTTTGGTTAAGGAACCGCTGCTTCCGATGGCGCTGCTATCATCGCCGAGCACACCGGAAATCTCCGTATCCGCATCTGCCTGGATAGTGCCGCCGTTAGCATCAACTGTAAAGTCTGTTGCGATTGGATCCTCAGCTGTGCTGATAACCAGTGCGCCACCAGTAAATTTAGGGTTTACCTGATTGTTGTTGAGCTCTGTTGTTGTGTATTCAGCTTTAGCAGTATCAATATCAGGGATACTTACACCTCCGCCCACTTCCGCCTCAACTTCTTCCCCACTGACAACACTATCCTGAGTAAGAGGGCCTGCGCCAGTACCATCAATGGTTCCTGCAGAAGTATATAGGCGATACCCAGCAATAGAGAACTCGCCGGCCAGAGCCTGAATGGACCAACTGAAGGATACATCTGACTCGGTATACGAGACCTCTTGCCCTGAGTGGGCAGGCAGTATTAACCCACCATCCCCAAGCGTGCTGGTGCTGACATTTAGATTAGTATTTCCACAATAGTCATAGGCGCAACCTTCAGCGGGTGCGGCATCGTACGAAAGTGTGTATGTATAAGTAGCATCGGTTAGGGGCAGATTAATTTTCATTACATCACCTGCGCTCCATTGCCACCAAGCACTAGATGAAGTATCAGCACCACTTGGAGCAGGGCTAGCGGCACTTCCCAGTCGGCTTGTTAGCAGGCGATTAGTATTGAAACTTTTAGCTCTTGCCCCTCTGTGCTGGAATCAGACGCGTGCTGAATCATCCAGTACAAAGCCTTTGCTATCGAGTAGTCGCTCGATTTCGATATTGGATGCTATCTTGGATGTACTAATTCCAAGGGATCTAACGCCAAGCGCCACTGATCTGGATTTGGGCCAGTCCATAGTGGATATAGCCGCGCAGATACCCCGTTACCCTGAGCTGATTGAACAAGGGCTGAAGTGGTTTGAAAGCACAAGCACCAAGTCATTTCATAAACCCTTTTCGAGCTTACCTCTTGACACTCAGATTCAGATTGTGGATGTTGCCTTCAAACAGCCTGAGATGACTTTGCCTAGAGTTTTCATTGAGCGATTAAGAGATGATGCAATGACACTTTACTACCACAATAGCGCTGCGTGGGAAGGTATGGATATTGATCGACCCATTCAACCAATTGGTTATCCGAAACATGACAAGCCACCTAAAAAACTTTGAAGCTGACGTGATCGTAGTCGGATCTGGAGCCGGTGGTGGCGCCGCCGCATGGAGGCTTGCTCAGCGTGGTTTCAAGGTAATGGTTCTTGATGCTGGCCCTGTGTATGCTCCAACTGAGGACTATCAACAAGCTACTGACAATTGGGAGAAACCATTCCCCCACAAACAATCATCAGTAGGGACATATGAAGTAGCAGAACTACAGGATATTCAACACTTGGAGCCTCAATTACGTTCCTGGAATAAAATGAAGGGGTTTCTGGTCAAGGGGAAGCGGAGAGCCAACTTTGGATATCATCACGTTCGTGGTGTGGGGGGAAGCTCACTACAATTTACTGGAGAGGCTCATAGACTTAACCCTCTTTCAATGAAAATGGATAGCCGGTATGACGAAGCTGCCGATTGGCCCATCAGTTATGAAGACCTTGAGCCTTTCTATCAGATAGCAGAAGAACTTGTTGGCGTTGCTGGCCCTGCATCGGATGCCAGGTGCCCTCGTTCAGCCAGTTACCCTCTACCTTCTCACCCATATAGTTATCCTGCACTAATTCTGGAAAAAGCGGCTATCCAGGCAGGGCACGAACCTCAGCCTAATTCTCTGGCAGTCCTTAGCAAACCATATGACAACCGCTCGGCTTGTAATTACTGTGGTGGCTGCCAGCGTGGTTGTATGGTAATGGACAAAGGGACCATTGATGTTACATATCTAAAGCATGCAGAACTTAGTGGGCGATGCCAGGTATTCCCCCAAGTCGAGGTGCTTAAAGTAGAAGCACACAATGGGCGAGTGAGTAGTGTTTTAGCTTATCACGAAGGAGAAGTGCATAGACTGTTCGCTAAGCGGATTATTCTTGCAGCAGGTGCAGTACAAACTCCTCGACTTTTATTGAATTCGTCCGACACATCTCATCCGCGAGGACTCGGCAATAACAGTGGCTTAGTGGGCCAAAATTTCATGGAAACCATACTGACCACTGCATCTGCAATATACCCTGAAAACCTGGGCAGTCACAGAGGACTTCCTGTTAACTGGGTTAGCTGGAAATACAATGCTCCAGATTCGATCCCTGGCGTTATCGGTGGCTGCCGCTTCGGACCTTCAATGGCGGAGAGCGACTTGGTCGGGCCCGTCGCTTATGCTACTCGGGTTATATCGGGATGGGGGCTGAATCATAAGGCTCAAATGAGAGAACACTTCGGCAAAGTGCTTTCAATCACATCTATAGGTGAGAGCCTTCCCCACAAAATGAGCTTTATTGGCCTTTCAGATAAACTGGACACACATGGTGTCCCTATACCGAAAATTCATTCGTATTTGGACAAAAACGCTACTTCACGCCTTAGGTTTATGAGTGCTGAATGTAAGAAAATTCTTGATGCGGCAGGTTGTGAATCGCCTTTTGAAACATTTAGTTCGGCAGATGCTTTTTCATCGACCCATGTGTTCGGAACATGCCGAATGGGAACAGATGCTGAGACTAGCGTTTGTGATTCTTATGGCGCTGTGCACGACACTCAGAATCTTTTTATCTGTGATGCAAGCCTTTTCCCCTCTACCGGTGGAGGTGAGGGTCCATGGCTGACAATACAAGCCCTTGCTATCCGTTCTGCGGACCAGATACAAAGATTAAGCGGACACCATTAAATTAAACCTACCGTGAGCCAAGTTCATAGCCTGCTTGGTTTTTGGTGTGACTTTTGGTTGACGTCAGGGCGATCAATTTTAAAAATACCCCTATCCACGCGCTTTAACTATATTTCTAATTCACGAATTCGGCGTTGATCGGCAGTCATGGATGAGGCTTTGGGGATACTTCCCTCTACGCTTAACCTTAAAACCCCACTTATCCATCGCTGATTTACTGACGTTCATTATCTAGCAGGCCTCTCAAACGGTATAGCCCTGAACGATGACTCGCTGAGCTGCTTCAAGGCAAGGCTTATGGCTGATGTTAAGTTGTGATTTTCTAGCCATTGGTTCATCTGTACATGTATGAGGTGATGCCTCACCTCTACCCAGGTGACCAAATTCACGATCCCACTACAATGTCACCACACCATGATCAGCATGCAGGATTTGAGAGTAAAAACGCATTATTTATACCGGTGTGTTGAATTACTTATAGATTGGTGGACATGGGGGCGGCCATGGTTCTCATCAAACCATTCACGAGCCCTGATTTTAACTTTAGATATCTGCTCCTTGGTAAGTGCCTTGGCAGCAAGTGCTCTAATGTGGTGTGCTTCAAATACACCTGCACTAGCGGCAAGATCCAACCAAAAATGTGCCTGCTCATTATCACGAGAGACTGCTTTCCCCTCATAGTACATCAGCCCCAAGAGGTATTGGCACCTTTCATCCCAAGCTGATGCTGCGACCCTGGCTACTCGATAGGCTTCACTCATAAGGTCTTTATTATTAGGCTCTTTATTATACAATAAGAAGGCGAACGAATAGCGCGCAGATTTCACTCCTTGGGATATCGCTTGCCGGTAAAAATCTTCGGCTTTTTCGATATTTGCTGAGCTTAATTCAGCAAACAAATACATTTCAGCAACTGTCGAAAGTGCTTCTGTATACCCTCCATCAACGGCCTTTAAAAAGTATTCTATCGCCTTTTCTGGGCTTTGCTCTAAGAATGTCCCGGTTCTGTAAAACTCAGCTATGGTTGAAAGAGCCGGAGGAAAGCCTTTGTTCGCAGCGCTACTAATACCATTGACTGCACTTCGAACTTCAGTTTCTGACGCGTTCCGGCCTAATATCAGCTTGGCTTTCAGGTATTGCCCTTCTAAGCTCCCCTGGGCTGCAGCCTTCGCAAAAAATTGTTCTGCCGCAGCTAAATCAGCCTTGCCTCCAAGCCCGTTCATCAGCAGATGGCCATAAGCAAGACGGGCCGATAAATCGGTTTCCGCGCTTAGGGCTAAGTATTTTCTTGCCTTAATGAAATCTGGAGAACCAAGAGATCCGGAAAGGTATAAAGCTCCGAGCTTTGCACTAGCCTCTACATCCCCTTTTTGGCTCTGCGCCTCCCACTGTATTCGAGCTTGCATTAGTTGCTCAAGTGCTGGCTGCTTGTTTAAATTATCTGCTAACGATTGAGCTGTTATCAGTAACAGTAGGCATGTAAAACGAGCACTTTTTAAAAAACACTTATTCATATCAAATTTATCGCCTTAGTTCTAAATCTGGATTATAGGTTGGCGGCTGAAATCTCGAGAAAATAGGTTGGCAATCCTTAAATACTTACGGTATAAAAAGATTCAATGCCGGTCACCAACAGGAGTATATGCTTTACATCTTAGTGTAACGCTACGCTGCCTTGAAAGTATACTGATCCACTCTACCTAAAACGGACACATCCCTGAGCAACATTTAGTCTTTCATTTTTCTCAGGACTTAGATAGCCAAGAGTACGGTGCTTTTTGGGAAGCCTCTACACCACAATACCAATCAAAAGCATCAAAAACACATAGCAAGCCTTTCGGTTAAACTCCCTATTCCACTATTTAACCTGACCTAAGCCATAATCTTGATCAAGGCCAAATCCGCGATAAGCAACCCGGAACACCAACAAGCTAGGCCATACATTTCTAGTACATTCTGTTCATACAATGTACGGGCAGCATCCAAACCCGTATTTTAAATTAATTTCTTAAAACAATGAGTTGAGAGTTCACAATTACTGACAGTACAGGTGTAAACGTTTCCCGCCGCCTCCACCAATTCGTTGAAATATTCATTATTTTTCAACATATTACCAAGTGCTCGGGGAACCAGACATGGGGACTCGTACATTTTGGTCTTACATTCTTGTACGTTATTTCTAACTTAACACTCCGAAAAAACCTATATTGAAAACTGTAGTTTGTTTAACGCAAAGCGGAAATAATTCGATAACTGCGTATTGTTAACTTTTTACAGTTCAAGATTCCTGGTTAAAACCTCTGCAGATTTAATAATTCGTTTTGTCCGATAAAGCTCAGGATGTTTCTGGCTGCCGGTGTAACGCATTGGCTCTGCTGATGTTGGGCTAACAAACCAAGAGATTTCTGGGCGCGGCTCACCTAGCTGCTTTTTTAACGCTTGTGGTGTAATACCTAACGCTTTAGCCGCCGCATTGAACGTGCAGCGTGTTTTTACGTGGTTTATGTAATCAACTACTATCCTAATTTTGTCCTGCACTACAAGATGCTCCTTATAAAGTTAAAGCTTTGTTCTGGGGCAGCCGAAACAGTGATACGCCCCATCTAAAACAGACTCGCCTCTAAGCGAGATTTAGTTTTTCTAATTGCTCAGGACTGAGATAGGCCAGTTTAGCCTCCTCTTTGAACCCAGTCGTAGAATAATTGAAGGGTTGCTGATATTGTCATTGTTCACCTCGCTCAGTAATGTTATTCGCTTCACGAAGTATCCGTTTTAGATGGGCCCTATCAATCGCAATGTTTCGCCGATTAGTAGCACAGGCATGACTACTCCAAATACGACCGACCTAATATTTCCTCCTCATACAGTATCAAGCGAGACTGTTCTTGTCGCGCTAAAGAGTTGACTTCATGGACTAACCCATAATGAGGCTGCGTCCCGCCTTGTGGAATTTGAGCGGAATACATTACCTCAGGCCAAACCGCTAAGGATCAGGGTAGCCGTTCTTCGCCAGGTTGCAAGTCCTCTCATCTACGTTCTTGTCTCAGCCGCTCTATTATCCCTCATGATCAAGGAGTCGTCTGATGGGGTCTTTATTTCTGCAGCTCTGATCATTAATGCCGTTATTGGTAGCATTCAAAAATATTCTGCCCAGCGTAATGAGGGAGGCCGTAAGAATACCGACTGGCTTACCTTTAATCTGGCGCTCAAGGCCAATAATGGCACCACAAAATATAGACCATCCTAGGGCATGCCATGTGTAGGGATAGATATCAACGAGCATGCACAAGTTTATAGGGCAGCTTATCTTGTTGTGGTGGTTGGCTCATTATCCAGTTTTATACCTAGGCGTGAAAAAACCTTTACGCCTAATAGTCGAATGGCTTCAGCGTTATCAAGTTTAAGTGCTTGTTGTGAGAAAATTTCCGCCTCTTGTTTTGATATTGAACGTAATACCCATTTAATAAAGGGCAGCTTGGAAGAGCTTAGGCTTAAACGCCGAATACCCAAACCAACTAATAACATCACAGCGATCGGGTCAGATGCCATTTCGCCACACAAGCAAACGGGGAAACTGTATTTCTCTGCCACATCAACAATACGAACCAGTTCGTGAATCACGGCAGGGTGAAGTGAGTCATAGCGCTTGCCTACTAGAGGATTATTCCGGTCAATAGCCAACAAATATTGAGACAGGTCGTTTGTTCCAATAGAAATAAAATCGACTTTATCGTGCCAAAATGGCAAGAGAGATATTACTGCCGGGACTTCGACCATAACCCCAATTTTAGGTCGACGAACAAGCACGCCCTCGGCTATTAACTGCTGACAGGCATCATCCAATAGCGCAATACATTGATCCAATTCTATCGTCGCGCTAACCATTGGAAGCAATACATGGATGTTGCTCCTTCCCTCTGCGGCTCGAACAATCGCCCGCAATTGAGTCATCATTAGCTGTAGGTTATCCAGAGTGAATCGGACACCTCGCCAACCCAAAGCGGGGTTTTCTTCTTCAATAACGGGTAGATAAAGGAGTGGTTTATCTCCACCAATATCTAATGTTCTAATATAGACCGGCTTTTCATCGTAGGCTCGGAAGACGTGCTGGTAGACTTCAATCTGCTCTTCTTCGGATGGCAGGCTATGTCGAACCATAAAAGGAATCTCAGTGCGATAGAGACCGATGCCGTCTGCGCCATTGCGAAGACCAGGCATAACGTCTGCCTGCAAGCCCGAGTTGACCAATAGTTCGACATCAATGCCGTCAGTTGTTACCGCGGGTAATGCACTCAATGCTTGCAGCTTCTGATCAAAGTGCCTACGGCTGCTCACCAAGCTTTGGTATTCGCTAATCACGAGTTTGGATGGGCGGAGAATCACCTGTCCGGTATTGCCATCAACAATCACTCGGTCACCTTCGATCAAGTGATTGAGTTCCCCCACCCCCATAACCGCTGGAATACCCAAGGCATTGGCAAACACCGCTATATGTGACAACGCCGCCCCTGCAAAGCAAACAATAGCGGCCAGCTTTTCTGTGGGCAGGCTAACAATATCTGACACGCTGATATGCTTGCCCATTAATACGACCGGAGTACTGATATCTGCTTGTAGCTGTTCGCTATTTCGCCCTAGCCAAGCCTGATGAAGTTTATCTCCGAGGTGATCGATGTCTTCATGTCGCGCCTTAAGGTAGGGGTCATCCATACTCGAAAATAACGATGAGAAGTAGTGCACGGTATGTTTGATTGCTGTGAGCAAGCTTTTTCCGGCATTTATTTCATGCTCAACTTTATCTCCAAACGTGGGGTCTGCGAGCAGCATTTGATAAGCATCGACTATCGCAGCCAGACCTTCTCCTAACGTTTGTTCAACCGTATTTCGCTCTTGTTGAAACTCTTCAATAACAGCAGCCTTCAACTCTTGCCACTGGGCCAGTTCTATCGTCAGATTTTCCGCACAGGTATCAGGTACATCTATAAGTTGCTCGGAATGAGCTAACTTGATTGCAGCGATAGCAATACCCGATGCACCGCTGATGCCGGCATAACGCTGGTTGTTGGTAGACAGCAGATCCTGTTGCATTGGCAAGACAGGAACGAGTAATGCAAGGTGGGATGCTAAGGTTGATAGAAATGCTTCCTGCTCATTACCGAGCATAACTGATTTGCGACTTTGTACTACCAGTACACCTATAACCTGTCCCCGCCTGACCAGCGGCACACCACAAAAACTGTGAAACTGCTCTTCGTCGGATTGCGGCACATAATAGTAACCAACTTGCTCAGAAGGTTCGGTAATATTTAACGTGTGGCGAAATTGGGCCACTAGGCCAACCAATCCTTTACCGAAAGGAATAATAATCGGGTGATTTTTTGTTAGACCATGACTGGCCAGTAACACCATATCTTTTTCAACGTCTTGTAGATACAGACTACAAACATCGACCTGAATTACTTCGCTGATCGCATCGACCACAATCTGAACTTGCTCTTTTGGTGTTTCCGCCAAGGCGGCTTCCCGAGTAATGCGAGTCAACTCCAGCATAACGTTATTCATAAAACCGCTACCTCAAACCAAAAATAACCATCCAAGCTTGTCATCATCAACCGGCATGATGACTCGTTTTGATAACATATAGGCAAGTTGTCATCGGTAATACCAAAGAGCAGAACACCCACTGACATAGCTACCGCTGCCGTCTAATTAGGCAGAAGATAAACTACAATATCAATATCAATATCAATATCAATCAAGACAATAATAATCCATTCGAGAAAAGCGGCATGCTTATGATGCTCGGTTGCGAGTATGGCAAGCAGTTCATGAATGGTCGACAACTCGTGAGTCA
>JBLIJA010000048.1:0-12033 GCA_047635115.1 Porticoccus sp. | reverse complement strand
CGGTAAAGATAAAAATAGTGGTGAATATCAGGCCGGAGACGATGTAAACATAGATATTGCCGTACTTAAAGTCACGCTCGCGATTTTTGTTACTCTGGACACCAAGAAATGCCGCCAGTGTGCTGAGTACTATCTGCCAGAAATTTGGTTTTTTCTCATCATTAGATTTATTTATGTCTTGTTTTTCCATTGTCTAGTTCTATCATTTTTATATTGATGGCTTGGTAGATTTATTTGTTGTCAGTCATTCAATATTGGTCGCAGCCATCTTTGAAGTTGTTCAGCAAGAATCCCTTTACGCTGCGCGAGACTCTCTAGCTGGTCTTCTTCTATTTTACCCGTATTAAAATATTTAGCTTGTGGATGCGAAAAGTACCAACCACTGACGGATGCGGCTGGTAGCATGGCAAAACTCTCAGTGAGTGATATCTGGGTATTGTTGGTGGCATCCAACAGTGAAAACAAGGCTTGTTTTTCACTATGGTCTGGGCAACACGGGTAGCCCGGTGCCGGTCTAATACCACGGTATTGTTCTTTGATCAGAGCTTCATTGTCCAGCGCCTCATCGTTGGCGTAGCCCCAAAATTCTTTTCTAACCCTCTGATGTAAGTGCTCGGCAAAAGCCTCAGCTAAACGGTCGGCTAAGGCTTTAACCATAATGCTATTGTAATCGTCACCTTTGGCTTCATAGCCTTTAGCTAACTCATCAACGCCTATGCCCGTAGTGACGGCGAAAGCTCCCACATAGTCGGTGATGCCCGTATCCTTTGGTGCAATAAAGTCAGCCAAGGACACCAGTTCATTGGTAGCCCCTTGTTTTCGGGTTTGTTGGCGAATCTGATGCAGCGTAGATAACACCTGATTTCGGGATTCATCGGCATAGACTTCAATGTCGTCCGTATTAACGGTGTTGGCTGGCCACAATCCGAATACAGCTCGTGCCTTGATAAGATTTTGATCAACCAGTGATTTAAGCATTATCTGAGCATCAGTAAATAAGTCGCGTGCAGCTTCGCCGACTTTTTTATCGCTGAGGATTTTGGGGTATTTACCTGCTAACTCCCAAGTAATAAAGAAGGGTGTCCAGTCTATAGTTTCGATCAACACATCCAGTGGGTAGTCATCGAGTATCTGGACTCCCGTGGTGGCTGGAATGGGTGGTATGTAGTCCTTCCAGTCTATTTTTGGACCTGACTTTTTGGCCTCAGCGTAGGGCAGGATGGTACCCCGAGGTTTACGATTGGCAGTACGTTTTCGTACCTCTACATACTCCTGCTGAACATCAGCCACAAAGGTGTCTCGGTACTCGTGGCTAAGTAGTTTACTGACTACGCCTACGGCACGGGATGCATCGGTCACATAAATGGATTGATTCAGATGGTAGTTGGGGTCAATTTTGACAGCGGTGTGTGCTTTGGAGGTAGTTGCACCACCAATTAACAATGGAAAGTTGAGCTTTTGCCGTTCAAGTTCGCTGGCGACATGAACCATTTCATACAAAGAGGGTGTGATAAGCCCTGAAAGACCAATAATATCGACATTTTCTCTTATGGCGGTCTCGATGATTCTTTCGGCGGGCACCATAACGCCTAAGTCGATGACCTCATAGTTGTTACATCCCAACACTACACCCACAATATTTTTGCCAATATCGTGCACGTCACCTTTGACCGTGGCCATTAAGATTTTGCCATTTGCTTTCGCACCATCTTCTTTCTCAGCCTCTATATAGGGCTGGAGGTGAGCGACGGCCTGTTTCATTACCCGTGCAGATTTGACGACTTGGGGTAGAAACATTTTGCCGGCACCAAATAAATCGCCGACCACATTCATCCCGTCCATTAATGGACCTTCAATCACATGAAGAGGGCGCTCAACCTGTAGGCGAACAGATTCTGTATCTTCCTCTATATAGGTGGTGATACCTTTTACCAGAGCATGTTCAAGGCGTTTCACTACTGGCCAGCTTCGCCATTCCAGATCGACTTTTCTGTCTTCGGTTGAGCCATCGCCTCGGTATTTATCGGCTATATCGACAAGATTTTCTGTACCTTGTTGGTGGCGATTTAGGATGACATCCTCTACTTTTTCACGGAGTTCCTCAGACAAGTCACTGTAGACGCCGAGCTGTCCGGCATTAACGATACCCATGCTTAAACCAGCCTGGATAGCGTGGAACAGAAAGACAGAATGAATGGCTTCACGAATCGGGTTATTCCCGCGAAAGGAGAATGAAACATTACTGATTCCACCGGAAATCAGTGCCCCCGGCAAATGTTGTTTAATCCATCGAGCGCCCTCAATAAAGTCCACCGCGTAATTGTTATGCTCATCAATGCCGGTGGCCACGGCGAATACATTAGGGTCGAAGATAATATCGGTAGGGCTGAATCCGACCTGATTAACCAAAATGTCATAACTGCGCTGACAAATTTCTTTTCGGCGTTCCAGACTGTCAGCTTGTCCCTGTGTATCAAAAGCCATCACGACTACAGCTGCACCATATCGTAGGCACAGTTTAGCCTGCTCAATAAAGGGCTCTTCACCCTCTTTTAAGCTGATGGAATTGACGATACATTTGCCTTGAGCCCACTTCAAACCCGCTTCTATCACGTGCCATTTTGAGGAGTCGATCATCAATGGAATACGTGAAATATCTGGCTCTGAGGCAATCAACTTGAGGAACGTAGTCATGGCATGAACGGCATCGAGCATGCCTTCATCCATATTGATATCGATAACCTGTGCGCCGTCTTCTACTTGCTGACGTGCTACTTCGAGAGCGGTATCATAATCATCATTGAGAACGAGCTGATTGAACCTAGCTGAACCCGTGACGTTACAGCGTTCCCCTACGTTTACAAACAGAGAGTCAGCGGTAATATTGAAAGGCTCTAGCCCAGAAAGTCGACAGGCTGGCTCTAGTGCGGGTATCTGCCGTGTGCTGTACTGGGATACGGCTTCGGCGATCGTACGAATATGTTCAGGGGTGGTGCCACAGCAGCCTCCTATGATGTTGACTAAGCCACTTTGTGCAAACTCACCGACAATAGCGGCCATTTCTTCGGCCGTTTCGTCATACTCTCCAAATTCATTCGGTAATCCCGCATTAGGGTGAGCGCTGACCAAGGTGTCGGTAAGCCGTGACAATTCTTCAATATGTGGTCGCAGTTCCTTGGCACCTAGGGCACAGTTAAGTCCTATAGAAAAAGGCCTCGCATGAGCCAGGGAATTCCAAAAAGCTTCTGGCGTTTGGCCCGATAACGTGCGACCGCTGGCATCCGTGATGGTGCCAGAAATCATGATGGGTAGTGGGCTTTTCTTATCTTCAAATACTTGCTGCACGGCAAAAATTGCTGCCTTGGCATTGAGGGTGTCAAAAATGGTCTCGATCAGAATAATGTCTGCACCACCGGCAATTAGACCCTCTGTGGCAACCACATAGGTTTCGACCAGTTCGTCAAAGCTGGTATTACGGGCACCGGGATCATTAACGTCGGGCGATATGGATAGCGTGCGGCTAGTAGGCCCAAGCACCCCGGCGACCCAGCAAGGACGGTCAGCTGTGGATATATTGTCACAGGATTCTCTGGCAAGTTTAGCGCCGGCCTCATTGAGTTCACGCACCAACGACTCCATGCCGTAATCTGCCATAGAGACCGAGGTAGCGTTAAACGTATTGGTCTCGATAATATCGGCGCCAGCTTCGAGATAAACGCGGTGTATATCACGGATAACATCCGGTTGCGTCAGGGATAGAAGGTCGTTGTTACCTTGTACATCCTGGGGCCAATTCTCAAAGCGTTCTCCACGATAATCAGCCTCAGTGAACCTGTGAGACTGGATCATGGTGCCCATGCCTCCATCGAGAATTAAAATACGGTTGCGGGCTGCCTGCTGAAGGGCATGGATACGAGCTTGCCGGTTATTCAAAGTGTCTTCCATTTTGCTGCTGTCAGGATCATTTGGTAATATTATAGAAAGGCACGCATTCTAGCAGAAGTTCAAACTGTATCTCAGGTGGTATCTCTGCTTATTATGAATAGTTCTAACTGATTGATGTGCTGATAACTAATTTTAGTAGTGGTTATAGAATATTATTGCTGCATTGTCGTCACATGACAAGAATGTTAGAATACATGACTAAATTACTCAGGTATAGACTCCAGGTATTTTTAATGCTCAATATCACAATCACAAAATCCGCTCAGAAATATTTAGCTGACTTGCTTGTTAAGCAAGACTGCGAAGGCATCGCTATTCGGATGTTTGTCTCTGACCCAGGCACACCGAAAGCTGAGACTTGTATTACCTATTGTCGCCCCGGTGAAGAAGAGGAAGACGACGTAGTGATGGAACTGGATGGATTTAAAGCCCGTTTTGGTAATCACAGTCTACCTTTTCTTGAAGATGCTAAAGTTGATTATTCCGATGACAAATTTGGTGGCCAGTTGACTATCCGTGCTCCTAATTCACGGCTGCCTCAAGTAAGCGATGACAGTCCGATTGAAGATAAAATTAATTATGTACTGCACAACGATGTCAATCCAAGTTTGGCTTCCCATGGTGGAGTGGTCAGCCTGGAAGAGGTAGTCGATGATGTGGCTATTTTACGTTTTGGTGGCGGCTGTCAAGGCTGCGGTATGGTTGATGTTACCCTGAAGGAAGGGGTAGAAAAAACCTTCTTGGAGAAAATTCCTGAGCTAAAAGGTATTCGCGATGTAACGGACCATACTGATCGCAGCCAATCCTATATGTAACCTCTTTTGCTGTCAGGCTCTGGTTCTAGATTGACGTTTTGATTTATTGTGTTTAGTCAGGATAACAAAGTTCCGTGGGCAGTCGTTTAGTTCGCAAGGAGTGAATGTGTCTAGGTTACGTGAATTTGATCGTGCTGATGTTGTAACGAAGGCTTTGAATCTATTTTGGTCTGATGGGTATAACGCCAGCTCTATCAGTAAATTAATAGATGTTATGGGTATTAATCGCGGCAGTCTCTATGCCACGTTTCGCAATAAGGCCAGTCTTTTCTCCGAGGCTATGAGCAACTTTACAAAGAGCTCTTGGGATTTTGATTCAGCGAAAATGGTGGGTATTGACGACCCCCTTCAGGACATACGCGGGTTTTATTACAGTATCTTTCTTAGTGATGGTGAGACGATTTCCAATGGTTGTCTTCTATTTAATACCGTCTCAGAACTCAGCAATACGTTGCCAGAGGTTGCAGTAGAGGCACGTGATCATTTGCTTGAGCTAAAAGCGCTTTTTTTAAATCGCCTTACAGACGCGCGTGACAACGGCATGATTGATATGGAAAAGGATCTTGATGTTCAGGCAGATTACCTGCTCGCCATGATGGCTGGTTTGCATACCCTCTCGAAGATGGATTTCGATAGGGCTTCGTTGAAAAAAGTGATAGATACGACTATGGATGGGCTTTTCAGCTAGATACACTTTACATAAAAACATTAAAAAACGTATAGTTAAGTCAATTTTTAATGTTTTTTATCATATTATTACAGGGTTATTTCGGCCTTTCTGATAGAACATTGTTTAGTTTTTCGCACATATCTCGCAAGGACTTTTCTGTTGTTTCCCAGTCTATGCATGCATCAGTAATCGAGACACCATATTCGAGGTCATCCAGGTTTTCTGTGATTTTCTGGTTACCCGCTTTTAGGTTACTTTCAACCATAATACCGATAATTGATTGGTTGCCTTCTAGAATCTGATTAGTGACATTTTCTATAACCAGTGGTTGTAGCTCATGGTTCTTATTAGAGTTGGCATGACTGCAATCCACCATGATATTCGTGGGTATTCGTGCACTCTTCAGTTCTTGCTCTGCAATGGAAACGCTCACTGAATCATAATTCGGCTTATCGTCACCGCCACGCAAGACTACATGGGCGTATGGGTTCCCCTCTGTTGTTACAACCGAGACACTGCCTTCCGAATTTATCCCCAGGAAGCGGTGGGGACTTGCGACAGACTGTAAGGCATTAATAGCGACCGTCAGGCTGCCATCAGTGCCATTCTTGAAGCCCACTGTGGAGGATAATCCTGAGGCCATTTCTCTATGAGTTTGTGATTCAGTGGTTCTGGCTCCAATCGCTGACCATGAGATCAGATCTTGCATATACTGGGGTGAAATAGGGTCGAGTGCTTCCGTAGCAGTAGGTAAACCCAGCTCAGCTAGATCTAGTAGCAACTGGCGGCCCACATGAAGCCCATCAGTAATTTTGAAAGAATCATTTAGGTAGGGGTCATTAATCAGGCCTTTCCAGCCAGTAGTCGTGCGTGGCTTTTCAAAATAAACACGCATGATTATATAAAGCGTATCGCCTACCTCATCAGAGAGAGTTTTTAGGCGGTTGGCGTAATCCTTTGCAGCCTTAATATCGTGAATCGAACAGGGGCCAATAACCACTAGAATACGGTGATCTTTCCGATCGAGGATATTCTGAATCGTGGTGCGTCCTTCCGTGATCGTTTCTCGGGCAGCATCCGTAACCGGGATTTTTTCTTTAAGGGCCTTCGGGGTTATCAGTACATCCTGTGAGCGGATGTTGATGTTTTCAACAGCTTGAGTCATTTGCTTACCACGCCAACCTATAGGTTCATATCAAGCCAGCTATTCTACATTAAAGATAGGGTTTGGGTCACGGGTTGAGGCTTGAGGCAGGGGCGTAAGGTGTAGGTAAGACCTGTAAGCTTTACGTGTTGCTATCGTGCTCAGATAATTTGAAACAAGTTCATTAGTGGAAAATAAAGCGCTGTTTTAATGGGCATGTCGTCCATCTGGCTGAAAAGTGTCGTGTAGTGTTCCAACTGAGTCTTGTACTGACTGATCTGATGGCGTAAAAATGCTTCTTGAGAGTGATATTCTGTTGGTTCAGTCATCTTATAGTCAATAATCCAGCGAACTCCCTCAGCGACAAAGGTGCGATCCACTACCGCTGTTTTGGTTTCCCCATTATGTGTCGTATAGCCTATGGCGTATTCACACTGGCTCTGGGCGTGTTCATTGCTTAATAACCACCGTGCAGTGTCGTTCTGTAGGCAATTGCTGACAGCGCGAGAAATCATCGCCAGTGATTCATCCGTTTGACACACACCCAACTGACGTAGCTGAATTCTCCAGAAGGTTTGACGGCCCTGTATTATGTCGAGATCCCAGGTATCCAGACCCTCCATAACAATTTGTCTAAGGATGCGGTGAAGCACCGTACCGGTATGACGGGGAGTGGGATTTTGCGCCGTTAACGGTGTTTGGTTAGCGTTCTGGCATGCATGCTCCTGATGTGAAGGGTTTTGGAGTGTAAAGTCCAGAGATACATGCTCTCTAGTCTCAGTTATGTCTTCATTCTTAGAAGTTAGCTCGGAGTACTGCCAGTTTGCCGGAAGTCTTCGTAAAGAATTAAGAGTCGGTATAGGCATTGACGATATTAGGTCATCCCCATCCATAGGGTAGT
Source organism: Porticoccus sp. (assembly GCA_047635115.1). GTDB lineage: Bacteria > Pseudomonadota > Gammaproteobacteria > Pseudomonadales > Porticoccaceae > Porticoccus. The sequence goes on along the minus strand of JBLIJA010000048.1, from coordinate 4,558 downwards.
AATGACACTGGATACCCGGTGTTTCGGCTTCAACGGCCGATTCAAGTACTGGCCATAGGCTTTCAAGCAAGCTGTTAGCGGTAGGCTTTTTCGCCTCAGTAATGGTGTAGAGAAGATGTAGTCTACTGATGGCTCGAGTAGTCGCCACATAGAGAACGCGGGCCTTTTCCAGTTGGCCCTTAAGTTGATGTTCCCGCTGTAGATACTTGTATAGTGGGTCCATATCCAGTCCCGTCTGTTCAAGAGGCCCGATAATGAGCTGATTTTGTCCCTGTTGACTCACCCGTTCTTGCCAGAGCATCAACTGCTTGTCGTCACCTCGAGGTTTGCGATTCAGGCCTGGGATGATGACCGTATCAAATTCAAGCCCCTTGGCTTTGTGGATGGTCATGACATGGAGATTAGGGTCTGCATTCTGATCAGGTTTTGCATACAGGGACTGCACGGCTTTTTCAAAGGCGGGCCAATCATTGATCGTTCCGCCGGTTGCCTGTTCTTCAAGTAAATCGAGGTATTGCTGGCACTGCTCTAGCTCTGTGGTAGAGCGAAGTGTTGCCGCTCCGCCGAGAGCGACCCATATACCCTCAATCCAGATACGTAATGATTTACGGTGCCGCTGATCCCAGCCCAATTTTAGAACAGCACTAACACGGCTTAATATCTGCCTGCCCTCTGTTGACAGGTTGGACATCTCCGTGTGATTCAGAACATTTAGGAATATCAGCGGATACCGCTCTCCCTCAGCCATTGGATTCTGTTCCGGTAATGTGGTGTTAGTCACATGGAATAGATCGTGAAGGTTTAGGCCGCACCAGGGTGCACGCAGAATGGCCAGCCAAGCAATTCGATCCGCAGGCGAGAGAAGTGCGCGGGTGAGAGACATTAAGTCAATCACCGGCATTCGTTTTCCCAGTGGATCGATATCAGTGGCCTGCCAGCGATGTCCAGCACGTTGAAGTGCTAACAGGATGTCAGGTAAATGGGTGCGATTGCGAACCAAAATGGCAATAGAACCCTCTGGATTAGATTGTTTGGCCTCCTTGACTCGAATAACCACCTGTTCCGCCTCAGCTTGACGACCAAGGTGGTTTCCCGGGGGGTAATTAATAAAAGCATCTACCGTGACAGATTCAACGGGCAGGGAGGGGTGATGAGCGAGAGCTGGGCTGTAACTGACCGCACCACGGCTGATGTTGTCGTGGCGTGGAAAGACCTCGGCAAAGGCCTGGTTGACCCAGTTAATGATGCCTGCCTGTGACCTAAAGTTGACCTGTAGGTCCAGCGGTTCTAATTGAATATCACCGATAGGCATACAGCGTGCTTCGAGGAATAGGCTCACATTGGCACTGCGAAAGCCGTACAGGGATTGCATGGCATCGCCCACGATAAAAAGGCTTCGTCCGTCTTCTGGCTGCCAGCCCTCAGTGAGTCGTCGTAAAATAGTAAATTGTACCGAGGAGGTATCCTGAAATTCGTCGATCAGTATGTGCTTAATCTGGTAATCCAGCTTTAGTGCCAGGTCTGTTGGTTCTTCTTCAGGGCCCAATGCATGTAAGGCTGCCAAGGTTATCTCAGTAAAGTCGCAGACCTTTTTCTCCTGAAATATCAGGCTGAGTTGGGCGGCCAGAGCGGGCAGTAACATTGTCAGCGCCTCCAATACACGCCATTGGTTGTCGCTGTAATTTACTGAGGGAAGGAAGCGAATATCTTCTAGGGCATGCTGTAATCCAGAAATTGACTGTAATTCATCAATTAGTTGGGTCATCGCACTTTTTTGTGCTTTGGCGAATGTCTTGTCACCGGTATCTGTTTCGGTGGGAAACCCCATATTTTTGTTTAATGCTTTTCGCCACTCATTCTGTCCAGTCAATAGCAGTTCACACAACCCTTGCCATTGTTCAATGTAGTGCGTGTTGCTTTCTGGCAATTCAACCATGCCAAGGCAGTGGTTAATTGGTGAAGTACGCTTGTCATAAGGCAGCTGGCTGGAGGCGTAGTCAGCAAGAAGGGCGAGTTCACTACCGTCTGCTGAGAGCAGACCTCGAGCTTCTGAGAGCGTTTCTTCGATAACCTCACTGAGAAATTTTTCAAGGTATTCTCTGGCGCCACGTGACTGGAAAAGCTGCTGCAGCCATTGTTCCCGCCTGCTCAACAGATTTGTGAGCAGGTGTTCTAGTTTGTTGAGATCGTTGTCTAGATGAGACAGCAGGACAGTGATGGCTTTTCCTAGAGAATGTTGCTGTTCAAGTGCCGGCAGTAGTAGTTCTGAGATAGCTTCAAGGTAGTAGGGCGTAGGGTCGCCCACTGGTTCCGAGTAATCACCAAAGTTACTTTCTACCGCTAGCTGCTGGGCTAAATTGAGGCAGAAACCATCGATAGTTTTAATACGTAAGCGCTGGGGGTTTTCCAAGAGTTTCCAGGACCGTTCATGATCTCGTTCCAGTGCTTTTTCCGCCAGATCGAATGTGATTTGTTCGTGGCTACTTTGTGGTTGTTCGTTATTCGATACACGAGCCAACGACTCCAAGACGCGGTGCTGCATTTCTCCCGCTGCTTTGCGGGTAAATGTCATACACAGAATTTCTTCAGGTTCATTAACACAGGCTAATAAACGCAGTACACGCTGAATGATAAGTTCAGTTTTCCCCGAACCGGCTGGTGCCGCAACTGCGAAGGATCGATGAGGATCGAGAGCGGCTTGTCTCTGTGCTGAATCTGCCACTGTCATTGAAAGGATCCCTCTACAGTGGTGTTAGTTGTTATTTTCATGTTCGTGTTCATTTCTGCAACACGATTAAGCGGTTCCAGTTCCTGTTGATACTGTCTGGCACTGGTTTTGTAGAAGGTAACCGGTGCGTAGGCCTGTTTAAATTCATCTGCCAGTGTGTCCAGAGATTGTTGCCATTGTGAGAGGAGATCGTCCCAGTTTTCGGGCTCATTTTTTCTGCCAGGTGGCTGGATATTGGGCAAGAGCCCAGGTGATTCAGAAAAGCCTACGAATTGTTGTTGAGCCACATTGATAACAGCAAAGCTAGTGGCGGACACTGGGGTGTCACTACACAGTACGTAGAGAGGAAGCTGGGGTTGTTCTGGCCGCTCCCCCAGCCAACTATTGGTGCCGGCCTTACCTGTCTTGTAATCAATAATGATTTGTCGGCCATCTTCAAGTTTATCGATACGGTCGATAATAAGATTGAGTGGCAGCCCCGAGAACTCGGTTTGAACCCGTTCTTCAAAGGCTACCACGCTAAATGGTGGGCGAGTTTTTTCTAGCTCAAGCCATTGCGCTATAAGGGTTGTGAGGCGCTGTTTTTCGATGGTGGTAAATTGAGGGCCAAAGAGGTCTGGGCGCCGCTTTTGCCAGTGCTGTAGTGCTCCGGAAACAACCTCGTCAATAAGTTGAGACAGAGCTTCAGTGGACATGCTGAGTAATCGTTGTTGATCGCCCAGTTGTTGCCACAACCGCTCTAGACAGTCGTGGAGGATGGAACCTCTATCCATAGTCGATAAGCCGAGAACAGGTTCAGGTGGCTGTGTTGCTCCTAGTCTATGACGTGCAAAAGCATTAAAAGGGCAGCTGGCCTGATCTCGAAAGATACTGCTGCCACCTTTGATGGTGTCACCTCTCAGCTCTAACGGTGGTCCATATTCACAGGAAACCTGTTCCATCTCAGTAGTCGAGGGGATATCCATAATGACGGAATCAGGCAGGCGGCCAGGGCTCACCATCGGTAGATCTGCGATCAAGGTGCTCGCCTGTCGAAGACGTTTGGTATCGAACTCGCTGAAGCTAAAAATGACGTTATCTGCGGCGTTCTTTAATCCCGCTACCTGCATTTTTGCTATCTGTGATTCACGCTCAGGAAGCGATCTTGGTGTTCCGAATTCTCTTTGCAGGGCTAACGGTAATAGTGGGTTAGGGGCGATGGATTGGGGCCAGTGAGCATCATCCATTCCCATCACCCAGAGATGATCGAAACGCAGACCAGCGCTTTCCAGTAATCCGAGTATTTGGATGGGTGCGTCTTCGGTTTCGGCCTGAAAAATGGACTGGCTAGCCAGTTGCCGAAGTTGACGTAATGCCTCATTCAGAGTCACTTCCAGGCAAAGGTTATCGAGAGACAGATATTTCTCACATATCCTCAACCAATGTTGGTGTTGCTGGTATTCAATACTATCGAGGCCGCGCTCTCCCGGCCAATTCAGCATATCCAGTTGTTGCTGAAAGAGTATCAACCACTGTGGGTAACGGGCTTTACTCGGCATTTGTCGTCGCAAGCTATCTGCTTGTTCAAACTGAGCACTTAGGCTGGTTATGCTTTTGGCGGAGTTGTTGAGGGGCGTTCCGTTAAGGGTAGGGCTACCGCAAGACTTTTCTGCCAGGTGCAGATGATAGCGAAAGTCACCACAACGTAGTGACCGTTTCGCCAGCTTACGTAATCTTGTTTCTGCTAGGGCTCTTTGGGACGGCCTACTATTTCCCCAAAAAGGCGAATTGAGTAATCGACAAAAGTCTTCCAGCGGCAACTGTTGTCTATTTAGCGATAGCAAAAGCAGA
>JBLIJA010000047.1:0-12306 GCA_047635115.1 Porticoccus sp. | reverse complement strand
CGGGCAATCGGTATTCCACCGGATCTTCCACGCTTATGATTTTTAGCTTTTCGGAGTTGATTTCTGTCAATGCGGCGTACAAGGTGGTGGTTTTTCCGGAACCGGTAGGCCCGGTGACCAGAACCAGTCCCACATTTCGCTGCATCACTGCGCGGAAGCGCTTGAGCATGGCATCTGGCATGCCAAGGTCATCTAGGTTGCGGATGCCCGCATCCTGACTGAGAAGACGCATCACGACCGACTCGCCGTAAATGGTAGGCAAAGTAGATAAGCGCACATCGATGGTGTGTTTATTTAACCGCACATTGAAACTGCCATCCAGCGGCAAGCGTTTTTCAGAAATATCAAGCCCGGCCATCAGTTTGACGCGTTGGATCAGCGCTTCACCACTGCGTTTGTCGGCAAGCATCTGGATTTCCAGGAAGCCGTCCCTCCGCACGCGGATTTGCAAGCCGCTTTCCAGCGGCTCGATGTGTATGTCCGAAGCGCCCATTCGCATGCTGGATTCAAATAGCGATAACAGCAAGCGCGCCACAGGCGTACCCTCCAAGCCGGGCGCGGCGGTGAGCTCGGCAAAGCCGATCCCAGCCTTTAAGTCGTTCGCCAGCGCCTCGACCTGTTCGGCATGTTCGTTGATCTTTTTGGTCGGCTGATACGCCTGGTCAAGCGCCAGCATCAACTCGTTTTCGGGTGCTTCGACAAAGGTAATCCGGCGCTTGAGCAGGCGGGTCAGTTCATTAATGGCAGATAAATCCAGCGGGCAGGCCAAAGCAACCAGCAAAGTATTGTCCTTATCATCTAGCACCAGGGCAAGAAAACGTCGCGCCACCGGCTCTGATAAAAGCTGCACCAGATCGGCGCGAGGGGAGAAGGTTTTGAGGTTGACAAACGGAACGTGCAACTTCCGCCCCACAATAGTGGCCAATACTTCATCGGTGATGAAACCGGCTTCGACCAGCAGGCTCCCGAGCATTTTGTCGGTATGTTGCTGCAGCTTCAGGGTTTGCTGCATCTGGTCTTGCGAGATAAGACCTTGACTCACCAGAACTTCTCCGAGCCGCATGTCAGACTTGGTCGAGGGGCGATTGAGGCTGCATCTGCGCAACGGGGGGTGCTGCCGCCATATCTGTGAGCCTTTTCTTAAACTAAAAACTAATGCAAGATGGCTTGGATTGCGAGGCGGGCTACAAACCACATACTCCACATCCAAAAATCCAGCAACTAGTGCTTGTGCTGGTCGCGGAGGCGTAATTACATATCATTTAATTAAAAAGAGATAGCCCGCCTGTGGATTTTTTGCTAAAAATAATTTAGCTGATCTATTAAATCCTACACCACAATAACCAGTTTGGATACTTTCATCTTTGGCGTCAAATTGAGACTGTAATTAAATCTGTATAACTGCCTATCATCAACCCCCCTCACGGAAAGGTGATCTGCTCCACTTAAAACGGACACTCGTCTAAGCGACATTTAGTTTTTCATATTGCTCAGGGCTAAGATAGCCAAGAGTACCGTGCCTTCTCTTTCGGTTGTAATTAACCTCAATGTATTCGAATACGGCTTGACGCATTTGAGCGCGGTTCATCAGCGGCTCGTATTGAATAGCCTCCACCTTGAGTGAATTGAAGATGCTTTCCACACAGGCATTGACGCTCAGCAATTTCCGCGGCGGCTCATGCTCTGAGCTATTTGATAATGCCACAGATATTGACGGAACTTGATGCTGGTATAGTGACTTACTTCATTAGAATAAAACATGACATCCTCTGGCTTGCCGCGTGTTTCATAAGCCATGGTTAACGCCTTGGCTGTGAGCTGGCTGTCGGGTGTATTGGAAAGCGCCCAGCCAATCGGTTTCCTTGCGTATAAATCCAAGACTACCGCCAGATACGGCCAACGCTGCCCTGAACAGATATACGTCACATAAACTCACCAGGCTTAATTAGGGGCAGTTGGGCTAAATTTACGATCAAGTACATTAGTAATGCCCGCATGTGGCTGAGACGGTTTCTTATACCGATGTTTGGGCAATTTCTTGCTCACCAAGTCCAAGCGTTTCATAAAGCTTGCGGCTCGGTAACGGCTCAGCGGCGCGCCTTGCTCCGTGACTATATGAGCAATACTGCGAGCACCGGCTGAACCGTTGCTGATTTTGTGCGCGGACTTCACCAGGGCATTAAGCTTAATTTTTTTAACATCAATACGTATTGCTGCAGCACGGCGGAGCTGCTTCTTGAGCTCTTTAATACGGCGATGCTCGTGTGTCATGGCGAGGGCCTTAGGTGCTTCATCAGCCCGCTCTTTGCGTAACTGCCGCGCCCATTTGTCCATCGTGGAGTGCCCAACACCAACGACAAGTGCCGCTTCTTGGATACTGTAGTTTTGATCAACAAACAGTTGGGCTGAGTCAAGCCGGAACTCAGGGCTAAACGTACGTCGTGTTTTGGTGCTCATGTTTTTCTCACTTAATAGCGACGGTGACAATAACACCTACAATTAAGCAGCCAAATTAACTATGCCACTACATACCGACCGGAGCCAGCGAGATGACATCAAAGCCGAGCTAAAGGTCGGCCTGATTCTGGTTTTAGCCAAACACGGCTACCCACCCGTGGACAGGCAGAGAATTTTAAGACGCATCAGAGTCTGATGCAGACTTGATCACATTTAGCAACGTAAGTCTAAGGTGAAAAAATTGATTTGACGGTTTTGATGGCGGTTCTTTAATCGACAGAAACAAAAAACCTTGATTAACAAGGATTTTTTTATTGCTTATGGCGGTGAGAGAGGGATTCGAACCCTCGATACGTTTCCGTATACACGCTTTCCAGGCGAGCTCCTTCAACCACTCGGACACCTCACCGTGTCTTTTTAAGGTGCGTAATTCTACACAAGCAACCCAAAGAAAGCAATTCTCAGAACCAAGATTGGAAGTACTCATTCGGTTCAATTTGAGGCGCTTCAGGGACTTTTCCTTGAGCCGTCCCTAGATACAAAAATCCAACAATCCTTTCTGAATCACTCAGGCCAAGTCCTTTCATTACTATGCTGTCATAGGCCGCATCACCGGTACGCCATATGGTGCCCACACCCTGTGCATAGGCCGCGTTAATCATATTCTGTGCGGCAGCACCAGTAGAGATAATCTGCTCAATTTCGGGAACTTTAGCATTTTCTCTCGGGCTCGCAATAGCCACGATAATCATGGGGGCTCGATTAGGCAGTCGAACTATTCTTTCTCGCCCTTTGTCAGTTAACACCTCACCGTTGGCCTCGGCAGATTTGACCAGCAAATCACCCAGTCTAATCAACCCCAGACCATCGAGAACAAGGAACCGCCATGGCCGCATGCGGCCATGGTCTGCCGCTCGAAATGCGGCTTTTTTTATATTTTCCAGTATGTCTCCCTTGGGAGCTGGCTCGGTCAATCTCGGTGACGAAACCCTATCGTGCAAAGCGTTTAATGCATCCATAACATCTCTCTTTGTGATACTACATTCTCGGGCGAGGATAACATGACCATAATTCACCCTAGAAATAATGGACTTTTCTATCCAGACATCGCGTAACTGGACACATCATAATCGTTGGAGCTTACATCTTACAGGATGGCTCTTGAGAGAAGGAGAGAGACGGAACGAGTCCTGTTCCACCAAAGCCTTTTTCGCTTTTTGGTGGGAGTCGTGGGTGTCATCACTCTAATCGCATCAAAAGCAAAGTAAGCCCACGACTTCAACCTTGTAACACTCATACTGGCAATATTCCTCTATATCCTCACTTCTCATTTCATTTATGGAGCGCCCAATCGTTTAAAGAGCAAAGATACTTGATAGGTATTCCTCCCCCGTCATCACTACCTACTAAAATAAAACCTACACTTACACCTACGCTCACCCTATTCATGAATAGATTACTGCCCGGCTTTTATTATTTACTGCCGAAATAGCCGCAGCTTTGGTGGACTCCTTTTTATCGAACTGCGATAAGGATTGATGTCCAAACCACCTCTTCGGGTATACCGCGCATAAACTTCCAACTCATTTGGCTGACAGAGCTCATTGATTTCAGTGAAAATCTGCTCCACACATTGCTCATGAAAACCCTGATGATTGCGGTACGAAATAATGTATTTGAGTAATCCTTCTGGGTCAATCGGCCACCCTGTGTAGCGAATCAAAATGCTTGCCCAGTCTGGTTGTCCCGTGACAGGGCAGTTCGTTTTTAATAGGTGACTATAAAATGATTTGGTCACTACCTGACCCCCATTATTGAGGCTCAGTAATGAAGGATCTGGCTGGTAGGTATCAACAACAAAATCAATATCCATATCATCGAGACAGACGCCTGGAAATGTGGCGAGACCGAGATTTCGGTAACCATCAGGGGTATAAATGTCGACAAGTACTGTTCCATTCACACATTCCGAAATATCCCGCTCCAAAAGAGCAGCCACTTTCGACGCGGAACCATAGCGCTCTTGATTGAGAGAGTTGAGATATAACTTGAGCGACTTTGACTCTACCAAATTTTGAGTATCACAAGTCATGGAAATATCTGCCACTGCAACCACAGGCTTACCCTTAGTATCCAGCCAAGACAGCTCATAGGCTGTCCAAAGATCAAAACCTGAAAATGATGGTACTCCGTCAATGCCTAGTATTGCTCGCCCCTGTTCACGGGGAATAGAGCAGAGTACATCGGGACAATATGACGTGGGGTAGGCTGTTTCAATCCCCAGTAATAAATTGCTATCGCTCATCAGTACTCTCCATTAATTTCCATCAACTTCGATGGACAATAGCCACCAGCAACCATTAACAATGGGTGCTAGCTGCGTAGTTTTTTACCGTGATCCAGCAAATACAGTGAAAAGACAAACAACAACACGCAAAAGCCTGTCACCATAGCGAAAGCCCAAGCCACATTAATATCTGTTACACCCAATAGTCCATAACGGAAGGTATTCACCATGTACAAAATGGGGTTTACCAGCGACACCCCCTGCCAAAACTCAGGTAGCATATCAATAGAGTAGAACACGCCACCCATATAGGTAAGAGGCGTCAGCACAAAGGCTGGAATAATCGAGATATCATCAAAACTGTTGGCAAAAACAGCATTAATAAATCCAGCCAAGGCAAAAAGGACTGCCGTCAGAAAAATAATCCCAACGGTCACCAAAACATGACTGACTTGAAGATCGGTAAAAAACAGAGACAGCAAGGTCACAATCAACCCAATCATCAGCCCCCTCGCCACTCCACCAACCACATAGCCCAGCAAGATAATATAATTAGGCACTGGAGACACCAACAGTTCTTCTACACTCCGCTGGAACTTAGTCCCGAAGAAGGAAGAAACCACGTTGGAATACGAGTTGGTAATCACCGACATCATGATCAGCCCAGGCACCACAAACTCGATATAACTAAAACCCGACATTTTGCCAATTCGAGGGCCTATCAGGGTTCCAAATATCACAAAATAGAGGCCGATCGTTATGGCTGGAGGTAACAACGTCTGCAACCAGATTCGGGTGAAGCGCCTGACCTCCTTAACGACGATAGTGGTGAATGCCACCCACTGCTCTTGGGGATTCATAGCCTACTCTCCTCGTCACTCTCATTGTCGGTATTATGGGACTCCACCAGAGACACGAAGAGCTCTTCAAGACGGTTGGTTTTATTACGCATACTGACCACATTAATTCCATGGTCGCTCAAACTCGCAAAGAGAGCATTGATAGACTGATGTTTTTCTACCTCAACCTCAAAACTTTGGTCATCAATCAGCTGCCCGTTATAACCCTCAATATTGGGAAGAATCGTTAACGCTTCTTGTGTATCAAAAATGAAGGTCTCTTTGTTCAACTGCCTCAACAAGGCTTTGATAGAGGTATTTTGAACAATTCTCCCGCGATCAATAATAGCCACATTTCGACACAGGCTCTCAGCCTCTTCCAGATAATGGGTGGTAAGAATAATGGTGGTGCCACTAGCATTAATTTCCTTGAGAAACTGCCACATAGATCGACGAATTTCAATGTCTACACCCGCTGTAGGCTCATCAAGAATGAGCAACTTGGGTTCATGGACTAGAGCTCTAGCAATCATTAAGCGTCGTTTCATCCCCCCGGATAAGGTTCTGGATGGTTGATTCCGTTTTTCCCATAACCCCAGCTTCTTCAAATATTTTTCAGTCCGCTGTTCAGCTACCTTTGACGGCAGGCCAAAATACCCTGCCTGTGTTCGGACAACATTGAAGACTTTATCAAACTGATTAAAATTAAACTCCTGTGGCACCACACCAATGTTTTTTTTTGCACGAGAAAAATTCTTATCGATATCAATACCAAAAATAGACACATCACCGCTGGATTTCTTAACAAGAGAACAAATCACACCTATCGTGGTGGACTTACCTGCACCATTTGGTCCCAGTAATGCAAAAAAATCACCGGGTTTCACCTCAAGGTCTATGCCCTTCAGCGCCATAAAGCCACTGTCGTATACCTTGTGTAAATTACGTATAGATAAAGCTGAAGTCATAAGATCTCAATGAGCAATTATTTAAAAATAGGCCGTTTCTAACTAGCAGAGAATTATACCGAAGAACAAGAAGACCAAGAAGACCAACCGATATAAGCGGTTTGGTTGAAAAACAGCATAGCAGTATGTTGTCACACTGGGACAGTATCGGTGTAACAACGAGCCTACATAACTTTGACTTTGTGCATGGACCAAACAAAAAAAAGCGCAGAGCCTATGACTCTGCGCTTTTATTTGGAGCGGGAAACCGGGTTCGAACCGGCGACCTCAACCTTGGCAAGGTTGCGCTCTACCAACTGAGCTATTCCCGCGCTTTCTCTAAGTTATAGAGATAGCAATAAAATGGCGTCCCGTAGGGGAGTCGAACCCCTGTTACCGCCGTGAAAGGGCGGTGTCCTAGGCCTCTAGACGAACGGGACACAGGTTCTCTCAAGAGAGGCGCGCATTCTAAGAAGCCGCCTCTATGCTGTCAACCCTGCACTTCAATTTATACACTCTGAAGACGCTTCCAGACATTAATGAACATTGGTAATAAGTCAACGATTGGGTTCCTATCCATCGACGCCATTACTCTTTTTCAAGCTGATAGATGTCGAGTTAGTGCAATACCTCAAGCCCGTAGGCTCTGGCCCATCCTTAAACACATGCCCCAAGTGCGCACCACACTTGGTACAAACTGTTTCTACCCGATCCATGCCATAACTAGAGTCTTTGTATTCGGTGATAACATCACTATTCACTGGCTGAAAAAAACTGGGCCATCCTGAGTCTGACTTATATTTACTGATTGAATCGAACAATGGTTCCTCACAACAGCGACACAAGTAAACCCCAGCCGCTTTTTCATCATGATATTTCCCGGAGAATGCTGGCTCCGTGCCATTTTTTCGACAAATCGCGAACTCTTCATCGGTTAATTTCTGCCGCCAGTATTCTTCATTCCTTTCTTGATCATTGCTCATAGAGATAATCTCGATTTTCCTTAAATATAGTAGACCTTAGCTATGGTCAGAATTTGATATACAATGAGTTTCTTATAATTCTTTGACTATAGACAACCGCCATTTATGCCACAAATCAAGAAGTCAAAAAAACTCAACAATGTCTGCTACGACATCCGAGGCCCGGTACTCGACCACGCCAACCGGCTTGAAGAAGACGGCCACCGTATTCTCAAACTAAATATTGGCAATCCTGCGTCCTTTGGATTTGAAGCGCCGGATGAAATAATCCATGACGTTATCCATAACTTGTCTAAAGCGCAAGGGTACTGTCACTCCAAAGGTATTTATAGTGCCCGCAAAGCCGTCATGCAACGCTGCCAGATACAGGGCATTCCCAATGTAGAAATTGACGATGTTTTTCTCGGCAATGGTGTCAGCGAACTGATTGTCATGGCCATGCAGGCACTACTCAACAATGGTGATGAAATCCTTGTCCCCGCCCCTGACTACCCCCTCTGGACAGCTGCTGTAACGCTGGCTGGAGGAAACGCCATCCATTATCTTTGCGATGAAGATCAGGAGTGGCAACCAGATATTGAAGACATAGCCAGAAAAATTTCACCGAATACCCGCGGTATCGTCGTCATCAACCCCAACAACCCAACCGGGGCTGTTTACAGCGAAGACGTGCTGCGGCAGATTGTCGCGCTTGCCAAAGAGCACGACCTAATTATCTATGCCGACGAAATTTATGATCGCATCCTTTACGATGATGCCGAGCACATTCCTTTGGGGAAACTTGCCACTGACGTACTCTGTATCACCCTGAACGGCCTATCAAAAACTTACCGTTTGGCAGGGTTTCGTACTGGCTGGATGGTTGTTAGCGGAGCAAAACACCTTGCCCGCAGTTATATTCAGGGCATTGAGATGCTTGCCTCCATGCGGCTGTGCGCCAACGTACCAGCCATGTATGCCATTCAGACAGCTCTAGGGGGCTATCAGAGCATTAACGATCTGATCGGGCCAGAAGGACGTCTACTTCAACAACGCGACAAGGCGTGGTCACTGCTGACCCAAATCCCCGGTGTCAGTTGTGTCAAACCCAAAGCAGCCATGTACCTCTTCCCGCGTCTAGACCCTGAAATTTATCCGATCGAGGACGATGAACAGTTGATTCTGGACTTACTGCTGGATGAAAAAATTCTTTTGGTGCAGGGAACGGCCTTCAACTGGCCCAATCCAGACCACTTTCGGATTGTCTTCCTTCCCAGAGAAGATGACTTGGAAGAAGCCATTGGAAGACTCTCTAATTTCCTAGAGCAATATCGCCTCAATAATGCCAGTAAAAAGCCTAAGCTTACTCAGGCTGAGTCTTAGCAAATAGGATAAAGAATTCTATCCCTATAGCCTGTGGTAACAGCAATATACCCCGCTAGTTCTTTGTCCAACGCGGGGTCATTACTATCCACCAGTAATGGCCTACCGTTAAGCTCAGTAATTTTTGTCTTGGTGGCGATAACAACCAAATTATCTCGGCCCACTCGTCTGATGACAGACGGTGTCAGTTGATGGTTGCCACGACCCAACAGGTGCCCCTGGCCGCCTATGGGTGTAATGATAATTTTCACTTTTCCACTAGCCTTAGCAACCGCTTGTTCGATTTCCATGCCGGTTACATCTAACGCCAATAACTTACCACACCGAACCAGATCCACACCTAACAATGTATTTCCCAAGCCCAGCTCATCCATAAAGCCACGGGGTGTTGAACCCGGGCCGACGATATAGAGGCAATCGTCCTCCATTTCCTCGACCAATGTCCCAGCAATATCCTGAAGCACGAGTTCCTCCACCTCGCGCCCCCCTGATTTCACATGCTGCATAAAGCGGCCCTCTTCGGGCACCAGAAGATCGCCATAATAACGCGCACGGACTTCTCCCTGCCGAAAAGCTTCCTCATCAATATCACGCACTTCCTGCTGACGGATATCAACCAAATCACCATTTGCCAACCGGCAGACCAATTCACCTGCAGCCTCGGGTGTAATGGCGTACACGCCTGAATGCATCTTGACCCCTGCAGGGATACCAAGCACGGGTTGTCCCTCGGGTATGGCATTGCAGATGTTCCGGGCTGTCCCATCCCCACCCACAAATAAAATCATGTCCAAGCCCAAATCGGACATCGCCTTTGCCGCCAACTCTGTATCCTTTGGGGTCGTTGCGTCAGGATCTATATCACCGATCACCTCTGGGTTAAAACCGCATTGTTTGGCAATGTCTTCACCCATAGGCCCAGGGTAAGTAACCAAGGCCACTGCATTGGAGTGAGAGCACTCTGACACCTGCGCTAATGCTCGAACGGCTCTTTGGGGAGCGCGGGGCTCAGCGCCCCGCAACCGAGACTCTGCAACCGTTTTAGCACCATCACTACCCTTTAGCGCTACGACACCACCGATACCAGCCAGAGGATTAATGATAAGACCTAACCTGAACACAGCTCACTCCATACAATTACTGCGCAGCGATTGTACCCCACAAACAGTACACCAATCTGTCACCTATAGAGGACACCCTACGATGGCTACCCAAGGGTTTGTCCACGCCATCAGCCATGGTATGTTTATTCTTCACAAGAAACTGAGCTGATATCACTAAAGCTGAACACAAAGAGACAAACCCCAAAGAACTAGATCCGGATTTCCACGGTGCCGCGCTAATTGATGAAAACGGCAATGAGATTCCTATTACTGAGAATATGGTACAGAAAGCATATTCCGTCCCTGAGGACGATACTGGAACCACAGAAGCGAAAAGCCCTTCGCTTGAAGACAAACCTGAGAATTGAAGACGTATAATATATAGATTACAACTGATAGTTCAAATCCCACGCTTAGTAAGTAGGCCTATCAACCAAACCCTAATGCTGACATCTGCTGAATCAACTGCTCATCAGCGTTGCCACTAACCCGATAATGGCCAAATTCAAGTCGCAGAGGGCACGTCTTACGTAGTTGATCGAATGCGCTAGGCACCTCAACATTTTTAGACTGTAAAACCGCCCTCATTCGCAGATCTTCCTCCGCCACATCATAAGTAGCCAGTACGGCCTGAGCCAAGGTAGATACTACCAGATCGATAGTTTGCTTCTGGCCCAACTGTATTTCAGGCGGTGCTATCCCCTGCCAGGTGCAAAAAGCATCCCGAATCATCCGTGTACCATTGATCTTTCCGTCTTCACTGTAGCCGGCAATATGCGGTGTTCCAATATCGACCTGTTCCAGCAGAGGCAATGCAATATTGGGCTCTTGCTCCCATACATCCAGCGCCACCTGCCATGATTTCTCAGGTAACAGCCGAAGTAGTGCCACATTATCCACCACGGCACCACGGCCTGCATTGATCAACAACGCATCATCAGACAACCGAGAAAGAACCGTCTCGCTAAAAAGATGGTACGTTGGATATGAGCCCTCCATGGAAATAGGCGTATGTAAGCACAACACATCGGACTTAATGACCTGCTCAAAGGAGCTCAAATCGGGACTGTTGTCCTGTTCCAAGAAAGGATCATAACACCGGCAATTCACCCCAAGTTTTTTCAAGGTTCGGTACAATCTGCCGCCCACATTGCCACATCCCACAATACCGACAGTTTGTTCTATCCAATCAGGACGCAGTGTAAAAAGCACCGAGAGTACGTACTGTACAACCGCATCGGCATTACATCCGGGGGCATTAGAAAAACTGATTTCTCGCTGTTCTAAATAGCACTGATCCACATGATCAACACCGATGGTGGCAGAGCCTACAAACTTGACTTTACTTCCCTCCAGCAGATCTGAATTCACCAACGTCACTGAACGAACCAGCAACGCATCGGCATCCCACACATGCTCGGCCATTAGCTCTCGGCCCGGATAAGTTACCACTTCGCCATAGGGAGAAAACATTTCCCGAACCAATGGCATATTTTCATCTGCAACTATTTTCATTCAGCACCGCTTTCCACAGAATCAATCAACCTCTCGGCCTTTCCAATAAACGCCCATCCAGCCCCATACGTTGGCAGAAATCTGCCAACGTATCCAGTGCTATTGGCTGTCGAGTTAGTTCCGGGTTTCCCATGGGCGCATCCTCGGCAATGCTGGTGAGCTTTCTCGCCATATGCGTCAATCTTGGCGGATAAATTTTTTTCATCCCTAACAGGTACCCCGGCGATCTGATCGCCGGCCTGCAACAAGGTCTGAATATCGCCAAAATGTTGGAGTAACACAGCATCCGTTTTGGCCCCAATACCAGAAACACCAGGGATATTGTCGATACTGTCACTGACCAGTGCTAAGTAGTCGGCCAACTGCTCCGGCCATATACCCATTCTACCCATAACGGCAGAACGATCTTGTGGCTCAGCCTGACCAAAACCTCAGATAACATCATTAGCACCTACCAGCTGCATCAGATCTTTGTCCCTACTCACCACAATAATCTAACGACCGTTCATTTGACGGCCACGCTTTGCGAGAATCTCTATAATGTCGTCTGCTTCATGGGTATCACTGACCAATCCAGTGATACCCAAAATGCCCGTTACTTCCACACAGGTATTGAGCTGAAACGCCAACGCCTCATCTGGCAACACATGATTAGTTCTATAAGCAGGGTAAATCTGATTTCAAAAACAATTTCCCCGGCTCTCATCAAAAGCCGCAGCAATATATTCTGGCGATTCTTCTTCTATAAGCGATAATAAAAATTTCAGATATCCGTAAACCGCTTGAGTGGAATACCCGTTTTGGCTATCCAAA
>JBLIJA010000046.1:0-12716 GCA_047635115.1 Porticoccus sp. | reverse complement strand
CAAAATGCAGGGGGCCGGAGGGAGAGGGGGCAAAGCGCCCGATATAAGGGCATTCAGGCAGGAGTGCTGTCATGGCAATGCCGGGGGCGGCAGGTGCTGTCCCCGTAAACTGTAGCTTACCAGCAAGTCAATCGCTGGTAAGCTAGCCGCCGGTAAGCTGCTTTTCTTTGATTTCATCAAGAGTCTTACAGTCAACGCAAAGGCTAGCCGTTGGGCGTGCTTCAAGTCGGCGAATACCGATGTCTACGCCACACTGATCGCAAAAACCGTAGTCGTCGTTTTCAATGCGCTCCATCGTACTGTCGATTTTCTTAATCAACTTGCGTTCGCGATCACGGGTGCGAAGCTCAAGGCTGAATTCTTCTTCTTGAGTGGCTCGGTCTGCGGGGTCAGGAAAGTTGGATGCTTCATCCTTCATGTGGGATACAGTGCGATCCACTTCTTCCATCAGTTCCTGTTTCCAGGACCTCAGCATTTTTTTGAAGTGTTCTTTCTGCGCACCATTCATGTACTCCTCACCTTTCTTTTCGGTGTAGGGAGTGAAGCCATGGGCTGAGGCAATAGTCGTTGTTTCTGCGTTCTTTGGCATGTGTTCCAGCGCTCGGTGATTTGCGAGATCCGGGTTTATAGTGCCAGCGGGGAATTTTTTCAAGTAAAAAAATACTATTTATCTTGTTATTTGTACAATTTATCCGTTTAAGTGACTTTTTAGATTGTTTGTCCCGTATGTCATTTCGTTCCTATTGAGGGCGAACTCTATTTGATTGCAGAGTTAATAGCGCCATAATATGTTGCATTTTTTGACCTAATTTACATGGTATAAGGAGTGTGACTGCGTGAGGTTAGCTGATCGAACTCGTCACTTGACATCATTTAAAGTGGTAGATTTTATTCAGGCTGCCGTTGAGCTTCAGGCTCAGGGTCGGGATATTGTGCGGATGGCTATCGGTGAACCCGGGTTTGCTACTGCCGGCCCTATTGTCGAGTCAGCAAAACAGGCCCTTGCTGAGGGCAAGACGTTCTACACTCCCCCCTGTGGTATACCGGAGTTGCGCCAAGCTATTGCCGACTATTATCAACAGCGTTATGGCCTGACTATTGACCCACAGCGGATTATCGTGACAACCGGAAGCAGCGCGGCCTTGGGTATGATTTGTGATTTGCTGCTAAACCCTGGTGATGGTCTGCTGATGTCAGATCCTGGCTACCCTTGCAATCCAAACTTTGTACGTCGCCTTGATGCCGAGCCACAGTTTGTTCCCGTAGACCCCAGTGGTAACTATCAACTTACAGCGAAGTTGGTGGCATCCCACTGGCAGGATAATACCGTTGGCGTGATGGTGGCATCGCCCAGTAATCCCACGGGTGAAATTATTAGTCGTAATAACTTGGCGGCGTTGTATCGAGAAGTTTCAGATCGTGGTGGAAATCTTATTGTTGATGAAATTTATAATGGACTGACCTATGGAAACGAGCCAGTCGCATCTATTCTCGAGATCACCGACGGGGCCTTTGTCGTTAATAGTTTCTCAAAATATTTCGGTATGACGGGTTGGCGGCTGGGATGGATGGTTATACCTGAGGGATTGACCGATACCATCAATGTTCTGGCTCAGAATTTCTATATTTCAAGCCCGAGTGTCGCTCAATATGCTGCCTTGGCGGCCTTTGAACCAGAGACCATTAGTATTCTTGAGCAGCACCGGGACGAGTTCAAAAAGCGGCGGGATTTTTTGGTGCCGGCATTGCGAGAGCTAGGATTTGGCGTCAGCCATGTGCCTGAGGGTGCATTTTATGTGTACGCCGATGTGCAAGCGTTCACTGATGATTGCGAGGCCTTTTGTTGGCACTTGCTCTATGAGCATGGTGTGGCCTGTACGCCAGGCACTGATTTCGGTCATCATCGAGCGAATCACCATGTGAGGTTTGCCTATACCGAGCCTCTGGATCGGCTTAAGCTGGGTGTTGAGCGGATGAGGCAAGCACTTAGTCAAGTCGCTTAGGTCAGTCACTGAAGTAGACTTGGTCAGCAACAGCTCAAATTAAGGCGCCCAAATGAAGATTAAACCACCCTTTGAAAAAGCTGTGCTATTGAATCGTTATAAACGGTTTTTGGCAGATATTCGACTTAATAATGGCGCAGAGCTAACCATCCACTGTCCGAATACCGGTTCGATGAAAAACTGTTGGGCCCCAGAAACACCCTGCTGGTTTTCACGCTCCAACAACCCGAAACGCAAGTTGCCCGGTACCCTTGAAATAACCACAACCCCGGATGGGTTTTTAGCGGGTGTTAATACCAACCGCCCAAATAAATTAGTTCGAGAAGCCATTGAAAATAGCACGATTGTCGAGTTGCAGGGTTATGAGAGTATTCGCCCAGAGGTGAAATACGGTGAAGAAAATAGCCGGATTGATCTACTGTTAAGCCAAGGTGAACGGCGATGTTATGTGGAGGTGAAAAATGCCACGTTAGGCGTGGGCAAGGGGTCGGTTCAATTTCCTGATGCCGTAACGACCCGCGGCACAAAACATTTACGTGAGCTGACTGCTATGGTTGAACAAGGACATCGTGCTGCACTGGTCTTTTGCGTACAACACACCGGGGCTGATTCTATTGGTCCTGCCAATGATATAGATCCTACCTATGGGGTAACCCTGTGCAAGGCAATGGACGCCGGTGTCGAGGTTCTGGCCTATGGTTGCACGTTATCTCCGTCAGAAGTCATGATCGACCAGCGATTGCCATTTAACTGTCCATAGCTTTTTCAGGTCTTATGGCAGATCCAGAGATGAAGCCAGGTCGGCAGCCTCTTCACTAATTCAGGTCAGTGACTTGGCTAGAAAAACGGGTGCGGCAAACAGCCCATGACTGCCCGCTTTGGTTAGGATTTTCCCAATTAAGCGTTTAATTTCGGTTTCATCCATCTCTGCTATTTCGAGCTTTTGTAGGGCAGGTAAGGTGAGACCGTCAGCGACGGATAGGACATCGAAAAGTGTCACTGATGACGCCGCTTGAGTGAATTTACTACGTGGTTGGCGGGGTTCTGTCTCTGGTTTTAAGTGATAGCTTGATAAATGGGTTCAGGTATGCTCCAGCTTATGAGTAAGGCAATGGTTATAGTTGCACTAGTATGGCCAAATATTCCATGCTCTTTGATCATCAGTTCTTGGTCGGAGGTTGGATCTCCTCCCAGTGCATTAAACTTCTCTAGATCGTCCATGGGTAGAATAAATCGACTAATTTTACGGAGAATACGGGTTAAATAGGATTATTCCGTGTTTAGTTTGTTCAGGTGAGCCAGCTTTCTTGATGAAACAGCTACCTGTAATGAATGAATCCAGAGGTTTCGGTGAAATTGCGTGCTGGGCGTAAAGATCTTGGAAAGCTTAATGATTTGAGCGGCAATGACCGGGTCTTTGGACGCGAGTTCAAGTACTTCTTCATAATAATCTGTTCCGTTTTTATCAAAATTGAGTAATTGTGATGCGCTCGCCGGAAGTACTGGCAGCTTGGCTCTATATGATCTGGAAGAGGACTTGTCAGCGGGGGCGAGGCGCTGCCTATGCGTAGTTGTCAGGAAAACAACCCTTTTAGCGCATCCAGTGATTTCTGACCTTTATCTTTGGCGACCTCTGGATTGCTGTCGCCAAATCCTTCCCGCTCTAGATCGTCCTGCGGCAGCTCATCCATAAATCGGCTGGGGGTGGTGCTTAGAATCTCACCAAATTGTTTGCGCTTACTGGCCATGGTCATGGTGAGGGTTTGTCTCGCCCGGGTGATACCCACATAGGCAAGCCGACGCTCTTCTTCTAGGTTGCCTTCATCAATACTGTTGCGGTGAGGAAGAATTCCGTCTTCCATGCCAATGAGAAAGACGTGAGGAAACTCTAGTCCCTTGGCAGCATGGAGTGTCATCAGTTGGACTTTGTCATCGGCAGATTCTTCCTCTTGACGATCCAGTAAGTCCCGTAATATGAGTTTAGCGATGGCATCTTTCATCTGGCCTTCATCGGTGCTTTCTTGGTAACCCGCTTCGCTGTCATCTTCGCCTGCCACCGCCATATCATCTTTTTGCAGCAGTTTTTTGATTTGATCCAGTAGGAAGTTGACGTTGCCCATGCGTTTTTCGGCCACAGCACCGCTGCTAGCATTTTGATGAAGCCAGCCTTCGTAATCGATGTCATGCACCATTTCACGAATAGCAGCAACAGCATCGCTATTGCTACAGCTGCGTTCCACATTTTTAACCCAATGCTTGAATCGCTGTAGTCGTTCCAGGTTTTGGAAAGGGACTTGAGACTGCAAACCAACCTCATCGATGGCATCCATCAATGAGCTGTGTCGCTCATTGGCGTAATGACCGAGTTTCTCCAGTGTGGAAGTGCCAATCTGGCGTCGAGGTGTATTGATGACTCTCAGGAAAGCGTTGTCGTCATCGGAATTCACCACCAGCCGCAAATAGGCCATGATGTCTTTTATTTCAGTACGGGCGTAAAAAGAGGTTCCACCACTGAGGTGATAGGGCACAGCTTGAGTCTGTAATTTCATCTCAAGTAATTTGGCTTGATGGTTGCTCCGATAAAGAACAGCAAAATCACGAAAATGGCAATGTTTGCGCAGTTTCATATCCAGAATTTCATTCACCACCCGTTCCGTTTCCACCTCCTCATTGGGGGTGCGAATCAATCGCAGCGGATCACCTGGGCCAAGTTCACTCCACAGGGATTTACTAAACACATGGGGGTTGTTTGCAATGAGTTGGTTAGCCGCTTTTAGGATCAGACCGGTAGAGCGGTAATTCTGCTCCAATTTGATCACGTTTATCCCAGGAAAATCCTCGTTCAGTTGAACCAGGTTTTCTGGCTTAGCACCACGCCAGGCATAAATAGACTGATCATCATCCCCGACGACGGTTAGTGCGCAGCGCGTGCCCGCCAATAATTTCACCAGCTGGTATTGGGCGTGGTTGGTGTCCTGGTATTCGTCCACCAATAGATAGCGGATACGGTTCTGCCATTTTTCCAGAATATCCGGGTGGTCCCGCAACAGGCACGCAGGGATCAGAATCAGGTCATCGAAATCCACGGCATTGTAGGCGCGCAGTGCCTGGCTATAGCGCTCGTAGACCATGGCGATGGACTGCTCGCCGCTATTCCCTGCTTGAGACAGCGCCTGAGCGGGTGAGCGCAGATCATTCTTCCAACGGGAGATCTGACTTTGTGCAAGATCCAGATGGTCTGCATCCAGATCAGAACTTTTTAGCATTAATTCTTTGAGCAGATTTTTAGCATCCTCGGCATCGAAGATTGAAAAGCCACGTTTGAAGCCGAGTTGCTTGCTCTCCCGACGGATAATGGTAAGGCCCAGATTGTGGAAGGTGGAAACAGTCAGGCCGCGGGCCTCTTTGCCACTCACTAGCTTACCGGACCGCGCTTTCATCTCCCGGGCCGCTTTATTGGTAAACGTCACGGCAGCAATATTCCGGGCGCTGATGCCGCACTGGTTGATCAGATAGGCAATCTTTCGGGTGATCACACTGGTTTTGCCGCTACCAGCACCGGCCAGTACTAATAATGGCCCATCGAGATATTTAACAGCAGCTTTTTGTTGTGGGTTGAGGTTCTTCAAGAGTACTGGCTATTCCGGGCTGCAAAAAGGCAGAGGATTGTAGCAGGGCGACAGACCGTCGCCAGCGCTATTACCAGTTTTTTCTAAAGTACGGGTATTGACCAAAGACTCGATGCTACCCGAACACGCTATTCTAGCCAAACACATAGTCACCCGGCGCATCACGTAGCACGTTATAACCCGCTTTACTGGCCCCGATTGTTCGCTTTGGTACTTCGCCAATACTGTGTTCATCTAGCCAATGATTCCATACAGGCCACCATGAACCCTCTTGGGTCTCTGTCGTTTCAGTCCACGTATCCGGATCAATGTATTTGTCCATAGGGTCGTGAATTGCGAGCTGAAATTGACGTCGAGGGTGTTCCGGGCCACAGACAATTCCAGCATTGTGCCCACCGTTGGTGAGCAAAAAAGTGACTTCTGAGCGTGTTAGCCCCTGAATTTTATACACAGATTTCCATGGCGCCACATGATCGGTAGTGGTGCCGACGACAAATAAAGGGGTCCGGATATCTTGGAGTGCTATGGGTTTCTCGTCGACGATATACTTGCACGAGGCGAGCTGGTTTTCCATAAACAGCTGTTGTAGATACCGACTGTGCATATTGGCAGGCATACGGGTGCCGTCAGCATTCCAGGCCATCAAGGCATTTGGTTGGGTATCTTGGCCAAGGCAATAACGATCCACTGCGGGTTTCAGGATCATATCCTCAGCACGCAGGGCCTTAAAGGCAGATCCCATGCTGGAGGCTTCGAGGTAACCATCGGTCCACATGAGACTATTGAGGAATGCCATTTGGCTGGAGCCTAGAAACCGTTTGATTTCTCCGGGTTCTGTGAAGTCCACCTGAGCGGCGAGTAAGGTAATACTGTTGAAAATATCATCGTCTTGGCGGGCAAGTGTGGCAGCACCAATTGACAGTAAGGTGCCACCAATGCAGTAACCTACTGCATTGATTTTTGTTTTGGGCGCGATGGCTTTGACTGCATCCAGAGCGGCAAACATGCCTGATTTCAGATAGTTATGCAGGCAGAGTTCCCGGTCATCTTTGCCAGGATTCTTCCAGGAGATCATAAAAACAGTTTTCCCCTGATCAACCAGATACTTCACCAGTGATTTTTCTGGCGTGAGGTCTAGAATGTAATACTTCATTATCCAGGCGGGCACGATTAATACGGGCTCTTTAATAACCGTTTTGGTTGCTGGGCTGTACTGAATGAGTTCCATTAACTCATTTTGAAAAATGACCTTTCCTGGTGTTGTAGCTAGATTTTCACCGACCTTAAAGTCACCCATCTCAGGAGTATTCTTCTTGAGTAATGACGCTTGAATGTCTTTATGTAGATTACTGATACCTTCTAGAAGATTGCGTCCTTTTTCATCCCAGGTGGTTTTTAGAACCTCCGGATTAGTGAGCGGAAAGTTGGATGGCGACAGTAATTGAAATATCTGCTCATTAATAAAATTAACGAGCTCAGTGTTGGCTGGGTCCATGCCGGGAATATCGGTGGCCAGTTCCTTCAGCCAATCCATGGTGGCCAAATGGCCTCGGGCCAGCATATTAAACGGGGGCTTTTTCCAGAGCTCATGTTTAAATAATGATGATGTTTGAGGCAGGGATTCATCGGATTTTTCTGTGACTGCTTTTGCTGCAGCTGCGGACAACTGCAACACTTTTTCCGCCAGACTTTGCAACAGTTGAAGGCGCCGGACAGGCGCAAGGGCCAAGTGCCCCAGCCAGTCCGTATAAGCCAGAATCAACTGCATGGGCGACATGCCGTTGGTGAGCTTGACGATACTTGCACGCAGTCGTGTGTCGATATTGTCTACGGTGTTATCATCCAAGTTGGGTGTTTTCTCAAGCAGACTATTCAGCATGCTATCTAGCTTAGGAATAAAGCCGGATGAGTTAGCATTGGTGTCCATATCATTGGTGTTATCAGTACTGGTGTCGGTAGAGTGGTAGGCCATGAAAGTATCCTCTCGTTATGCGGACTATAACACTCGTGCCTTTATAATTTCATGGCTGGGTGGCAATAAGTCAGGGTTGGTTAACAGGTAAGTGTTATCCGGTATCCAAGTGCCTCTGTCAGATAATCAATGCTTAACCCAGTGCTGTTTTCCAGATCGGCAATTGTGCGCGCTACTTTAGGGATTCGGTTAAACGCTATAGCAGAAAGCCCGAGCTGTTGGGCGGCACCTTGGAACAGTGCTTTTTGGGACTCGCTGAGTGGACAGTACAGGATGACTTACTGGCTCGACATATGGCCATTGATCTTGCCCGCGCGATCCAGCTTATACTTTACAAGGTAGGGTGGCTTGCTTATTTCTTGGTTTGTCAAAAAATAATCTCCCCGTCACCTTTTGAATAAAACAACAATCAACCCTTATATTTAAAAACTAATGTCTACTGCGATTTTTTTTAATAAAGTCGTAAGCCGATTGAACTTCTTGGGTCTTTTCTGTGGCCACCTTAATCATATCTTTAGGCACGCCCTGACCCATTAATTTATCGGGATGATACTGGCTCATTAGTTTTCGGTATGCACGCTTAATTTCATGGTCTGTGCTTTGAGCACTCACGCCTAATGCGCTATAAGCATCGTCTAGATCCGATGCTGTTGTTGCCGACCCGCCGCCACCTGAAAAGTGCGACTGGCTTTTGGCCATGGCAAGCAGCCGTTCATACTCAATACTTGAAAATCCTAATCTTGCGGCAACGGTTCTTAATAATGATTCTTCAGCTTGGTCGACAACACCATCCGCTAACGCCATGGCAATTAAAAAGACTAATAGCAACTGCTTAAGGTTATTGGTATGCCCACAAACGATTAAAAAATCATCTAGTACCGGCTCGATGGAAAACCCTTCGGTAGAACCTTTTTTAAATAAATTTATTGCTTTTTTTCGATGCTCAAACGTCATACCTAGCTGCGCCATAAACTGCTCAACATGATTGATTTCATCCTCCGATATATGACCGTCCGCTTTGGCTAATTTACCTTTTAAGAGAAAAACGGTTTCCATGAAAATGGTTTGACGTTTTTCATTGGTTAAGGGGTTAATCGCACCTAACCCTAAGGAAAAGAAGC
Source organism: Porticoccus sp. (assembly GCA_047635115.1). GTDB lineage: Bacteria > Pseudomonadota > Gammaproteobacteria > Pseudomonadales > Porticoccaceae > Porticoccus. The sequence continues at coordinate 3,991 of JBLIJA010000046.1, read as the reverse complement.
GATCTAGACTCGACCCAAAAAACCAAGCAGCAAGTATGCCGAAAAAACCGAAACCGGAGAAATAAGCTAACAACGGTAAAATAAATTTAAGCAATGTAATAACCTATAAAAATAATAAAAAACTATAGCTAGCAGTAAACAGGGACGAGTAAATTGGAAAGCAAAAGGGTGCTGAGGATTATTTTTTGATCAGTTGTCTTAGCAAGTATTTCAAGGGTGCCTTTTATGTTCTGGCATTTGCTTTCAGATCATCATAACCCTGTATCTTCAAAAATCAAGGAGGTATGTCATTTGCTCGAATGACCGCTTTGGGTCGAAATCAGACATTGTGTATTAACTCTGGCTTATGAATCAACGCAATCTTATTCATTAGCGGTCTTTTTTTCGAATTTATTTTTCAAGTAGAAAGAAGACTTTGCAGTCTCGGTATAATTATTTGTCTAATTTTAGTTGAAACCTAATTTACCCTATAAAATGTAAGGCTTCTAATCTTTAGCGCTCTAGGTTTATCTAGGCTTCTTTCAGTCTACAAAGTAGTTCATCGAGAAACAAGATGCCATGGTAATAACTAATTAGTAGATTGTGGCCCCCCGCGGCAGCGATTTTCAGTGCATATTTGCGTGATGTTGACCGACTAGTTCATTGAGGTCTGCATATACCGTGAGCAGATGGTTGGCAGGGTAAGCAGCGGTGTTATTTGCCAAGGCTGTTTCATCGGCATTGTCCATGGGCACAACTAGATCACGTTTGGCGCGCGTATGAATAATGGCAAGTGCCATTGTTATCCTCCCTGGTGTTTGAGCAGATAATCATTTCTCCGTGCTATCGGCTTCGCCGGGTGTTCTACTTCTCTCTAGGATCTTTTTTCTAATATAGAACGGGTGGCATTTCTGTCCATTAGTCTTTATTAGACACACATTTCATTGGTTGTTTTATTTACCGCTAACGTGAGATTCCAGTTCAGTCAGTTGCTTTTCCAGTGCGTCCAGTTTTTCTCTGGTGCGGGCCAATACGGCGTGCTGAGCATCAAACTGATCTCGTGTCACTAGATCCAATTTATCAAAAGCTGCTTGGGCGGCAGTACGCATCTTTTGCTGAAACTCACTACCAAGGGCCTCGGCCCCAGGTTTTAGGACACTATTTAGCTGATGCAAAAACTGGTCGAGTAACTCGTCTGGCTTCATTGATCGGTAGCTCCTTTAAAACAGTAGCTATTCTAACCTGAATATTTTTTCATGCCGAATCTATTCTTTCTCTATCGCTTTATGGTGCGTTATCGATTCGGATTATGGTTTTTTGCACCAAATTAAGACACTGTTTTGGTGCGCGTGTTACCAAGATTCGAGAATACGCGGGCTTCAGGGTTGTTGGCATGCAAAATGCATCATTCCTATCGAAACCATGTAATTGGTTACGTGTATAAATTTTTTTGCTGTTGTTACTATTTCGGAGAAGCTTATGAATGCTTTCAAAAAAACACTCGCTATAACGACTCTCGCACTGACCGTGCCGATGGTTGCCTCTGTTGCTACTGCCGCTGAAGTGTCAGGCAATGTGACGTTAACCTCTGACTATAAGTTTCGTGGTATTTCTCAAAATGATACAGATCCAGCCATTCAGGGCGGATTTGATGTGGCCTTTGAAAATGGCATTTATGTAGGAACCTGGGGGTCAGTCGTTGATTTCCAAGATCCCGATAGCTCCGATGCTGATTTTGAGCTCGATTACTATGCGGGCTATGGGGGAAACATAAATGAAAACATGTCTTACGACGTAGGATATATCTATTACGATTACCCCGGGTCTGACGAAACCGCGTTTGCATTTACTGGGAAGCGTGATCTTGATTACCAAGAAATCTACGGTAGCGTTTCTTTTTCTGATTTCACTCTGGGCGTCGCCTACTCTGATGACTATTGGTTAGAAACGGGTGAGTTTTACTATGTCTACGGTGATTACAGTTTAAGCCTTCCACAGGAGTTTTCGCTGGATTTACACTACGGTTTGAACTCATATGAATTCGATAGTGATGACAGTAAGCCCAAAGATGCTGACCAAGCTTTTTTGGGAGATGGGGAAGATAGCTATTCCGACTATTCCATTACGCTGAATAAATCCTGGATGGGTGTGGATCTCAGTCTAAGCTGGGTCGATACCGATCTTGATAAAGATGAGTGCTGGGGCACTGATTGGTGTGACAGCTCTGTTATCTTTGCTATTAGTAAAAGTCTGTAATTAAAAAGGGCGGTGCTCTCGATTGAGGGGGCACCGTAATATCTAAGGAGCAATGCGATGAAAATGATCACAGCAGTTGTTAAGCCTTTTAAACTGGATGATGTGCGAGAAGCTCTCGCCGCTATCGGCGTGCAAGGCGTGACGGTAACAGAGGTGAAAGGTTTTGGTAGGCAGAAAGGTCATACCGAACTTTATCGAGGCGCTGAGTATGTGGTGGACTTTCTTCCAAAAGTAAAATTGGAGCTGGCCCTAGCAAACGACATGGTTGACGGTGCCATTGAGGCAATCACCTCAGCGGCTAGTACCGGAAAAATTGGTGACGGTAAGATTTTTATTTCGGATCTGCAAGAAGTGATTCGAATCCGTACCAGTGAAACGGGTGCTGAAGCAGTATAACTTCACATTTTATAAACAGGGGAGACTTGAATCATGAGTCCTGAAATTATTGAAGTAAAGTACGCATTAGACACGTTTTATTTTCTCGTGTGCGGTGCTCTTGTTATGTGGATGGCAGCGGGTTTTACCATGCTGGAAGCGGGGCTAGTTCGCTCTAAAAATACCACTGAAATTCTAACTAAAAACGTAGCGCTATATGCTGTTTCCTGCGTCATGTACCTATTGATGGGTTACACCATTATGTACGGCGGCAGCGAAGGCGGTATTCTGCCTGATTTGTGGTTTGGCAATAGCATTGCCAATGCTAGCGCAGAAGATGTGCTTGCAAGCGGCGGTGCAACGTATTACTCCGGTGCTGCAGATTTCTTCTTCCAGGTAGTATTTGTTGCTACTGCCATGTCGATTGTATCTGGTGCTGTTGCTGAGAGGATGAAACTCTGGGCATTCCTGATCTTTGCTATCGCGATGACCGGCTTCATTTATCCTATGCAGGGTATGTGGAAATGGGGCGGCGGCTTCCTTGATGCTGCAGGCTTCCAGGATTTTGCGGGTTCAGGTGTGGTGCATCTGTGCGGTGCTACTGCTGCGTTGGCCGGCGTGTTGTTACTCGGTGCACGTAAAGGCAAATACACGGCAGATGGTCGTACCAATGCGATTCCCGGTGCCAATATGCCGCTGGCGGCTATTGGTATGTTTATTCTCTGGATGGGCTGGTTTGGTTTTAATGGTGGATCGGAGTTAAAAGTGTCTGATATTGGCGAAGCCAATGCAGTTGCCAATATCTTCGTCAACACCAATGCGGCAGCTTGCGGTGGCTTGATTGCAGCATTGCTTCTTGGTCATATCCTGTTTGGTAAGGCTGATCTCACCATGGCGGTGAATGGTGCTTTGGCTGGTTTGGTTTCTATTACCGCGGAACCACTGGCGTGGGGCGCTATTGGCGCCACACTGATTGGTGCTGTAGGTGGTGTTATTGTTGTCTTTTCAGTAACGACCATGGACAAGCTGAAAATCGATGATCCTGTGGGTGCTATTTCTGTACACGGTGTGGCCGGTATCTGGGGATTGTTGGCGGTATGCCTCTCTGGAAACGAAGATGCGACTCTAGTGGGTCAGCTCACCGGTATTGGTGTGATCTTCGCTTGGACCTTTGTCACCAGTTTAATTGTTTGGGCTGCCCTAAAAGCTGTTATCGGGATACGGGTAGGTGAGCAGGAAGAGTATGAGGGTGTAGATTCCTCGGAGTGTGGCATTGAGGCCTATCCTGAGTTTGCTAGCACAAAGTAACCTCTCCACCATTTCCCACTTTTTGTCTCCACTTTTAGGGGCTGGTCTTAAGACCAGCCCCTTTTTTTAGCAA
>JBLIJA010000045.1:0-12774 GCA_047635115.1 Porticoccus sp. | reverse complement strand
TTCGGCATCAGACATATCAGTAAAAATCGCTTCTACCATTCGATCATGCAAAAGTGCTTCAATCCGCTGGCGATGCTCTTTGACAATAGTGCCCCGGAGGTAATAGGTGATACCTCGTTCCAGACGGAGCACAGATGTCAGTCCGGCATTGTGGGCAATGTCAGTAGCCTTGCTCGACCATGGCGAAATAGTACCTGAGCGCGGAACAACCAGAAGCAACTCACCTTCAGGGGCTTCAGCAGTAGCCTGAGGCCCGTAAGTCAGCAGTGCAGCGAGGGTCGCTAACTCAACATCTGTTAAGTCACCCGCAACTTCCACAAAATGCACAAACTCGGCGTAAACACCCTCTATGGCTGGTTCAATCGCTTTCAGGGAGGAATAGAGTTTTTGTTTTCGAAACTCAGAAAGCGCCGGAGCACCGCGGAAAATCAGCATCTTGGAATAGCTCTAATCAGGCAGAATTTAAAGGCAGTTATTGTACTGGAATTGACATCAATACGTCATCGACTGAAATGACTCATTTAACCACTCCGCTACTGCAATCCTGACCACATCAGAAAACAGTTGTACCACCCTACTTCTGTCTCTAATCTAGATATACTAAATTATTCCATTTATTGCTGGATAAAAAACACCGACTAGAATGGCGACAATCGTCAGTGGCTAAAGTTAGCTTTAAAATGGGACCTTATGACGGGATCGAAGTATGCGTGGCTTTTATTTTCACTTTAAGAGGACAACGAAATGTATCGCTCTATGCGTATTGCTTTTTGTCTTTGCTCTCACCCTATCCACCAGCCGTGCCCCCACCACACTAGAAGAAGTCCTTAGTAATAATGAACTGCGCATTCTTACCCTAATGGGCTCCACGACCTACTTTAAGAATGCAAAAGGAAAAGGTGGATTTGAATACCTCTTAGCCAAAGAATTTGCGAAAACACTGGATGTTGAATTAAAAGTAACCGCCATGAGCTCACTGAGCGGAGCCCTATTAGCTGTTGGAGGACCGCGGGGGCATCTCGCCGCTGCAGGCCTAACCATCACACCCGAACGGCATGAAAAAATACGTTTCAGCAATCCCTACTATCATGTAACACAAACACTCATCTATCGAAATGGCACCAAACGCCCCAAAAATATTGGCGACCTCAACGGTGGCCGCTTACTGGTTATACCCAACAGTTCTCACAGTGAACGGCTCTCCAAATTGAAGCTTAAGCACCCAGGCCTACAATGGGAAGAAGTTGAAGGTCTCGAGATGCTCGACCTCATGTCTCAGGTACATTCCGGTAAGGCTGACTATGCCATTGTCGATTCCACATCCTATTTGGTTGATCGAAGTATCTATCCCAATGCACGTGCAGCATTTGATGTATCAGAACCACAACCTGTAGCCTGGGCTTTTTCTTTACACGGTGACAATTCATTAATAGATACGGCAAATACATTTTTAAGAAATTTTAGAGAAAGTGGGGGCCTTGAGCTGCTTAAAAATGCGTCGTTGATCCAAACCAAAGGGTTCAATCTAGCTGGCTCCCAACTTTTCCTTCGCCGGATCAATACTCGATTGCCTAAATACGAAAAGATGCTTAATGCAATTGCCAAAGAATATGATATCGACAGACATCTGCTCGCAGCCATTGCCTATCAAGAATCACATTGGAATGATAAAGCCACCTCACCCACCGGTGTACGAGGCCTGATGATGCTCACATTACCCACGGCCAAAGAAATGGGCGTGTCTGATCGTCTCGACCCCAAGCAAAGCCTGACAGGTGGAGTGCAATATTTTCTAAAGACAAAATCACGCTTACCAAAAAGTATCACTGGCAAAGATCGCACCTTGTTTGCCCTGGCTGCCTACAATGTGGGCATGGGACACTTGGAGGACGCGCGGGTATTAACGGACAGAGATAAAAGAAATCCTAACTTGTGGGAAGAAGTGAAAAAATCGCTCCCTTTGCTACAACAAAAGAAATATTTCACTACCGTGCGATATGGCTATGCCCGCGGCCAAGAGCCTGTGGGATATGTCCAGAATATTCTTCATTTCCAAGCAATATTAAAATGGCATTCACTAGAAGCCCAGCGCCGCAGTGAACGAGAACAAGATTTTGACTTTCCCAATTCAAGCGACTGGAACCCCAGTTCACTTCTCTCGCTGTAGGTATGAACTTGTCGGTATTTTCTTGTTTTTATTTTTATGGCTTTTTGATTAAATTAATTTGGCGTTTTTTTTGAAAAAACTCACTCATTAACTGGCTACATTCTTTAGCCATGACCCCACCAACCACATCGATCTTATGATTGTAGTGAGTCATCTCAGTTAACCTCAACTGACTGGCAACAGCACCAGCTCTTGGCTCCGTGGCACCGTAGACAAGACGACCAACCCTCCCATGGAGTATGGCGCCAACACACATGGTGCAGGGTTCAATGGTGACGTAAAGAGTCGTTTCTGGCAGCCTGTAATTCTTCAGCCGGGAGGCTGCATCACGCAATGCCACTACCTCCGCATGAGCAGTCGGATCACAGGAAGAAATAGATCGATTCCACCCCTCACCAATCACAGCACCATTCTTGACCAAGATGGCTCCAACCGGGACTTCGCCCACTTCAGCGGCCTGGGCAGCAAGACTTAACGCCCTGTTCATCCAATCACTATCGGCTGGGGTGTAACGCTTTCCTTCCATCATGCTATAACCGTTAATACATTAACTTGGAAAGGCATCGGGATATTTTTTAATACGAAATAAAAAACTAAAAGAAAAAATAACGGAAAATCTATCGAATTTCATCCATTTCTTCACGGATCTGGTCAACGTTTTCCTGTAATAAACCCTCAATATCCTCAAGCTTATTAACTTCTCTCTGATAGATAACTTCGGGGCGATCATCATTATTTTGGGATCTATTACTCTCTATGAACACCACGTAAATCAGCCCGAAAACTGCCGTCGCGACCAATAAATATTTCATATTGCCCCCCGAAAATGCGATCTGTACAAACACCCTTCAAAGTAGAACTTTAGACAAGTAGGTCATCAGCCGCCTTTAAATACTCATATTCAAAGACCGAAGCCATGTGACAGACCTAAGTGTACGCTAAAGGTGGGTTACAAAAAACGCGCTACGGGGCATAAAATACTCTTGACCGAAATCTAACACTTTTGGACAAGAACCTGGGCGTCAGGGCGTTCCTTTTCAGGTTCACTGTTCGTTCATCCCTTCGGGACTGAGCCTTCCCAGTCACATGACGCAAGCCAAACACGATAACTGACAAGCAGTCGGTTTGCTAGCGGGGCCATATAAGCTGTTATGGCTAGTCCAAAATACACGAAAATTCTATAAAACCCCTAACTTCTACTGAATACAGACTGAATTTAACCCCTACTTATATCTACATTATTGTTTAGCAAGTACGGCCGTAAGACTAATCACTATGTATTCTCTTCCTCTTTACACTAAAATTGATAATAGGTATCATTTGCATTTGAAAACTCTAAACGAGTATCTTTATGCATCCTTTAATCCAGAAGTATCGCAACTTATCTCTGACTGTCGGGCTTTTTGCCATGCTACTGAGTGGGCAGGCTTCAGCAAATGGCGCTATCGGCGAACATATCAATGATCTTCAGGGACATTTAGGGCAGTACGCTGAAGAAGTTAATTGGCTGATCGCCAAGGTTGGCGGTATTGTCGATACCTATGAAACAAAGAGCCAAAAGGCCGCTAAAGACGATGCCGTGATCGATCTCTGGGAGGAAGTCGATTTCCATTCGGCCATCGAGACTAACTATGTCCCGATTTACGCCGCCATCTGGCAGGGATTATATGGCGTCAAACAGGCTATCGACAACAAGGCCCCCATCGCCGAAGTTCGCTTTGAACAAGCTAAGTTGGGACAGGCATTATGGCAAGCACTAGGCGCAGTTAAACTCGCCGCCCAATATCAGCAGAAGGGACTGTTGACCAAAGTTAAGTCCACAGAATCCAAGCCTACAACGCCGCCTGAAACACTGGATGACATCAAGCACCGATTGGATAGGGTAGTGGCAAAATACGCCGAGCAATTACCTGGCGCTGCGAAGACCATTGTTCATGAAACTTATCTACACCGCTTTGAAGGGGTGGAAGGCTTACTCATTGCACAGGACGCCGCCTTGGTGGAAGATCTTGAAAAAGACTTCAATGTGACTTTACCACAAGCACTGGATCGTAAAGTCAGTGTCAATGATGTGCGTAAAGTGGTTCAGTCCATGCAAGACAAATTGGATCAAGCCAAGTATCTGCTGCTAAAAGCCGACAAAAATCAGAAGGATGTTTTCTAAAGTGCAGCGCAGAGCTTTTATCCAAGCGATGGCAACTGCCGGCATTCTCGGTAGTTTGCCGGTAATGGTAAGCCGCAGCTTGGCCGGTAACCTTGCCAGCGCGGTTTCTGTAGAACAGCTACCACCCTTGATAGGAGACCTCACGCTGTACTTAGGTCGCGGTGAAGGTGGGCTCTACGAGAATGTTCTTGAAGCCATCCGAAAACGTAACCCCAAACTGAATCTGAAAATCCGACGTGGTGCCACCGCTGCGCTGGCAAACACCCTAGTGGCGGAAGCCAAAGCTGGGGTGCACCGGGCTGATCTCTTTTGGGCAGTTGACTCTGGAGCCATCGGACTGGTAGCCGAAGCCGGATTGGCCCAGTCTTTACCGGTTGACCTGACGAGCCAACTGAATCCGGGATTTCAATATCCACAGTGGGCACCTGTAACCGGTCGCCTCCGCACCCTACCCTACAACACCGAACGGCTCACCGCCGCGCAAATACCCGACAGCGTTATGGCGCTGGCAGATTCTAACCTCTCTATCGGCTGGGCACCTGCCTACGCGTCATTCCAGTCGTTTTTAACTGCTATGCGACTGCTAGAGGGCGATAAGATCACGGCAGATTGGCTGCGTGGTATCAGCAAGCACGCCAAGAGTTACGCTGGCGAGCTGGGCGTGGTTATGGCAGTAGAGCGGGGCGAGGTTGATCTGGGTTTTGCCAATCACTACTACACTTTACGCCTTAAATCGGGCAATCCTGATGCGCGGATAGACTTAGCCTTTACCAACAATGACGCTGGCTGCCTTGTCAACGCCTCTGGTATTTTGGCACTGAGTGAAGGTGATTTACCGATTAATTTCATCCGCTATCTGCTCACGCAGCAGGTACAAAGCTATCTTGCTAGCGAAGCCTACGAAATCCCGCTGGTCGGTGGCGTATCGCCCCCACAAGGCTTGCCATCTCTCGCCAAAATCTCTCCCCCCAAAGTAGATCTAACGCAGCTGGCCGATCTTCGCCCAACTCTGGAGCTAATGCGCAAAGTCGGCGTATTATGAGCCACTGGCCAAAGTCTTACCCGCTGGCGTTGATCATTGCACTGTTAGCGCTGGTGCCAGTAGGAGTGCTGTTCGGGCTTGCCGCTGATGGCGCACAACTGTTTGACGCCCACAATCTCCGGGTACTCGGTAACACTTTACTGCTGATGTTTCTGACGGTGTTCGGAGCGACTTTGATTGGTGTACCGCTGGCGCTGCTGACCGCCTATGTGCAGCTGCCTTGGCAGCGGTTGTGGCTGATTATTTTTGCCGCGCCGCTGGCAATGCCCAGTTATATTGGCGCCTTCACGCTCTATGCCGCGTTTGGCCCCGGTGGCGAAATTGACACACTGCTCGGCATTCCCACTCCTTCGATCAATGGCCTGACTGGAGCGGCCTTGGTCATGGTTCTCTACACCTACCCCTTCGTGATGTTAACCACCCGCGCCTCTCTACTCGGTCTTGACTCCAGCCTGGTTAATGCTGCTCGCACCTTAGGGATGCCTTTGGTAGAAAGTCTGTGGCGGGTAGTGCTACCAAGAGCCGCCACTGGTATTGCGGCTGGCAGCCTGTTGGTGGCACTCTATACCTTATCGGATTTTGGAACGCCTGCCATTATGCGACTCAATACGTTCACCCGTGTGATTTTTGTGGAGTACAACGCTTTTGGCCTGAGTCAGGCAGCGATGCTGTCACTGCAACTGCTGGTGATTGTCGGCTTAGTACTCTTTTTGGAGTCTAGAATTAGCAGCACCCGTGAAAGGCCCGGCCGGCATTTGACGCTCTGGCCAAACCGGTGGCAAGTGGTGTTGATGCTAGTGACTGCCGCACCGGTTATTCTACTGGCCATTGCCCTGCCGCTGCTGATTTTCTTCATCTGGTTGCTACGCGAAGGCATAGGAGGGTTTGAGTTAAGTTACGCATGGAACTCAACCTACGCTTCTTTTTTAGCGGCATTGGTAGCAGTGGTACTGGCTATACCTTTGGCCCACGCGGCCATTGCAGGCCGCATGGGTCGTATTATGGAGCGCGTCACTTATTTTGGTTTTGGCGTACCGGGTATTGTGATGGGGACGGCGCTTGTCTATATCGGTTTACAACTACCCTTTGTATACCAAACTCTGGGCTTGTTAGTCATGGCCTATGTATTGCGATTTTTACCGCTAGCGGTTGGATCAATTCGCTCCACCGCCGAAGGGCTAGACCCCAGCTTAGTCCAAGCCGCGCAATTGCTAGGGGCCAGCCCCCTCGAGGCATTTCAAAGAGTCACTCTGCCGCTCACCCTGCGCGGCATGGTGGCTGGCGCAGCACTGGTATTTTTGGAAGCCATGCGGGAGTTGCCCGCTACCCTAATGCTTGGCCCCACAGGTTTTGAAACACTCGCAACTTATTTGTGGCGCATGTACGAAGCGGGTTACTTTGGCCGAGCGGCTATTCCCGGCTTACTGCTGGTATTGATGTCTGGTTTGGGCCTGGCGCTAATGCTGTCTGGCGAGCGCCAGGCTGAATTCGATATTACAGAGGATCACCACCACTGATGTTGAAGGTCAATAATCTAACCGTGAATTACGGCTCCACCAACGTTGTAAAAAATTTAAACCTAGCCTTGGGCGACGATGAAGTTTTGATGCTGGTAGGCCCAACCGGCTGTGGTAAAACCACTATTTTACAAGCCTTGGCAGGGCTACTCCCCATTGCCGAGGGCGATATTCAACTCGACCGATGGCGAGCTACGCCCACTGCTATAGTGCCACCTGAAAAGCGAAACGTGGGCATGGTGTTTCAAGATTTTGCACTATTCCCTCATTTAACCGTCGAACAAAATGTGTGTTTTCGGCTGACCGATACTAAAAAAGCAGATCATTGGTTAACGCTCTTAGGGCTGGATACGCTGCGCCAAGCCAAGCCCTCGCGCTTGTCGGGCGGACAAAAACAACGTGTGGCGCTAGCCCGAACCCTAGCCCATGAGCCCGCTTTGGTGCTGCTCGATGAGCCTCTATCTAATCTCGATGCAACACTTAAAGACAGCTTACGCTGGGAAATCCGCAATGCATTGAAAACCGCCGGAGTTCCTGCCATCTGGGTAACCCACGATCAAGAAGAAGCCTTATCTGTGGGCGATCGAGTCGGCATCCTCAAAGACGGAGTGCTACAACAACTAGCAACACCAGAAGTTTGTTTTAGCCAGCCTTGCAGTCGTTTTGTAGCTCGCTTCCTCGGTGAGGCAAGTTTTCTACCCGGCCGATTAGAACACAATCAGGTAGCCACTGAGCTTGGCACAGCGCCAAGCACACCCAACAATGGAGCCAGCGGTGATATCGATTTATTGATCCGCGCAGATGACTTGTCACTGACTCCCTCTGAAGAAGGCAATGGGATTATTGACTGGGTTCGCTATGAAGGAAGTTCGAGGCTTTATGCGGTCAATATAGACAACAACTCCCTGCTGGACGGCACCCAATTGATCGTGCGAGTAAGCCACGAAAACCGAGTCAAACCCGGTGATCGCGTGCATATAGCCATTAACACCACACACCCGCTAGCTGTGTTTGAGCGGGAAGAGTGAGCCAGCGCCTGTATTGAGCGAGCATTATAGTAGTCGTCTATTTTCGGTACAATGGTAGTAGCTCAAGCACGGATTCAATGACAGGGATAAGGATTTATATCGTCCAGTTAAAAGGCTCAGATTCTGGTTCAGGCGCTTGTTTTATTCGATCATCAAAGTCAACTGATGCCACATGCAAGAGTCGTATTTTATTGCCAGTTTTATCTAATATTGTCGTACTGAGCTCGACGATATCAGATAAAATGCCATTAAAAAAGTTTGCTTCGAGGTGCTAGAGAGAGGCTGAAACGGCCAGACAAAAAAAACAAAAACTATTAGTTACAACGGGTTAGCTTAAGATTACTGCTTGTAGATGCTAGTCAGTGTTAGACGTGGAATCATTCCCACTCAATCGTAGCTGGCGGTTTACTGGAAACATCGTAGGCCACACGAGAGATACCGGGTACCTCATTAATAATACGACCTGAGACTTTCTCGAGTAGCTCGTAGGGTAAATGAGCCCAACGTGCTGTCATAAAGTCCACTGTTTCTACTGCACGCAACGCTACCACATATTCGTAGCGACGAGCATCACCCACGACCCCCACTGATTTTACTGGAAGAAAGACCACAAAGGCTTGGCTAGTCTTGTGATACCAACCAGAGTTATGCAATTCCTCAATAAAAATAGCATCTGCCTCGCGCAGGAGATCGGCGTATTCCTTTTTAACCTCACCAAGAATCCGCACACCCAATCCGGGACCTGGAAACGGGTGACGGTAGACCATGTCGTAGGGGAGCCCAAGCTCAAGCCCAATTTTACGAACCTCATCCTTAAACAACTCTCGCAGGGGCTCCACCAATTCCATTTTCATATTCTCAGGTAGACCACCTACATTGTGATGTGACTTGATCACATGGGCCTTACCCGTTTTTGCCGCAGCGGATTCAATCACATCAGGATAAATAGTGCCCTGCGCCAGCCACTTCACTTCAGTAATTTCTGTCGCTTCTTTATCGAATACTTCAATGAAGTTTTTGCCAATAATTTTGCGTTTTTGTTCTGGGTCTTCGGCACCAACAAGTTCATTCAGAAACAGCGCTTCCGCATCAGACCGGATCACTCGAACGCCCATATTTTTTGCGAACATGTCCATCACCTGATCGCCTTCATTCTTACGCAGCAAGCCATTATCCACGAACACACAGGTAAGCTGGTCACCAATGGCCTTATGCAGTAATGCTGCAACGACCGAGGAATCTACTCCCCCCGACAAGCCAAGAAGTACTTTGTCAGTCCCTACCTGAGCATGTACTCGAGCAATAGCATCTTCAATAATATGGGCCGGTGTCCAAAGCGCTTCACAACCACATATTTCCAGTACAAAGTGTTCAAAAATACGCATGCCCTGCAGGGTGTGGGTCACCTCCGGGTGAAACTGGATACCATAGAAATCCTTATCGGCACAGTACATACCGGCAATAGGACAAGAGGCCGTTGAGGCCATCAATTCAAAGTTATCTGGCATGGCTGACACTTTGTCACCATGGCTCATCCATACATCGAGTAGTGCGCCTTTACCTTTACCTTCACTAGCATGCTCGTGATCCACATGATCCACCACATCGTGGAGTAACCGACTATGACCATGCACCTTGACCTGAGCAGAGCCGAACTCATGTAGTTTGGAGCCTTCAACCTTACCACCCAACTGTTCAGACATGGCCTGCATGCCGTAACAGATACCCAATACCGGCACACCTAATTCAAAGACCAACTGTGGTGCTCTGGGCGATTCACCATCAGTAACGGATTCAGGGCCTCCGGCCAAAATAATGCCCCGTGGGTTGTACTCACGGATTTCCGCCTCTGACATATCAAAAGCACGGACTTCTGAGTAGACACCCACCTCCCTCACCCGCCGAGCAATAAGCTGCGTGTACTGGGAACCGAAGTCGAGAATCAAGATTTTTTGTGAATGAATATCAGTAGTCATAACTAACCGTTTGTAATCTAAAGGGGCTGCGATATGCAGCCCCTTTTAAATATTAATGTTCGGCGTCAATTACCGACGTGGGTAATTGGGCGACTCTTTTGTAATAGACACATCGTGAACATGGCTCTCGCCCATGCCCGCTGAGGTGACCCGTACAAAATTTGGTTTGGTGCGCAATGTTTCAATATCGGTGCTACCGGTATAACCCATGGCGGAACAAAGCCCTCCCATCATCTGGTGGATAATAGCTGAAACTGAACCTTTATAAGGAACACGGCCTTCAACTCCCTCTGGTACCAGTTTTTCGGCACCCTGACTAGCGTCCTGGAAGTAACGGTCACTGGAACCCATAGTTTGCGACATGGCACCCATAGAACCCATACCGCGATAGGACTTGTAGGTACGGCCTTGGTAGAGCTCAATTTCACCGGGAGCCTCTTCGGTACCCGCAAACATAGAACCCATCATCACCGAATGCGCACCGGCAACCAAAGCTTTGGCAATATCACCTGAATAGCGAATACCACCATCGGCAATCACTGTCACATTGCTCTCTTTTAATGCAGCCGCCACATTGGCAATAGCAGAAACTTGCGGCACACCAATCCCAGTGACAATCCGCGTGGTACAGATAGAGCCAGGGCCAATCCCAACCTTAACACCATCAGCACCTGCTTCTGCTAGCGCTAGAGCTGCTTCAGCAGTGGCGATATTACCGCCCACAACATCAATCTCGGGATACTGTGACTTAATCTTACGTACACGGTTAATAACATTCATTGAATGACCGTGAGCCGTATCTACGACCAGCATATCAACGCCGGCTTTAACCAAGGCGGCAACTCGGTCATCTGTATCGAGGCTGGTACCCACTGAAGCACCAACCCGCAAGCGACCTTGGTCGTCCTTACAGGCATTAGGGTATTTTTCTGCCTTATCAATATCCTTAACAGTAATCAATCCACGCAGCTCATACTCGTCGCTGACGACTAGGACTTTTTCGATACGATGTTTATGCAGTAGAGCCTTCACCTCGACAAGGCTGGCACCTTCACTGACGGTTACCAGTAGTGATTTTGGCGTCATGATGGCGGAGACAGGTAGCTCAAAGCTAGGTTCAAAACGCACATCACGTCGAGTAACAATACCCACTAACTCGCCATTATCAAGCACAGGTACACCAGAAATATTATGCTCTCGAGTTAAAACCAACAGCGCTTTAACCGAGGCATCGGCATTGATGGTAATCGGATCTTTTACTACACCACTTTCGTATTTCTTGACAGCCCTTACTTCCAGGGCCTGATCCTCAATAGTCATACTTTTGTGAATAATGCCAATACCACCTTCCTGAGCCAATGCAATAGCAAGTCGAGCTTCAGTGACGGTATCCATGGCAGCAGAAACAAGAGGGATATTGAGATAGATATTTCGGGTCAAGCGGGTTTTGAGAGACACATCTTTTGCAGTGACCTCAGAGTATCCGGGCACCAGCAAAACATCATCAAAGGTGAGAGCTTCTTGAGCAATTCGCAACATCTGAATGGCTTACCTCATCAAAGAGTGGGTTTTAGAACCCCTTTTTTACTGATACAAACTAGTTTTGTTATATAAATCAGCTCATTATCAGTAATGCAAGTTAACAAGAGGTTATTAAAGTAAGCGAAGCATTATAAGCCGATAAAGCTTCAAAAAACACTATTTTTCACTGCTCTGCAGTAGCAGAAAACACCACGGCAGATCCCATCTTTACGTTGACTAAACTCATTAGTAATGGAAAATGATGTTATGGATTACCAGCCAACCACACTTACCGTTTCACAACTTAATCGGCGCATCCGACAACTACTGGAAACCCACCTACCGCTAGTCTGGGTTGAGGGTGAACTTTCCAACTTCTCCCGCCCAGGTTCTGGACACTGGTACCTAACTCTGAAGGATGGACAAGCCCAGGCTCGCTGTGCCATGTTCCGTAATCGCAACAGCCTGGTTCAATTTCGGCCGGACAACGGCACTCATGTGCTGGTACGTTGCAGGGTTAGCCTTTATGAGGGTCGTGGTGATTTTCAGCTAATCATCGAACACATGGAAGAAGTCGGCTACGGCGCATTGCAACGCCAATTCGATGAACTAAAGCACCGGTTATCCAAAGAAGGACTGTTCCTCGACACACACAAACAGTCACTACCCTCTCTACCCAACCGGATAGGCATCATCACATCACCGACTGGAGCAGCCATACACGATATTCTCTCGATACTAAAGCGTCGCTTCCCTGCGATACCGGTAACCGTTTACCCCTGTGTCGTACAAGGCAGCGGTGCAGCAGAACAGCTCGCCGACTCGATTATGCTTGCCAATGAAGATAATCGATGTGATGTTTTAGTCGTAGGGCGCGGTGGCGGTTCACTGGAAGACCTCTGGGCTTTCAATGAAGAGATCCTTGCCAGAGCGATCTATAACAGCGACATTCCTATTATCAGTGCTGCAGGTCATGAAGTTGACTTCACCATCGCTGACTTTGTAGCAGATTATCGTGCACCAACCCCCTCTGCTGCCGCTGAAATACTCAGCCCAGATGGAGAGAAGTGTCTCGCCAGTTTTCGAGGATTCGAACAGCTATTGCTGGAAGCAATTCAGCGACGTCTGCAATCATCCAACCAACACATCGATAATTTCAGGCGTCAATTACGACACCCGGGTGAACGGCTACATCACCGGGGCCAGCAATTAAAGAACCTTCTGGTGAGGCTGAAACGGTCAACGGCAGAAAATCAAACTCGACAACAAACACGGCTACATCATTTACAAAACAATCTCGGTAGATGTCACCCCAGTCAACAACTAGATCAACTCCGAGCCCAGCTGGATGCACTAAAA
>JBLIJA010000044.1:0-12786 GCA_047635115.1 Porticoccus sp. | reverse complement strand
ATGGGTAGTGTTGCCGCTGTCATCCCTCACTGCCGAGATGGTGAGCCAGGTAGGGTGCACTTTGCCGTTCTTGTGCTTGTCGAAGACTTCTCCCTCCCATTGTCCAGTTCTAATTATGGTTTCCCACATCGCACGATAAAACTCTTTATCCTGACGAACTGAGCTGAGGATGCGAGGGTTCTGTCCTATAGCTTCCTCAGCTGTATAGCCGGTAATTTCGGTGAAAGCACGATTAACCTTCAGCATCGTCCCCTTGCTATCTGTGATCATCACCCCATCCGTTATCTCAAAGGCTGTCGCTGCAATTTGAAGCTGTTCCTCAGCTTTCTTGCGTTTTGTGATGTCGGTATGAGTACCAATCATTCGAGTTGGATTGCCGCCGGCATCGAACCCAACTACCTTCCCACGACTTAATATCCATACCCAAGTGTTGTCTATGCATTGCATGCGGAATTCGGTAGCAAAGGGAAGCGCACTGTTTGTAACCTGTTCCCGGAAGGTTTGTCGTACGCGTTTTCTGTCATCAGGATGAACAAGTTTATAGAATGTGTTGTCGGTATCAGGGAGTTCATCATCGGCATAACCGATTATTTCTTTCCATCGGGAGGAAAACTTAACTTGATTAGTTTGGGGGTGCCAATCCCACGCGCCGTCACCAGCGCCATTCAGCACGAATTTCAAACGCTGTTCACTATCTCGAAGACGGCCAATGAGTGCCATGACCATTGTGCCAGCCGCTATTGATGTCGTAGTAATTGCGACGGTGAAGGCGAGGGTGTCTGTGGTCCAGAAAGTAGCGGGCATTATGACCTCATCACTTTTCATGAAGTATGTAGAGGCCATGCCAGTGTAATGTATGCCAGATACTGCGCCACCTAAAACGATGGCGACCAGTACATCCTGTTGTTTTTTCAAGCGTATCATCCATATTCTTACACTCAACGCGCAGTAGGCGAGGAATATGGCTGCGCAGAGCGATAATATGAACAGGACTGGGTTGTAGAGCATAAAGCCCTCCAGTCGCATGGCCATCATCCCGGTATAGTGCATGATGCCGATGCCAGCGCCGAGTATGAGGCTACGAACCGCTACTGATAAGTGTGTTTTCGTATGCCACACGAAACCAAATGTAATGCCAGCCGCCGCGATGCTCGGAATTACTGAGAGCATAGTAAGGACAGGGTCGTAGGTGATTATAGATGGCAGATTCAGTGCTAGCATGCCGATAAAATGCATTGCCCAGATGCCTATACCCAGTGTCAATGAGCTTACAATTGACCAAGTCGCTTTGTTGAGAGCACCTTCCGAATGGCTAATTTGTAGTGAAGACTTCAGTGCTGAAAGAGATGCGAAAATGGCAATAAGTATGGAGATAATTACTAATGTGTAATTGTAAGAGGTGTCATAAATTAGGCTCTCTATAGGAGGTTGAAACAACGCACTAATCGTATCCATTATCCAAGTTTTCCTTATAATACCAAAATGTGATAATCCTAATGCTAGCCGGGTTATTAGTAGCATGCAGGTGCCCATGACTCAAAGCAAGCCTTCCACACAAGCGCTGTCCCAGCAATTACTCTTACGGCTCATGCTCTGCTCGAGTTGATTTTGTCATTGCTCACCTCGTTGAGTTGTTTTACTCGCTTAAGCGAGCGTCCGTTTTAAGTGGAGGCGATCAGTCAATATTACAGCTATATGTACCGTATATCTCCGAATATGTAGCTATAATTCAATAAATGCACTTATCTTGAGTGCTGGGAACTCCCTTGTGATTCAAATGATCAAGGCAATTTTTCCAGTTCTTTTCAACGATGGAAAAAGAAGCGATTTATTCGTATTTTATGCATAGAATGGCCCTCCTATAAAAGGGATAAGTAACGATGACAAACAGTTCCTGCTGGCCGTGTATAATCCGTTGACATTTATCGTTGGGACGATTCTTCAACACCCATGACTCACTTCAAGAAAATTGCATTAGTTGCCAACATTCATCTCCCTGAAATTGTTGACTCCCTAAAACGGCTTTCCAGTTTTCTGGAAAATAACGGTTATTCTGTACTGCTAGAGTCAAAAACTGCTCAGCTCATAGGTAATAATCATTTGCCCGTGTTTGACAGTGAGGATATGGCTCAGCAGCTGGATCTTGTGATCGTGGTGGGTGGTGATGGCAGTATGCTCAGCGCCGTGCGGAGTATGATGGGGTACGACATTCCGTTGTTGGGGGTGAACCGGGGTCGCCTCGGTTTTCTGACGGATATTCTTCCCAGTGAAATGGAAGTGCAGGTGAAGCGGGTTTTGGCCGGCGATTATGTGCTTTCGAACCGGTTTTTACTGGAAATGTCTATATCGCGTAATGGGTTAACCATTGGTTGTGGTGATGCGCTTAACGACGTTGTATTACATCCTGGTAAGTCATTACGGATGATGGAGTTTGAACTCTACATTGATGAGCAGTTCGTTTATAGCCAGCGGTCTGATGGCTTGATTGTGTCAACGCCGACCGGTTCAACGGCTTATGCGCTCTCTGGCGGTGGCCCCATTATGCACCCTAATTTGGATGCGATTGTTTTGGTTCCAATGAACCCCCACACGCTGACCAGTCGACCTATTGTGGTTGGAGGAAGTAGTAATATTGAAATTCGAGTGGGCTCCTTGAATGAGCTTCATCCGCAGGTCACCTGTGATGGACAGAACGACTTTCAATCAGAACCTGGCGATATCATCCGTATTAGCAAAAAGCAGCAGCCGTTACAATTAATTCACCCGGTAGGGCATAACTTCTATGAAACCTGCCGAACCAAGCTGGGCTGGGGTAGTCGGCTGGATTCCATTGACCGAAATCACTAATTCTAATAACGGACTACGATGACAGATCAATCAACTCCATGGACGCTGGTGGCAGAAATGTCACATCAGTTTGATTTAAGTCGCCTCTGTGCCGAACTTGATACCCAGAAAATCGTCTACAAAATTAACAAGCAGGAAAACCTGTCTGAATTGTGGGTAGAGTTTCCTGAACAGGTGCCTGTGGCGCTAAGGGTGTTGGAAGATATTAATAAGCGCCAGTATGCAATAGATCGCCAGCTTCAAGGTAGGGAGAGCTTTCATGAGCAACTACAAAAAATGCCAGTAGTCGCCACTCTCTTACTAATGAGTATGTTGGGGGCGGTAATTGTGGAGTGGGGCTTCCCTCTCATCCATTGGTTCACCTTTCAGGACCTCAGTATTGTAGGTCAGAGTCTTCAGTTTGATACCGCCGAGAATGCGATGGCTAAGAGAGAATACTGGCGACTGGTGACGCCGATTTTTCTACATTTTGGAATTTTTCATATTGCCTTTAATGGTCTTTGGTTGTGGGAACTGGGCAGGCGGATGGAACCCTTGGTCGGCAGTGTACAGATGATTTCTGCTGTTATACTGATGGCCGTTGCTTCCAATCTAGGTCAATACCTATGGAGTGGGCCTTCACTGTTTGGAGGTATGTCTGGCGTCGTGTACGGTCTACTTGGCTACATATGGATTCGTAATAAAGTTGCCCCAAAACCGATATTGGACATACCCAAGGGTTTGCTGGGTTTTATGTTGTTCTGGTTATTACTTGGCATGAGCGGCCTCATCAATTCTTTTATGGATGGCAGCATTGCCAATGTTGCTCACGCTATCGGTTTGCTGACAGGAATGATGCTAGGTGGATGGGCTGGACGAACTGAGTCTAAAGCCTGATAGAAGTGCTATAATTCCCCGCTTGATAACTTTAGGTAACCCATGGATCTTCATCAGCTAATCGAATCAATTACTCCTGAGATATACGACAACCTCAAACGGGCAGTGGAGTCGGGTAAATGGCCAGATGGGTCACGCCTGACTATCGATCAGCGTGAGCACAGTATACAGGCGGTGATCGCATATGATGGTCGGCATAAGGCCGAAGAGGACCGTGTTGGGTATGTCGCGCCAAAAAAGTCTAAGCAATCCTGTAGTAGTAAGAGTAAGCCGAGTGACGCGCAGCCCTTAAAGTGGCAGGCCTAGCGGGTGGCTTGCTATGAGGGGCATCTCCGTAAAATGCAGGTGTCGCTGGCAGGACCTGTTAAGTACCAACTGCCGTTAGATGATCAGTTGGTTCCACTTAATGACTTTCTGGGTCAGGTGATACGTATTAGCCATGCCGGTGTTATCCACTGTGCCCATTGTGGCCGCCGCAGTAATAAAAGCTTTAATCAGGGGCATTGCTACCCCTGCTTCACCAAGTTAGCGCAGTGTGATATCTGTATTGTAAGCCCCGAAAAATGTCACTACGACAAAGGCACTTGCCGGGAGCCTGAATGGGGTGAGCAGCACTGTATGGTTGACCATATTGTGTATCTGGCCAACTCTTCTGGTGCGAAAGTAGGAATTACCCGTGAAAGTCAATTGCCGACGCGGTGGATCGATCAGGGTGCGGTTCAGGCTCTGCCCATTTTACGTGTTAAGACACGCCAGCAATCTGGTCTTGCTGAGGATATGTTTCGTCAGCATGTGGCGGACAAAACCAACTGGCGAACGATGCTTAAGGGTGATATTGCACCTGTGGATTTACCGGCAACACGTGATGCCTTGTTTAATCTTTGTGCTGGCGAGATGACACAGCTTGAAGCGCAGTTTGGCCTGCAGGCATTTCAGCGTTTAGATGACGTGGTACCCGTAGACATTGAATATCCCGTGTTGGAATATCCCATTAAGGTGTCCAGTCATAATATGGATAAGAACCCTCTTGTAGAAGGCACCTTGATGGGTATTAAAGGACAATACTTGATACTCGACAGCGGGGTGATCAACGTTCGTAAATACACCGCTTACCATGTGGAAGTAGCACTTTAATGATGGACATGAAAGAGGCCCAACCGGGCACAATACATTTAAATGATTACGAAGCACCGAGATATCTAATTGATAAAACGGTACTTCGTGTAGACATCACCGCCAACGATGCCAGTGTTCATACCACATTGAGCATACGCCGTAATCCGGACAGCGCCTATCAAGGCCGGTCACTGGAACTCTATGGTCAGCAGCTTACGTTGAAATCAGTCTCAATCGACGGACGTGCTTTGACCATCGATCAGTACAGCATGACCTCCGAGGATTTGTTGATCCATCAGGTTCCAGACCAGTTTGAGTTGGTATCCGACGTGGTTATTCACCCTAAAGAAAACACCTCGCTGGAGGGGTTGTTCAAGTCTCGCACTATGTACTGCACCCAATGCGAGGCGGAGGGCTTTCGGAAAATAACTTATTACCTAGATCGCCCCGACGTGATGTCGGAGTTCACCACGACGATCATTGCTGATAAAGCCAGCTGCCCAGTATTGCTATCCAATGGCAACCTGGTGGATTCTGGTGAGTTGAAGAATGGTCGTCACTGGGCGACCTGGCATGATCCATTCCGAAAGCCATCGTATCTTTTTGCCATGGTGGCAGGAGATTTAGCGGTCGCTGAAGACAGTTTTGTTACTTGCAGTGGACGACAGATTGATCTTCGTGTGTACGTAGAGCCAAAGGATATTCAGAAGTGTGGTCACGCTATTCAATCCTTGAAACATGCCATGGCTTGGGATGAGGCGACCTATGGTCGAGAATATGATCTTGGCCTCTACATGATTGTAGCTGTGGACGATTTCAATATGGGGGCCATGGAGAACAAAGGTCTCAATATTTTTAATACCTCCTGTGTTTTGGCCCATCCGGAAACCACCACTGATGCTGGGTTCAAGCGCGTAGAAGCAGTGGTTGCCCATGAATATTTCCATAATTGGTCGGGTAACAGGGTGACGTGCCGTGACTGGTTTCAGTTAAGCCTTAAAGAAGGTTTTACCGTATTCCGCGATGCTGAATTTTCCGCAGATAGGGGGTCGCGAACGGTTAAGCGAATAGAGGATGTTAATCTGTTAAGAACGGTACAGTTTTCGGAAGATGCAGGGCCCACGGCCCACCCGGTGCAGCCGGCGGCCTATATGGAAATCTCCAATTTTTATACGGTGACGATCTATGAGAAGGGTGCCGAAGTAGTTCGGATGATCCAGACGTTACTTGGACCAGAATTATTTCGCCAAGGTTCAGACCTTTATTTTGAGAGGCACGATGGGCAGGCCGTGACGATTGAAGATTTCGTGGCGGCAATGGCCGATGTTAGCGGACGGGATTTTAGTCAGTTTATGAGCTGGTATCGTCAGTCTGGCACGCCGAGACTGACCGTTCAGAGCGAATACGATGCTGAGCAGCAACGATACAGCTTACATTTCGAGCAAAGCCAACCGGCCAAATCGATTGGTGACAGCCCACAGCCCTTTCATATTCCAGTAAAGATGGGCTTGGTGAGCGATCAGGGTGACCTAGCTCTCTCTTCTTCTGGCGAAACTTGCCAAGTGGTAGAAATCACTGAATTAAAACAAACTGTTGTTTTTGAAGGTATTGGTAAGCGACCAGTGCCCTCATTGCTAAGAGGGTTTTCTGCACCAGTTAAGCTGGACTACCACTATAGCTCGAATGATCTGGGTTTTTTGATGTCCCACGACAGCGATGGTTTCAATCGTTGGAACGCAGGTCAGCAACTTGCGATACAGGTTATGCAGAGGCTGATGAGAGATTACCGAGACGGTAAATCACTGGCCATCGATTCAAGTCTAAAAGATGCATTTTCTAAAGTACTCGTGGAGCCATCGTCCGATCAGGCCATGCAGGCATTGATTCTGACAATACCGTCAGAGTCGTTGTTAGCTGAGATTTCTGATGTTATTGATGTCGAGGCCATTCATTTCGTGCGGCAGTTTATGTGCCGTGAACTTGGTTTGACGTTAGCTGATAACTGGCGAGCCATTTATCAAGCCAATCAACAGCAGGGTAGTTATGTCCATAACGTAGGAGAGGTTGCACGACGCAGTTTGAAAAACCTTGCCCTTCGATATCTGTGCAATGCCGAAACAGACGATTCTTTGGTGTTGGTTCAATCTCAGCTATCACAAGCCGATAATATGACGGATCGTTTGTCGGCCTTGGCAACGCTGACCAATGATCCTCGAGATGATGCCATTGACCTAGCGGAAAAATCGTTGGAACAGTTCTATCAAGATTGGCGCCACGAACCACTGGTTCTCAACCAATGGTTTCAGATTCAGTCCGCCAGCTCCTTGCCAAAGGGTTTGAATAGAGTGAAGCAGTTGATGACACACCCAGCTTTTGATCTGAACAACCCCAACAAAGTGCGCTCGGTCATCGGTGTTTTCTGTAACAGCAACCCCGTTAATTTTCATCGTGAAGATGGTACTGGGTATCAATTTCTTGCAGAAAATGTGATCACTCTGGACAAGCTTAATCCACAAATAGCTGCCAGGTTACTCTCGCCACTGACAAAATGGCGTCGTTATAAGGGTAATAGCGGTGAGTTAATGCGTCAGCAGTTGACTCGCGTGATGGATACCCAGGAACTGTCCCGAGATACGTATGAAATTGCTTCAAAAAGTCTGTAGATCGGAGCAGATAGAGATTGCTTGACCAGCATCAAGGTGGGAGTGTCAGTAAATATAGATAATGGCGTCATCAAGGCATTAACACAGTGTGTTGACGAACAGAGTGAAGTTTTACCCTTCTATCTCAAGTGTTTTTGTCTTTTAGGGGTTTTCCGGAGAGCCAATGGCTCTCCTTTTTTTGCCTGAATTTTTCAGGTTTATTTGAAAGAAATTTTAGGAATAAAGAGTAGACGGTATAACAGCTCGGTGGTTTTCTTTGTTGAGGTAGTCGTTTTCTTACGACTTTCGTGTCACTGGAATTATGTTCATGAAGCTCTATAAACTTTATGGTTAAAGGGTGGTTAGGTGCAAAATGAATCAGCGGTTTACACACTTGGTGAGGCTCACGCATTTTGATGGATGAATTGAGATAAATCGGTAATAACGGTTGTTTCTCTGCTTGTCGCTCTTCGACAATACGCTTTGGTAGGTTGGCTCTTGGCTGGAATTGATTGACGATAACTCGCTCCACTACCAAGTTTTCATTATGGTCTTCGCGCATTTCTTCAATGATACCGAGGATGTTGTAGAGTGCGTGACGAGAAAAGGCATCACAGTTAAATGGTATTAGTACTCGGTCAGCACCAATGAGTAATGACATGGTGTGAAAATCAAGAGCGGGTGCGGTATCAATAAAAATATGATCGAATTCATTATCGAGGTTGTTTAGTAGATCTCGGAGTTTATAAGCCTTGTTGCGTGATTCGAGCTTCTTTTCAATAGACTCTAGCTCTGAATCAGAGGTAATCAACGAGAAATGCTCAAATGGGGTTGCAGTGAAAAATTCCTGAGATTTTTTTGGGATCAGATTAAAAGACAGTGTTTGCGAAAAATAGTCAGCAACGGTATTCGTCGACTTGGCATCGTTCCCTAATAGATAATGTGTAGAGTTTCCTTGTGGATCAAGGTCAATGACCAGTATTTTAAAGCCATGCTGCGCACTGATAGCGCCAAGGTTACAGGTGATACTAGACTTTCCTACGCCACCTTTTTGATTGAAAACCACTCGACGTATAGCTTAACTCCCTGAATGACAGGCGAGCATTGCTGCCCAGTACAACACGTGGACACTCATGTTAACCATCGATATAGAGGGGTTGCAGGTGATTTCCCTTGGACGATTTTTCTAATTTAGGCCGCTTTCGTATGATCTTCAGGCGATCTAATAATGGTTCAAAATCAATTTCAGCAGAGGTGTCCGGGCTATACAGTGCTCGATCCAAAGCGAGTAATTCGCCGGTTAATAGTGGGTCATTGGCAACGAGAGAAAGGTCGTCAAGGGTAACTATCGGGCAATCCCATAAAACCCCGCCCCAGACTAACACCGCCTCACGAAAAGTGCGTAGATCACTATTTTTAGCCTGCTGCTTAAGCTTATTGAATAGCGTTGTTTCTTTCAACTCAGGGTGTTTTTGATGTGATGTAACCTCAGCCCGAATGTTTTTTCGGGCGGCCTGCCAGAGTATAAGCAAAATGATAACCGCTCCCAGCAAGAGCAGGTTACTGATGAGAAGTAGCCAGAAGACAAGATTCGAACGTAGTTTTGTCTCTACGGTTACTTCAGAGGTACTGGGTGTTTCTGCCACAGGATCCGTTGTAGATATTGTATTTTCTGCTGGTGTGATGGATAGTGTCTGTCCTTCTAAAACTGTTTCTCGTAATTGATTAGTAGCAGTATCCCACCATTGAACACGGATAGCCGGTAAGGAAATACTGCCACTTCTAGAGGGCACAATGACTATAGACTCTGACCGAGTACCGATAACGCCATTAGGGCTTACCTCGTTATTTAATTGCGGCTGATCTGGATAAACTTTGAATCCATCACCAGCATTGATCTTCAGGGGAGGGAGTTGTGTCTTGGTTAGCCCTTGAGCACTGAGGTGGATAGTACGAGTGATGGGCTCACCTGCAATCAGTTCATCCAGCGGCCGACTCCATCGTTCGCTAAGACTCACCGCAGTAGTAGGAAGCCATTCTGCAGAACCATACGTTGATGGGCGTGGATTGATGGTGACTTTTTCCTCATCAGAGAGCAGAAGAATTCGCTTACCTCCGCGGGAGAAAAATGAATTTGAGTAAGGATCACGTCTGTCGGGTATGACCGTATTGAATCGCACTGCTGGAATGGTGAGTTCGCCACTGGTTTCCGGAAAAAGGGCATATTTTAACTCTATGATTAGATGATTGATGCCATTGATCCGTTTTTGGTATTGATTCTCCGACACCTTCATGACGAAAGTATTTTTTACCATCAGCTCTTCACTTGAAATACTCTGAAAATTGGTTGAAGAAATGAGACGCAGGGTTAACAGTAATTGTTCCTGTACATAAGCCGAGGATTTGTCCAGCTCGGTTTCAACAAATATGTGTTGGTTGCTGGTGCTGGTGCTGGTCTGGGGTTGGTCTTCTATCTGAAGGGAGATCGGATTGCTGGCCACACCTTTGAAGCTCAATGAAGGAATCACCAGTTCCCCCATTCTTCGGGGCAGCAGTTCTAAGTGCCATTCGGTAAAGGAGGTGGAACTACCATTTATCATGGAAAATTGGCTCTTCTGACTTTGGGATAACACGTCGAAGTCGTCATTGAGTGGGGTGAAATCAGGTTCACTGGTAGTTTGACCATCAAATGTCACAAGAAGCGCTAGCGTTTCACCTTTACCTAGCTGGGTGCGATCTACAGTGGCTGTTAAAACGTCAGCATGAACCATCGTACTAGTCAGCAAAAAAAATGCTGCCAAGAGGGTGCGTATTGTGGTGCGGTAGGGGATTGTCATGGGTTATTTACCATCGCTCTTCATCGTGGTCAGAGGTTGTGTTTATGCCTCGACGCCGCTCATAGTTACGTTTTTTGGATTCGTAGCGGAATTTTTCCCGTAATAGACCACCGGGATCATCAGGGATACGTCGTAGCCACTGCTCCATGGCCTGTTGTTCCTCATCAGACATGTTTTGCAATGCTGTCTCTACGGGGGTGCCCTGTTTAGCAGACGGCTCTTCTTTGTTAGGCTGTTGAGGGTTGTTTTTCTCTTTGTTTTGTTCTGACGTTTCCTTAGACTTTTGTTCATCCTGATTTTGTGATGAGTTATCACTGGGTGATGGTTTGTCTTCGGGGTTTTGGACGTCATTTGATGGATTATCATCTGATGGCGAAGATTGATCCTGTTGGCTATCGCTATGATCGCTATTTTGTTGATTCTGTTGATCTTGAGATGAGTCACTATTCTGCGGGTCCTGTTGTGGCTCTTGTTGCTGCTGTTGAAGTAACTGTTCTACGAGTTCTTTGTTAAAGAGAGCGTCTTCACTTTCTGGTGAGAGTGATAATGCTTGATCGTAACCCTTAATGGCCTCTTCAAGTTTACCTGCTTGGGCTAAGGCATTACCTCGGTTGTAATGGTCTGTTACCTTATTGTCGTTATAGAGTTGTTCGGCGATCTCAAAGTCGCCATTACGATAGGCTGCTGATGCTTTCCATTGAGGGTCTTGAAAGCGTTCTTGCGCCTTTTCCGTATTGCCCTCTATCATTGCCTTGGCAGCCTGTTGATCAGGAGTGGACCAAAGATCGTCCCAACCAAAGGCATAAGATGTTTGTGGCGCAGTAATAAATGGCGCTATGAGTAAACAGGCTATTAGGCCGCGTCGAAAGGCGAGCAGCAGAATGAATAGCAAGGGCAGCACGACCCAGTAACCTTGATTATTCCACGTATCAAAAGTGCGCTCTAATTGTTTTCCCGGCGTATCAGTTTGGACACTTAAGCCATCTGACAGGTACTTAATGTCGGTGTCATCGGCGGTGAGGTTACTGTAGCGTCCACCGTGACGATTGGTCAGTTTTTTCAGGCTGGAAGAGTTTAATCTCGGGATGACAATGCTGCCATTATTGTCCTTGGCAAAACCACCGTCACCCAATGGGATGGGCGCGCCGTCCTCGGTGCCGACACCCAAAATGGAAAGACGAAAATCACCCATGTTACGTATTGTTTCATTGAGACTGTCATGTGCATATTTAGGGATGCCATCGGTGACCAGTAATAAGTCCCCTTGAATTAGACCTGCGTTAAACACCAGTTCAATAGACTGCTCTATCGCTGCCTCTATATTACTGCCTAGCTCAGGCATGATATTGGGGTCCAGTGCAGGAACGAGTGCCGCTATAGTGTTAGCGTCATCGGTCAGCGGGCTGACCACAAAAGCATCTGCCGCATAGGTTACCAACGCAGTGGTGCCTTCGTTGCGTTGTTGTAGCAGGTCTATTAGTTTTAACCGAGCTATGGTGAGCCTGTTGGGTTTAATATCTTGTGACAGCATGGACGGTGACAGATCAAACAGTACAACGAGCGCACTTTCCTGTTTGTGAACAGGTAGTGGTGTTTGTTCCCATGTTGGGCCTGCCATTCCTAGGGTACCGAGTAGCCACCCGATCATTGCCAGCAATGGCAAGGCTCTTCGCTGCTTTACTGGGATACAATCCAGCAGCAGGGGAAGCAGCTCTGCTGAAATAACCTGTTCCCAGCTGCCGGAGTTATTTTGGTGGCGATAAAGCCATCCACAGGCCCCCAGTGCAGGAAAAATGGCAAGAAGCCACAGGGGCCGTAAAAAATGAAATTCAGACAAAGCAGCTAACCAATCCATTAGTCTTGGCCTCCGCGGTTCGCCATAGGTACCAGCAACAGGCTACAGAGTAAGGCTAGCCCAAGAGGCCAGTAGAACAGCGCTCGAGTGGGACGTACTGTTTCGGCTTCCTGATCAATGGGCTCTAGCTGATCGAGCTGTAGGTAGATAGATTCCAATTCCTCAGGATTTCTTGCTCTAAAATACAAACCCCCTGTTTTGTCGGCAATAGCAGTGAGCGTCGTTTCATCTAAATCCCGTGACGGATTAACACGCGTATTTCGAAAGAAGCCGCGCTGAACCATGACCTCAGCTCCAATGCCAATGGTATAGATAGTTATACCCTCTCGGGCAGCGATGTCAGCAGCCTCTAGAGGCTGAGCTTCACCGGCAGAATTTGCACCGTCCGTTAGTAAGATGAGGACTCGGTGATTCTCTGGGCGCTTTTTTAAACGCTTAATGGCGAGACCGATGGCATCACCGATCGCTGTTTTTTCCCCCGCAAATCCTATTTGAGCTTCACCAAGAAGCGTGTTCATGGTTTTTCGATCAAAGGTGAGCGGTGTTTGCAGATAGGGACGGGTGCCAAACAGAATGAGACCGAGGCGGTCGCCTTGGCGTCGCTCCACGAAAT
>JBLIJA010000043.1:0-13014 GCA_047635115.1 Porticoccus sp. | reverse complement strand
ACGGCAAAAAAATCCCCCGTCGAGCGGGGGATTGTAACCTTTTTATAAAAAAGAACGGAGACTGTCTAAGCTCTTTTTTAGACTCAGGATTTTTCCTTTCAATTAACTGGCTGAGGGTGTTTTAGCCCCGGTAACCACTGGAGAGGCTTTAGCCTTAGGTGCCGGGACTTTCTTCACCGCTGGTTTCTCCACTGCTGGTTTTTTCGCCACAGGCTTTTTTACCACCAGTTTCTTCTTCGCAATGGACTTCTTCACAGTAGACTTTTTCGCTGTGATAGGTTTTTTTACCGCAGATTTCACTGCCGTTTTAGTTACTACCACTGATTTCTTTGGACGACCCGCTCCACGTTTGGCTGCAACCTGCTTAGTAGGTGCTTTTTTTACAAATGCCTTGGTTTTCGTTTTTTTAGTTGTCGCTACTTTCTTTGGGAGACCAGGACTAGGCTTCGCTAGTACTTTGCTTGCTCTACCCTTAAGGGATCCCACCTTTACTTCTGCCTTTTTAATGATATCAGCCGCTTGCTTGTACAAACGCTTTTCAGAGGCCTTTACTCTAGATGCTGCGGATTTCTCAACAACTTTTAGCTGCCTAGCCATATTTGTGGCTCGCTTTTTTAGCCAAGATTGCTCATAACGCTTCAGCGCATTTTGCAAATCATCCGTCAGCTTAGCTTCTAGCTTTTTCTCAGCCTTTGATACCCGATCCATTGCTTTTTCCTCGAGGCTTTTCACCTGAGAAACAAGTTTGGCTGCACGTAGTTCTGCCTTACCAATAGCGCCTTTAGCTACAAGCTTATCCAGCTTATTCACATGAGTCCGCACATCCTGCATAGTATTCTTGAGTGCAGCGTTAGAAGCCTTTGTAGCCTTTTTGGCAACTCGGTTACGATTGACAGCTACTTTTTTGCGCGTAGCAGCAACTTTTTTACGCTGCGAATTTATCTCTTTTTCAATGGCATTAAAAACTGAAGTAGCTTTATCAAGCACAGCTTTCGATGTTAGTTTTTTTACCTTTGAAGCCGGATTTTTGATAGTGGTTTTACGTACCGGTTTTTTTAGAGCCGTTTTCTTTGCTACGCGAGCCATTATATTTCTCCTAAAATTGTACTGTGTCAGAACTATTTAATTAAAGACAAAAAAGATGGTTAAAGTTTATGCCATAAAAAAAATTTATCCACTAAAATAACTGCTTTATATCGAATTAGTGACAAAATTAGACCTAATTTTCAAGTTTAATCCTTTAAATATAAGTGATTTCTGAATTAAACAAAGAAGTGCCCAAATAAATTAAGGCCAATTATTCAAGCGTTTCCAGGTAATCCGCCGTAGATGTTGAGCTGACAATATCAACGGATTTAATCCCTTTTTTTTACCCATTTATTTAACTGTTCATTCGTGTAGGGTTGTATCCACTTTTCGATCCTAATCGAGAGTAGAGGCCAATACTCCAATCAGATGATGCCAGTTTAAGCACAAAAGTCAACGCGGCATCTGTCAACATAAGGTGTTCGTAATAAGGAACACATTTGTAAGTGTATTACTGAGGAATTCCGTGAAATTAGATAAGCAGTTTTTGATTTACCCCCCTCTCCTTCTTGCGAGTGATTCGGCATATTCTGCGCCAATGCCTCTATATATTCAGCTTGAGTATAGAATGATTTAATCGTGTATATATCCTATACATTCCTCTCACTACGAACAATGCTGGTCTCCTGATTACACACGCAACTGTCGTAGAACCTGAATACTGTAGATATAAGAGAATCACAATATAGCGATCAACACCGTTCGCTTTTAATTCAACAATTATTGAAGCAATAAAGGCTTATACATAGGTTTATGAACCACCAACAAGGGAGTCTAACTACCACATTCAACCTCCAGCATATTCTGCAAGAAGCATATCTGACGCCAACTAATAACTCTTAGCGGGGAACCTTCATCCAACCAAATTTCGCGGTATGTATCAGCTACTTTTTTGGCCCGAAAATGAATCACCAATAATCTCAGAAAAAACCACTACAGTAATCGTGGCGAGTCCACTAATCGGCAATACGAAAATAATGGCTTTAAAAAAAACGTCAAACAGCCCTCACTGGAGGCACATCTAGCGCGCCCATGTTAGCCAAAATAACGGCAGATTTTTTCATTGCGTAGCAATGACAGGATTAATTATAAAAAAAGGGCTCCGAAGAGCCCTTTTTTTATAATTAATTAATCTCAGGTCAGTGCGATTACAAGACGTGACTGAACGTGATCCAATGGACCGACGCCATCAACTCGCGCATAAGTCGGAGCGGAATCAGCTTGAGATATTGCCAAACCCTGATAGAAGTCTACTAGTGGTTTTGTTTGGTCATGATACACATCCAGGCGGTTGCGAACGGTTGCCTCATGGTCATCTTCACGTTGTACCAGCGCTTCACCCGTCACATCATCAACACCTTCTTGCTTAGGCGCATTGTGTGTTATGTGATAAACCCGGCCTGAACCTTCATGAACACGGCGGCCACTGAGGCGAGAGATGATTTCTTCATCTGCCACATGGATTTCAATCACCTTATCGATGACAACACCTTCCGCCAAGAGAGCCTCAGCTTGAGGAATTGTTCTTGGAAAGCCATCAAATAGGAAACCATTGACACAATCAGGATCCTGGATCCGTTCTTTAACCAACGCAATAATAAGATCATCTGAAACGAGTCCGCCAGATGCCATAATACCTTTTGCCTTGAGACCTAGTTCAGAACCAACTTTTACCGCCGCGCGCAACATATCGCCAGTGGAAATTTGAGGAATACCAAACTTCTCCGTAATGTAGGCAGCTTGAGTGCCTTTACCGGCCCCGGGTGGGCCCAACAGAATAATTCTCATCAATGATCTCCGGTTTTTTGGGTGGGGATAAATTATTTGTTAACTAATTACACCCATAGGTAATTATCGGCCGCAAACCTTACACATAAATGCTTGCAACCACAAGATGGCCAAGGTGTTTGTAGCTCCGGACTATAATTATTTAGCTTCATTCCACAACTGATCTAGATCATTCAGACTTGTTTCAATCAGTGTTTTACCCCTATCAGTTACGATTTTCTCAATATGCTGAAAGCGGTGCTCAAATTTTCTGGAAGACTTACGCAGGGTGGTTTCGGCATCTACACCCGCATGACGGCACAAGTTGGCCATCGTAAACATCAAATCCCCTAACTCTTCTTCTATATTGGCTTTATCGCCCTGCTGCAGTGCCATTTTTAACTCTGTAGTTTCTTCATCAAGCTTATCCACCACACCACTAATAGAGGGCCAATCAAAACCATGGCTGGCAGCACGCTTTTGCAGCTTGCTCGCCCGTGTTAAGGCCGGAAGGCTTTCAGGAATATCCGCCAATACTGAATAGCGACCTTTTTCTTTCCGTTCGGAGAACTTGAGAGACTCCCATGTCTGCTTTATTTGAGTCTCATCAGGTACGACCCCATTTTCTCGACTACTTGTAAGGGTACCTTCTGGGAACACATGTGGATGCCGAGCAACCAGCTTATCTACCAATGTGGTAATGATGTCGTCAAAGCAGAAGAGATCTTGTTCCTGACCTAGCTGACCATAAAACACAACCTGAAATAGAAGGTCTCCCAGCTCCTCTTTGAGATGGACATAGTCTTCACGCTCGATAGCATCAACCACCTCGTAAACTTCTTCGAGGGTGTAGGGAGCAATGGTTTCGAAGGTCTGATTAAGGTCCCAAGGACAGCCTGTGTCCGGATCTCGAAGACGCCGCATCAGATATAACAGGTTATCCAGGGAATCCTGTTTATCATTCATCCAAGCACCTCATGATTCATCCACACGCTGAACTTTGGTCATATTTGGAATTTTTCTCAGACGAGTCATCACCGTACTCAGTTCCTCGATACTCGGCACTTCTACGATAACCTCCATCCCTACGGAAACACCCTCATTGGTCTGGTCACTGCTGGAGGTCACCGCCAAAATGTTCAGGCCAGACTTATCAAGTACCGTCGAGACATCTCGCAACAAACCTGATCGATCATATGAATCAAGCATGATTTTTACTGGGTAGACATGTTTTGGCTCACTACCCCAGCAAACCTCAAGCACCCTATCGGGTTCAATGGTCTGCAACCGCAATAGATTGCCACAATCTTTCCTGTGCACAGAAACACCACGTCCATTAGTGATATACCCACTAATTTCATCCCCAGGAACCGGATTACAGCATTGGGCAATACGGGTTAACAGGTTTCCCACACCATAGATGTATATGTCCGAGTCAGCATAGCGACTGGCTTTAGGCTGCGATATGTAAGAAAGTCTACCCGGCTTCATGGCCATATCTTGCTGTGCCAATGTGGCATTGACTACTTGATCTACCCTAATGTCACCAGCACCAATCGCGGAATAAAGGCCGTCTGCACCATGTTTATTATATTTTATCGAAAGAGCATCAAGGTCAACATCCTTAATGTTCAGCTGGCGAAATTCACGTTCTAGTATGGATTTACCTGCATGGATATTTTGCTCCATGTTCTGTTTACGGAACCATTGCTGTACCTTGGCACGGGCTCTAGCCGTGTATATATAACCAAGAGCTGATGACAGCCAATCTCGGCTTGGGGATTCTTGCTTGCCTGTTAATATAATCACCTGATCAGAGGTCTGGAGTGCCGTATTAAGGGGTACTATCTTTCCATTAATTTTGGCTCCTCTACATCTGTGACCAATAGAGGTATGTACTCTATATGCAAAATCGAGAGGAGTAGAACCGACGGCAAGATCAACCACATGACCTTCTGGTGTAAAGACGTAAATTCGATCAGTACCATTATCAAGGCTGAGTAATCCTTTAACATGCTCACCTTCAATTTCTTCGTGCCACTCCAATACTTGCCTGAGCCAGGAAATTTTATCTTCATAGCTGTTAACTGTGGATTTGGCATCTGTACCTTTGTAACGCCAGTGGGAACAGACACCGAGCTCTGCATCCTCATGCATCGCATAGGTACGGATTTGGATTTCCAGAACCTTTCGATGGGGACCAATAACTGCCGTGTGCAAGGAGCGATATCCGTTTTCCTTAGGGGTGGCAATATAATCGTCAAACTCATTAGGGATATTTCGCCAGTGACTGTGAACGATACCTAACAAGGTGTAGCAATCGGCGATAGTAGGCACGAGTACTCTGACCGCACGGATATCGTAAATCTGAGCAAACCCTATATCCTTGAGATGCATTTTCCGCCAGATACTATAGATATGCTTGGCCCGTCCAGCGATTTCGCCTTTTAAATCTGCCGTGGAAAGTTCCATCTCAAGGATGCGAGTCAGCTCTTTAATGTATTGCTGGCGGTCCATCCTGCGCTCATTCAGTAATTTGGCGATACGCATATACTCATCCGTTTCGAGGTACCTAAATGCCAGGTCCTCCAGTTCCCACTTTAACTGGCCGATACCCAGCCGATGAGCCAGAGGTGCGTAGACATCGAAAACTTCCCGGGCCACACGCAAACGTTTCTCTTTGGACGCTGTTTTCAGAGCACGGATCGCACAGGTGCGTTCAGCGATTTTAATCAGAGCAACGCGGACATCATCAATAATGGAAACCAGCATTCCCCTAACTTTGGTGGCTTGCTGAGCGGCAACATGACCAAATACGTCACCATCTCCATCTGCTCTCAGCGTACTGATTACCGCCATTTTGCGGACACCTTCAATCAACGTGGTAACACTCTCGCCAAATTGCTCCTGTACTGACTCAATGTCCAGTCGGCTTTCTCTAACGACTCTGTATAGAATGGATGCTACTAGGCTGTCTTGATCATAAAGGTGGAGTTCAGTAAGAATTTCAGCCATTTCTTGGCCTGTACGAAAACTACTCACCGTCGACGCCCAAACTTGGTCGGTTACATGGTTATTGCTTGATTCAGCTTTTAGGGCCAATTCACATGCAGCTACCAATGTTTCTCTGGAAAAACGGCCTTCGGCAACTTTACCCAGTAAGCTCGTAACCCACTGATCTATGCAAACATCTCCATCATCATGGAGAGAATGATGATCCCTAACCTGTACCATAGATGGTTCTACCTAAACACAACGTTTTCAACTTGTAGTGAGGATGAGCACTTTATAAATTAACCCAATAAAGGTGCTGGTAATGAAATAAATTTTTTCCGCCAAAGTAGCCTTAATAAGTCAATAATCTGAACATCGGATACCTGATAAGAGCCATAATGCTGCTAGTAAAGACCTAAAGATAGATAACGGTCTCCCCGATCACAGATAATCGCAACAATCACTGCATTTTCAACTTCCGCGGATAGCCGGAGAGAACCCGCTACTGCTCCACCAGACGATACACCACAGAAAACCCCCTCTTCGCAGGCCAATCTTCTCATACATAGCTCAGCCTCTGCTTGACCAATGTCCAGCGTTTTATCGACCCGTGATGAATCGAAAATATCTGGAAGGTAATCTTTTTCCCAGCGTCTGATACCTGGAATACTGGCACCTTCTTCTGGCTGTAGACCAATTATCTGAATATCCGGGTTTTGTTCCTTAAGGTATCGAGAGACACCCATAATGGTGCCAGTAGTCCCCATGGAACTGACAAAGTGGGTGACCCTACAACCACTTTGTCGCCATATTTCAGGCCCCGTATGTTCGTAGTGCGCTAGAGGGTTATCCCTATTAGAAAACTGGTCCAAAACGATGCCTTCACCTCTGGCTTCCATCGTTTTAGCCAGATCACGCGCACCTTCCATACTGGCTTCTTTGGGCACTGAAATTAACTCAGCACCATATGCCCTCATGGCAGTCTTTCGTTCCTCAGTACTGTTTTCTGGCATGATCAACACCATCTTATAGCCCTTGATAGCCGCGGCCATAGCCAAGGCTATACCAGTATTACCAGAGGTAGCTTCAATAAGAGTATCACCAGGGCGAATATCACCACGGGCTTCTGCCTTCTGGATCATATTCATTGCAGACCTGTCTTTTACGGAACCAGCGGGGTTATTACCCTCCAACTTCACAAGCAATGTATTACTTGTTTTACCTGGAATACGTTGCAGTTGTACGAGCGGGGTTTCTCCCACACAGGATTCAATAGTTGGGTACGACATCATTCTCTCAACCGAAAAGCATATATTAGTGGCACGTTATTAATAGCCACGTATTTTATAGTGAGGCGCATGCCTTTACCCGAAAAACAGCCCATACCCAAAGATAGATTCATCATAATCACCTTCGAAGCAGTTATTGAATAAATCGGGATAAATACTAGAACAGGCGCCACTAAACCTGTTTTTAACACCCATAAACGTCATTAAAACCTTTTCTTCAAAGCTACTCCCGGGGAAAGAGTTACCAACCAACGGGGACTATAGGCCCCATGACGATGACTATTTTATCCAGATGAAAGAGTAACAAAAGCGACAACGAAGTCTTGTTCATCAGAAAGACTAACCAGGGCCTTGCTAGCGCCCAGCTCTTCCATACGTATCTGCGCCGCACCCGAAAAATTCAATGAAGGCGCACCAGCACTGTCATTGGCTATCTCAATATCATGCCATGAAATAATACCAATACCTGTCCCTAGGGCCTTACTTGCCGCCTCTTTGGCAGCATAGCGTTTCGCCAAATAAGCATCTGGCTGTTTTTTGATATCAAAAATAGCCAACTCGGTTGAGCACAAAATTCTTTCCGCAAAAAAACGGCCTCGACGCTCAAGAACACTTTTAATCCGCGCTATTTGTACAATATCTGTGCCTATACCAATAATCATCACCACTCCTTTTTCACGACTCCTCTACAGAGTCTCCTGAACGATTAAAGAGCTCTCTGCTATGCAGGGGTTTGCCACCTAAATGTGGATGTATAGCAAGGCGCATCAACCTTTTTTTGGCCCTACTACTGGCCAAACTGTTTGCAGAACCTGTTTGATCACAGCCATGCTGGATAGCAAGAAGTTCTATACCCTGAAACCAGTTAGGCGCACGATGTTCTTCACTCATACGATGTCGAGCCACTATACCCACGGTAGGATCAAACCAGTACCACTGATCTGCGTCAACGGGCTCGCCAGACTCAGCATCAACGTCGAGTACAAGAGCATAGCCAATATCTTCTAGTAAACAGGTTTCAAAATGTCGTAATGCAGGTTCAACCTGCTCTCCACCGACAAGCTTTGTCATTATTTCTAGATAACAATCAAAAATCCACTCATGCGGATCATTCTCAGCTAATACGCGCAGTAAAAGCTCATTTAGGTAAAACCCACTGAAGAGGCGATCACCTGTGAGCATCAGAGAAGATCCAGACTGCTCTGCATTCACAAGGGTCTTTAAATCAGATTTCCCACTCCAGCAGACCAATAAGGGAGTGAAAGGTGAAAGGGTTATTGTGGCAGTTTTCGCTCGACGGAAACCCCTCGCTACAGCACTGAATCGGCCATGATGGCGGGTGAAGAGATCAACCAATTGACTGGTTTCACGGTAAGATCGGCTATGGAGTACAAATGCTGGCTCACCATCAACGCGCATGGTTATTATACCCCGTCATATAAAACTGGACCCAAGAAGCCTCAAGCTTTTCAGCGGCACGCCTGTTGATGTTCATCGGACCTCTGTTTTAAATAGACTGTTTTAGATATACCCGACTAGTCGTCATATCCTAGGCTACGCAATGCCCTGTCATCGTCAGACCACCCTCTGCGAACCTTGACCCACAAACTAAGCATTACCTTGGTTTCCAATAACCGCTCCATGTCGAAACGTGCCTCCTGGCCGATTTTTTTCAAGCGGGCACCTTTCTCGCCAATGATGATTTTTTTCTGTCCATCCCGTTCAACCAGTATCAAGGCATTAATATGACAAATTTTTCCCTCGTACTTGAAGGACTCTATTTCGACCGTCACTTCATATGGGACTTCTGCGCCTAGTTGACGGGTTATTTTTTCACGAACTAACTCTGCAGCAAGAAACCGTTGACTCCGATCCGTGATTTGGTCTTCAGGAAAATAATGAACAGCTTCCGGAATATGAATTTTGATGGCCTTTTCCAGAACCTCAAGTTGCTGGCCGAGTAGAGCTGAAATGGGTATCAGCTTAGCATCAGGTAAGCGTTTAGCTAGAATTTGTAAGTGTGGTAACAAATCAGATTTACTTTCAAGGCGATCAAGTTTATTAATGGCTATAATGATGGGTGAATTGGACTTTATCACTTCCTCTACAACCCTCTCATCCGCTTCTGTCCAGATGTTGCGGTCCACTACAAAAACCACCACATCAACATCGCGTATAGCGCTTTCTGCTGCGCGATTCATATAACGATTAATCGCTTTCTGCTGATTGTTGTGAAGGCCAGGCGTATCTACAAAAATCAGCTGCGTATCGCCTTCTGTTTTGATGCCTAGGGTGTTGTGTCGGGTAGTTTGAGGCTTTCGTGATGTAATACTGATCTTTTGACCTAACAGGTGATTAAGTAACGTGGATTTACCCACATTAGGTCTCCCCACAATGGCCACATAACCGCAGTATTTCATTGGTTCAGTTACCGTCATTTAATCAGTCCTTTCAAGGCTTTCTCTGCGGCTTGTTTTTCAGCATGACGACGACTATTGCCGTGGCCTATTGTTGGTTGTTTCAAGCCATCAACCTTACAGTGCACTGTAAACTGTTGATTGTGTTCCTCACCGGAGACATTGGCCACCTCATAGACGGGCAAGGCGCTACTAAGAGCTTGCATAAATTCTTGGAGCTGGGTTTTGGGGTCTTTCAGGCCTTCACCCTCCAGATTATCTAGGCGAGTTTCAAACCACTGCAGCACTGAGCTCTCACAGGCGGACATACCGCCGTCGAGGTAAATAGAACCAATAATGGCCTCTACAGTATCCGCTAAAATCGAGGCTCGGTGATGTCCTCCCGACTTCATTTCCCCAGCACCCAAATGCAGATGTTCACTCAGCTGTAGCTCGTTGGCGATCTCAGTGAGCGTAACTCCCTTAACAAGGTTAGAACGGTAGCGACTCAGCTCACCTTCCCTGACATCAGGTAGTCGCTGATAAATTGCGTGCCCGATAATAAAATTTAACGCAGCATCACCAAGGAATTCAAGTCGTTCATTATTGTGGGCACCATAGCTTCTGTGGGTCAGAGCCAAGTCCAGAAGGGCCGAATCTTTAAATTGGTAGCCAACACGGTTCAAAAATTGTTGCTTAGTGATATCCACTCTCTACTATCTACTTAATCTGTCTTTACTTGGAGCTGTCATAGGTATTTTCGAACCGGACAACTACATCGATATTTTCCATAAATTCCACTCTTTTCTCACAATTTAGGGTGACAAGTGTCTTGGTTTTATCGCGAATAACTTTTATGTCGTTCTTATCAATGCCACGTATATTGTTAATATCGAAAGAAATGTATAGCTTCCTCCTCACATTCTTGTCCGTCAAAGTATGGATGCTCTCATGGGCGAATGAATCTAACGCCGCACGAATAAAGAAGTTATCCAAGTATAGCGGCCCAACCTTAAAAAGCATCGGTTAGGAAAAACCCAACCAACAGTAATGCAGTGAGTCCGCCAAGAGCGGTTATGCCTTTCTGTTTATTGTGCCTCATACCCCTATTCCCTTTTCAAGTTTCAACTACCACTACTGGATTTCTCCCATTCGGCTAAAGCTAGGCAAACTACTGAACGATTCCCAATGCATCCAAACTGCTACAGCCTTTCCAACAATATTTCTCTCAGGGACAGGACCCCAAACACGGCTATCGCTACTATTATCTCGATTATCTCCCATCATAAAATAATGCCCCGGTGGTACCACGATAGCGTAGTCTAGCCCTAGGCGCCCTGCCACCTCATGCTTTTGTATTTTGTGTACTACATCGCCCAGATTTTCCTCCATTAACAGAAAATGCGGATTTTCGGGTATCGCTGCAAGGCGGGTTTGTTCAGCCAGCTTGCTGTTAACGTAAAGCATATTATTGATAATCCGAATATTATCACCAGGCAAGCCAACAACACGTTTGATAAAATATCTGTCATCATTAGGTGGGAAAAACACCATAACATCGCCACGCTGCGGCTCATTCACGGGAATAATCTTGGTCCCGGTAACCGGCAGACGCAAGCCATAGGTGTATTTATTAACAAGAATAAAATCACCAACTTTAAGCGTTGGAATCATTGATCCCGATGGAATCTGAAACGGCTCGAATAAAAAAGAGCGAAGGACAAACACTACCAGCAATACAGGGAAAAAAGAGCCACTGTATTCAACCCAAGTAGGCACAGGCTCATCGCCACGTTTTTTGGCCAAAACTAATCGATCTAAAAACCAGATAATACCGGTGACGATAACTAACATCATCAGCACCAATGGGAAATTAATATCCATTCATAAACCTCAGCTATCCGTTCTCAATACAGCCAAGAAGGCTTCCTGGGGAATTTCCACATTACCTACCTGCTTCATTCTCTTTTTGCCTTCTTTTTGTTTTTCTAGCAATTTCTTCTTGCGAGAAATATCACCACCATAACATTTTGCGGTAACATTTTTCCGAAGAGCTTTCACCGACGTTCGGGCAATAATATGTCCGCCGATGGCGGCCTGAATAGCCACATCAAACATCTGGCGAGGTATCAGCTCCTTCATTTTTTCAGTTAGCTGACGACCCCTGTGCTGTGATTTTCCCCGATGAATAATCACAGCAAGGGCGTCAACCTTGTCACCGTTGATCAACACATCCAGCCGAACCAACGCAGCGGCCTCGAATCGGCTAAAACTATAGTCAAGGGAAGCAAAACCACGACTGACTGATTTAAGGCGATCAAAGAAGTCCATTACCACCTCACTCATAGGGAGTTCATAGGTAAGGGAGACCTGCCCTCCAACAAATTGCATATCTTTCTGCACACCCCGCCTGTCAACACAGAGCGTCATAACATTTCCTACGTAATCCTTTGGCACCAAAATATTAGCTTCACAAAGAGGCTCGCGCAGTTCATCCACATACACCGGATCCGGCAGGTCTGACGGACTGGAAATATGTATGAGCGTGCCATCGGTCTTCAAAACCTCGTAAACCACCGTGGGTGCTGATGTAATCAGGTCAAGATCATACTCTCGTTCAAGTCGCTCTTGGATAATTTCCATATGCAACATGCCAAGAAAGCCACACCGAAAGCCAAAGCCCAATGCATCTGAGCTCTCTGGCTCGTAAAAAAGTGAAGCATCATTCAGGGTAAGCTTGGATAAAGCTTCACGAAAATCTTCAAAATCATCCGAACTTATCGGAAACATGCCCGCATAAACTTGTGGCTTAACCTTCTTAAACCCAGGTAAAGCTGGCACATCTGGTGTTTTGGCATGAGTAAACGTATCACCCACAGGAGCACCATGGATATCCTTGATGCCGGCCACAACAAAACCCACCTCACCGGCGCGGAGCACGCCTGTCTCCATACGTTTTGGGGTAAAAACACCGACGCTGTCGACAATTTGGGCCTTGCCGATGGACTTGGTAATAATCTTATCTTTAGCCTTTAGTGTCCCTTCTTTAACGCGCACCAAAGAAACTACGCCCAAATAATTATCAAACCAGGAATCTATAATAAGGGCCTGCAATGGCGCATCCACATCTCCGACTGGAGGAGGGATTTTAATGACAAGCTGTTCCAATATATCATCGATACCCAGACCTGTTTTGGCACTACATCGCACGGCATCCTCAGCATCAATGCCTATGATCTCTTCAATTTCCTCTATGACACGCTCTGGCTCGGCTTGAGGAAGATCCATTTTGTTCAGTACAGGAAGCACTTCAAGACCTTGAGCGATAGCGGTATAACAATTTGCCACTGACTGAGCCTCTACGCCCTGCCCAGCATCGACAACGAGCAATGCGCCTTCACAGGCTGCAAGGGAGCGAGAAACCTCATAGGAAAAATCCACATGACCAGGGGTGTCAATAAAGTTTAACTGGTAAGTCTTGC
>JBLIJA010000042.1:0-13080 GCA_047635115.1 Porticoccus sp. | reverse complement strand
CGAGAATTGCCTCCTCGGCATTAATGGGTAGTGAGAAAATCGTGATCAGCGCCGTTGCGAATAATCGTTTAATGATGTTACTGCGTATACTCATGATTTAGTCTGCGTGAATTAATTAACGGGAGGCTCATAGCCGTAGATACCATCTTGAATAATGGCTTCTACTTTAGAGCCGGTTCCTGCGAGGCCTTTAAACTGGAATTGCAGGAAAATGCCTTTGTCTTCAGATAGGTCATCTTGTGATGTGAAATCATTGCGGTCAATCCACTTTCGACCCAAGACGCTCAGGCGCCAGCAACAACTGTCATATGAGAGGCCCAAAAAGGTTTCAAGGTTTCTACTGTTAGTGAGGTCGTAATTGTAGCGGCCGATGAGGCTCCAATTTCCAAAGAGAGGGAATACTGTGGAGATATCACCTTGCTCTGTATCCGTGTCATCGACAATTTGCTGAATTTGACCGTCGTCCAATTCAGGCGTTTTTCGGGTGTAGCGGTAACCCAAGTTAAAGATGCGGTTATCTCGGCCGTGATAGCGGAGACTGGCGTTACCGCGGTCAAGTTCGCTATTTTCGTCATCATAAAGTGCATCTGCCTGGAATTTCAGGTTATCAGTTAACCTTATGGCTAATTCGGCGGCATAGGCAGACTCATCTCTCAGCAGTCCGTCAGCAATTTCCTGCTCTTTTGGAGAATACTGGTTGTCTATGTCTTTTAGGGCAGATTTGCTCAGTCTTGGATCAAGATTGATGTATCGGTCATCCATGTAGAATATTTTCCCAATGCTTGCTCGCAACCATTCGGCGCCTGTGTCCTGTTTAATCAGTCGCGAGGTAAGGCCTACTGACACTTGCTCTGTGTCACCAATACGGTCGCCACCGACAAACCGATCATCTCTGAATAATTGGCTATAGCTGAAAGTTAGTAGCGAAGTGTCAAAGTCAGGTAGGTCACTTTGGTTCTCATATTTAGAGTGAACCATGTACAGCCTTGGTTCGAAAGTTTGTACAAAGCCGTTGAG
The DNA here is from genome assembly GCA_047635115.1 of Porticoccus sp. Taxonomy (GTDB): domain Bacteria; phylum Pseudomonadota; class Gammaproteobacteria; order Pseudomonadales; family Porticoccaceae; genus Porticoccus. The sequence continues at coordinate 12,063 of JBLIJA010000042.1, read as the reverse complement.
CCGTGTGGTATCACGTTCCAAATAAATGCCTGCATCGATAATACCCACTGGAACAGTGACGGAAGGGCTGTCATCATTTTGTCCATATATGGGGTTATCGAGACCGTAGGTAATGTGCTTCACTTTCGCTGTGGGACGGAAATAACCCCAGCCCCACTGTTTATCCCAACTGGTAGAATAATCCATCCGCAGTCGATTACCGGTAACAAAAGTCCCTTCATCATCGGTCAAATAGTTAGAAGGCGACCAGCTAGGGGGCTGTGCGGCAGGAGCCTGTTCGTCATCATCGTTGTGGTCAAAAATGGTAAGTTGATTCTTAAGGCTAAATACAAAATCGCCTAGTCTATAGTCGCCGTTGGCATCCACTCTTGGCAGTAATTTGTACTGATCATAAGTCTGCTTATTGTCGCTAATAGTTTGAAATGCCTGACCTTTGATACCGAACTTCCAGTTATTTGTGTGGTAGCTGGCAGAGGCCATTTCCCTCAGGTGGGTCTGACTGTTGACCTCAAGAGTGGTGTTGCCAAGATCCCTAAAATATTCGCTGTCGCTGACGCGGGTGTAATCAACTTCGGTTTGCCATCGGCTACCAAATCTCCCCCGGTGATTTATACTGGTTACCCAGCGATCTTCACCCTCATTGGGCCTGTCGTCTAGGCCGTCATTATCATCTCCTCCGTCATCGTCGGAGAGGAATGCTCCGCCAATAATGGTGTTAGTCAGGCGAGACATGTGGCGTGCCTCGACTTCGAGCATAGCGCCGCGCTCCTGTACGTAACGTGGCGTGATGGTAGCGTCATAATTAGGTGCCAGATGCAGGTAAATAGGCTGTGCAAAATCGAGCCCATTCTGATCGCTCACATCAAAGCTGGGGAATAGTAGGCCTGAGGCTCGCCGGTCATCGGTAGGGAAACGTATCCAAGGCACGTAAAGAATGGGGATGTCTTTAACCTCTAGGCGGACATGTTTTGCGTGGGCGATCCCCGTTGCAGGATTAATATCTACGTTGGAACTGACAAGTCGCCACGCATTTCTGCCTGGCTCACAGGTCGTGTAGGTTGCATTGTCGATATAGAAAATATCATCACCGGGACGGTTTAGCTGGTCAGCAGTACCGCGCACACCTGATTCATGAAACAAATAGGTCGCATCGGTAACCTGAACATCTTTCGTGTCCATGTTGAGGTGGGCGGTTTCTCCGGTGAGCAGTAGTCCCGGTTCGCGAAATTGCACGTTGCCCTCTAGGTCAATCTTACGTTCATTTTGGTTGACGGTAGCGAAGTCACTTCGAACCTGACGGTAGCCCTGTGTTAGCTGGACTTTACCTTCGAGGTGCGCCACGTTTTCCTGAACCACCTCTGTGGAGGTCGAAGCCACTCGCAGAGATGCTTTTTCTGGGTCGAGGTCGGCCTCTGGATAGTCACGATTGGGCTCGATATAAGCACCACAGCAGCCAGGTGCTATTTGCTTTTGTCCTTCGGGTGACAATGTTTCTTCGTCCACCCAGTCAAGATTTTTGGCCAAAAGAACCTTTGGACCGGCATCCGTTGGGTGCAACTCTGGCTCTGCATGTTTTGGTCTTGGATAAGCCTTTCCTGACACGGCCTGTTCATTGCAGACCCAGTTGCCGTCTTCGCCAGCTTGGCATGCCCACTGTGTGTGTTGATCGCTACTTTCAGCCAGCACTGAGGTTGATATCAATAGGCCGATAAGTATCAATAGGATGCCTTGGGGGTGGTATGAACGCGCAGCTTGATAGAGCCCGGCAGAGGTGTGAATTATGGTTTTTGGCATTCTTATTATCCGTCTTCTCTTTTGGCAAGCTGTGGTCATAATCGCGACGCTCCATTTTACCCATTCTGAAGCATCATGCGAGGGTTTGGGTTAGAATGATGGGCCTTTTTTCAAAATGCCTCCGCAAATATGAGTGATTCGCAGTGCTTGCACGATTGGGTTGAGATGTTTCTGCCGGATTCATTCGTAGTGAGAGGTGATTTTTCGATTCTTCCCCTCAATGGTGATGCTGGTTTTAGACACTATTTTAGGGCGAATACCGAGCCATCATTGATAGCCGTATCGGCGCCACCCGAACACGAAAATAATTCTGGATTTGTCAGTGTGGCAGTGTTGCTAAAGCAGCACGGTATTCACACGCCGACTATTTTTGCGGTGGATTATCAGCAGGGATTTTTGTTGCTGGAAGATTTTGGTGATCGTTTGTTACTACCGCATTTGTTGCCTGATACGGTTGACCGATTTTACGATGCTGCTGAAACTGTATTATTAAAAACTCAGCAGATCTCACTTATTCCAGATTTACTTCCTGACTATAGTCGTCAACGCCTGCTGGATGAGATGAATCTATTTCCTGAGTGGTTTTTGACTCAGCTTTTGGGCGTTGACCTACAGCCCAGTGACCATGAATTACTGAATGAAACCATGGAAATATTGGTTGATAGTGCACTGGAACAACCTCAAGTTCTTGTGCATCGCGACTTCCACTCCCGAAACCTGATGTTACTGGCTGATGAAGAGATAGGTGTAATCGATTTTCAGGATGCAGTCACCGGCCCTTTTGCCTATGACCTGGTTTCATTGTTGCGGGATTGCTATATTCGCTGGCCCGTTGATTATATTTCACAGCGAGCGCTGAATTACTATCGATCTGCTGAGACTGCAGGTATTGCTCCGCAGGCATCTGAGGCACAGATTCTTAGGTGGTTTGATCTGATGGGGTTGCAGCGGCATATCAAAGTGTTGGGTATCTTTTCAAGACTTTGTTTGAGGGATGGCAAGCACAACTATCTCAACGATATACCGCTAGTTATTCGCTATACTTTAGAGCAGTTAGCGCCCTATCCGGAGTTGGGCAGATTTAAAGACTGGTTTGAGCTGCGAGTGCTGCCCCTTCTGCCTCAACAAGATTGGTATCATCCTTGGGAAACAGCGGGTGATGAGTGAAAAGGATTGAATATGAAGGCAATGATTCTTGCCGCGGGCTTTGGTGAAAGGCTGCGGCCACTCACTGAAAAAACGCCAAAACCATTATTGAAAGTGGGCGTTAAGCCGCTTATTCAGTATCACATTGAAAGGCTGGCCTCAGCGGGCGTACGTGAGCTAGTCATCAATACTTCTTGGTTGGGCGACCAAATCGAATCATTTCTTGGTGATGGTTCTCGTTTTGGCGTCAGTATCGCTTGGTCCAGAGAGGCTGAGCCACTGGATACCGGGGGCGGCATTCGACGTGCATTACCGTTACTGGACAGCGACCCCTTTTTGGTCATTAATGGTGATGTTTGGACCAACTACCCGTTGGAATCTCTGGTGGAGAAAGAGTGGGCAGAGGAGATAGAGGCTCATCTGGTGTTGGTGCCTAACCCGGCTCATAATCCAGAGGGTGATTTCACGCTGGATTCGCAGCAGTGTATAAGCTACCCCTTGAAGGGTGATGATAGCTTCACCTTTAGTGGCTTGAGCGTCATGCGCCCAGAACTTTTTGCCTTGTATTCATCCGCAAGCGAGAAGTTTCCTATTCGGGATATGCTTGCAGGTAGCATCAATAGTGGCTATGTGACCGGTGAGGTGTTCGACGATACTTGGTGGGATGTCGGTACGGTTGAACGATTGCAGGCACTTAATGCGCTGGTCTCTGGAAAAGAGATAAGCCCATTAAATAAGGCCGAGAGTTAGGGGGGTTGGCCGTTGAAGCCCTACACGACGGGTCTTCTGCTTGTCGTTGTTGTTATACAAAATAGTCATCGTTTTCGTCTCCTGCTTTAATCGCTACAACAGGGGTTTGATTGATGCAGGAGATATAACTTGCAGCAAGTCTTTCTTCGGTGGTTATGGACGTTCGTAAGCTGTCTAGCCTTAATCATGATTGTATCCCTGATGCCGGTAACTGGAACTGGATGGTTTCCCGGTCAAGATAAAATCATGCATGCCATTAGCTTTGCTGTATTATTTCTGATTGGCTCACAGGCATTCCCTCGATTAGCCTCATGGTGGAGACTTCACTTAGGGCTACTTATTTATGGTGCTTTGATCGAGTGGCTACAAGGAAAAACGGGTTATCGCAGCATGGAAATTTGGGATGTAGTGGCCGATATCAGTGGGCTCGTGCTCGGTAATTTAACCTTAGTCCTTTTCACAAAAAAAAGAGTTGATTGAAGGTTTGTTTCCCCCGAAGTGGTTCAAGTCTGAGGGCAAGAGAGTGCTTATTAGAACAAGCTGCCTAGCCTTCCTGAAGTGCTAGCCGCAAATTCAGCGGGCGAAGGGTCTGGCTGCCACAGAACATTAGGATAAGTGTGGTGAGATCATCCCAAGGCGAGGCCTTGCGCATGCCTTTGATGGCGCGATCGATCCCTCCAGCAAGTCGTAACATCTGCTTTAGCTGGCCAAGGGGAAGACGTCTTATGGCATTTTTAACCAGTGGTTTACGTTTTTCCCAAACACCCAGATTTTTCAATGCCCAGTCCAGATGGTCACCATTGGCAATGGCATCACTAGCTTTGATTAGGATGCGTAATTCTCGGGTCAGTGCCCATAGAATGACGGTGGCTTCGGTGCCTTCATCGCGTAATCCCCGCAAGGTTCGGCAGACATTTTGAGCCTCACCTTCCATGGCCTTGTCCACCAGGGAAAAAACATTAAAACGGGCACTGTCGGCGACGATGGTGGACATTGTATCTCCGTCCACTTCACCATCGGGAATCAGTAATTTAAGTTTTTCAATTTCCTGAACTGCCGCTAACAAGTTCCCCTCTACCCGATCAGCCAGAATGGACACCGCTTGACGGCTTGCATGGATGCCAGCTTGTTGGAGTCTTTGGTTGATCCACTGAGGGAGTTGGTTGGGAGCTACAGGCCATAATTGGATGAACACGCCTTGGCTATCGATAGCCTTGACCCACTTGCTGCGGGTAGTAGCGCTTTCTAGCTTTGGCGTGATGATCAGCATGAGCGTGTCACTGCTGGGGTTGGATGCGTACTCCTGTAGTGTTTTGGAGGCTTTGTCTCCAGGTTTTCCAGTGGGAATACGAATTTCCAGAATTTTTTTATCTGAAAACAGCGATAGACTGTTGGCTTCTGTCAGCACCACATTCCAGTCAAAACCTGTTTCAGCGTGCAACAGTTCGCGTTCGGTATAGCCTTGGCTTCGGGCCGCAGCACGAATTGCGTCGGTTGCTTCCTGTGCAAGCAGCGGTTCGTCACCACTGATGAGATAAATAGGGGCCAAGGGCCCCTGGGATAGATGTGTGGCGAGTTGCTCAGTCTTCAGTCGCATCTTCAGGCATGGCTATTTCGGACGATGACGCAGAGCGGTTGCTAACTGCGTTAAGGCGGCGAATAATCTGACTCGTCAAGTCGTAACGCATTTCCTTCCTCAGAAGGTCAGCCTCTTCTGTCTTTGATTGCACCTCATTTTCATTGAAGTCCAAGTGCCTTGAGGTGTTTAACGTGGTCCGGGGCAAAAGCTGTGTTCCGTCATGGGCCAAAATCAGGATATCTATGGATTCGGTTAGTTGGTGTTCGGAAGCTCGTGCTCCGCCACTGACAGTGGCGATTCTTCGTTCGCTTTTATAGTTGAGGGTGACAATGCTGTATTGTGCCTCTGTAGCACTGCGGAGAACCTCAATATCATTGCTCTTAAAGCTTCTTGCCAGCATCTGATAAAACTCACTCTGTTGGCCCCGCCCACTGATATGAACACTGGATATATTGTCGGCAACTTGGCCGGTGCCACGTAGGTGCCAACCACAACCGGTAACTATCGTTGCCATAAGAAGGCTGGCGATAGTAAGACGGATCAGTTTTTTCATTGTCATTCCTTTTCTGTCGACGATCAGTGTGTATCGTTTAATTGGCAACAATATTAACCAGCTTACTGGGAACCACGATTACTTTACGGATGGTTAGGCCTTCAGTAAAGCGCTGAACATTTTCATTGTCTTGGGCCACTAGTTCAATATCTTCTTTGCTGGCGTTAGCGGGCACATCAATTTGAGCACGCAGTTTACCATTGACTTGAACTGCCAGTTGAATAGTGGTTTTGACTAGGGCAGATTTATCTACCTGTGGCCAAGGGGCGTTGAGTAGGTTATCTCCAAGGCCTAGTTCTTGCCATAGGGCGGAGCAGATATGGGGGACGATGGGAGATAACACCAATACAGCGGTTTTCAAAGCCTCCCTCTCTACAGCTAAGCCGTTAGGTATTTCCCGGTCGGATTTTCCCAGCTCATTGAGTAGTTCCATAACAGCGGCAATGGCCGTGTTAAAGGTTTGTCGCCGACCGAAGTCATCGCTGACTTTGGCTATAGTCTCATGAGTTTTACGTCGTAAATCCTGCTGTTTCTGGTTCAGTCCGCTAGCATCTAATGTGATTGAACCTTCGGTTTGAAGATGTAAATGCACTGCTTTCCAGAGTTTACGTAAAAAACGATGGGCACCGTCAACGGCACTGTCGTTCCATTCCAGCGATTGTTCGGGTGGGGCGGCAAACATCGTAAATAGCCGCACAGTATCTGCACCGTATTGCTTAATCAGTGCCTGAGGATCGACGGTATTACCCTTGGACTTGGACATCTTGGTGCCATCTTTCAGCACCATGCCCTGACAAAGGAGCTTAGTGAAAGGCTCGTCTGAATTAAGTAAGCCTTCATCACGCATTAACTTATGGAAAAAGCGGGCATAGAGCAGGTGCAAAATAGCATGCTCAATACCACCTACATACTGATCTACGGGTAACCAGTAGTTGGCTACCTTGCTATCGAGCATTCCCTCTGAATAACTGGGGCAGGTATAGCGGGCGTAGTACCAGCTTGATTCCATAAAAGTATCAAAGGTATCTGTTTCGTGCTCAACGTCTATACCATTGAGTTCAGTCTTGCGCCATTCTGGGTCCGCCTTAATTGGAGAGTGAATACCGTCCATCTCAACATATTCTGGCAGTAGCACCGGAAGCCGGTTGGCAGGGATGGGGATTTCTCCTCCCTCTGGCAAGTTGACCATGGGAATAGGTGTACCCCAATAGCGCTGACGGGAGACGCCCCAGTCGCGGAGGCGGTAGTTGGTTTTAATCTCTCCGCAGCCGAGCTCGCGAAGTTTGTTGGCAACGGCGTCAAAGCCGCTTTCGGGGGTGAGTCCATTAAATTCACCCGAGTTAACCATGGCGACTTCATTGGCTGCTTTTGATGCGTACCAGTCTTGCCAAATGGTGTTGTCGAATCTGGAATTTTCAGACGGATTAGTATGTCCAAAGACTTGTTTGATCGGCAGGTCGTGTTTATTAGCGAATTCAAAGTCACGCTCATCGTGAGCGGGCACTGCCATAATGGCGCCTGTGCCGTATTCCATTAAGACATAGTTGGCGATCCAGACAGGCACTTTTTTCCCGGTGATGGGATGGATAGCATTAAGACCTGTTGGTATGCCTTTTTTCTCCATGGTCGCCATATCGGCTTCGGCTGCCGATTGGGTTTTGCAATCCTGAATGAAATTAGCTAATTCAGGGTTGGTTTGTGCCATCGCCAAAGCAATAGGATGTTCCGCAGCGATACTGGCGTAAGTGACACCCATCAGGGTATCTGGACGTGTGGTATAAACAGAAAAGTTATCGATACCGGCTACAGCTTGATCCAATTGAAAGCTAAACTCTACGCCACGACTCTTGCCTATCCAGTTGCGTTGCATGGTGCGCACTTGCTCAGGCCAGTCATCAAGCTTGTCTATACCATCTAGCAGTTCTTCAGCGTAATCGGTTATTTTGATAAACCACTGTGGGATTTCCTTTCGCTCCACTGTGGTATCACAACGCCAGCAACAGCCATCAATGACCTGTTCGTTAGCAAGAACCGTCTGGTCGTTTGGGCACCAGTTCACAGCCGACGTTTTTTTGTAGGCGAGGCCTTTTTTGAAAAGACGAGTAAAAAACCACTGCTCCCAGCGATAGTATTCTGGCTTGCAGGTGGCCAGCTCACGTGACCAGTCATAGCCAAAGCCCAGCTGCTTGAGCTGGTTTTTCATGTACTCAATATTTTCGTAGGTCCACTTGGCAGGTGCAGTGTTGTGCTTTATGGCAGCATTTTCTGCGGGCAAACCAAAGGCATCCCAGCCCATAGGTTGCAACACGTTTTTGCCCAACATGCGTTGGTAGCGGGAGATCACATCTGCAATTGTATAGTTCCGCACATGGCCCATGTGTAGTTTGCCACTGGGGTAGGGGAACATCGCTAAACAGTAGTATTTTTCTCTGCTGGGGTCTTCTGTCACGACAAAAGCCTGTGTGTCGGCCCAAAATTTTTGAGTGGCGGTTTCAATTTCTGCGGGATGATATTGGTCTTTCATTAGCAATCTTGATCAGGTTGAGGCACTGGGCCCGAAAAGCAGCCAATTATAGGCTAAAGCCTGCTATAGACCCAGTGCGGAAATGCGGAATGGCTCACCCTGACGGTCAACACCTTGCTGAGCGAATTCGGAATGTGAGCTTTCGAGGCTAATGCCGGAGGGAAGTGCGGCGTAGATGATGCCCACTGGCGAAAAATAACATCACTACTGAAAACAGCAGGATGGGCATTGAGCCTCTTTCGCCAAACGGCGTTATGCCACGAAAAGGGGTGACATATCCCTCAAGAATACCTCGACCATAGGGCGGAATTTTTGAGACTACTTTACCTTTGGTATTGATCAAGGCGGTGAGCCCATCGTTGGTTGCACGAATGAGGGGTTTGCCATTTTCCAAGGCGCGCATTCTGGCTATTTGGAAATGTTGCTGGGGGCCAATGGATCGGCCAAACCAAGTATCATTGCTGACAGTAAGCAACAGGTTCGCATTGCCTGCGGATCGGGCGACAAGGTCGGGAAATGCAATTTCATAACAAATAGCCGTAGCGATGGCGACGCCATGGGCAATGATCGGCTCCTGGATTTCAGCGCCGGGGCTGAAAGATGACATGGGTAAATCAAAAAACGAGATAACGCCACGTAGCCACTTCTCAAAGGGTACATACTCTCCAAAGGGAACAAGGTGTTGCTTGTGATACGTGCCGCTGGCACTACCGAGGCCAATCACTGAATTGTAATAGAGCTGACTACGCTGATCCTGAGTGGGTATGCCGGTTATCAAGGCTGTTTGGCTGCCTTTAGCCTCGGCGGAAAGTATGGAAAGATAATCGCTCATTTCATGTTTCAGCCTTGGTATAGCTGATTCGGGCCAGACGACAATGTCGCGTTTAAGCAGTTGGTTAGTATCCTCACGATATTGGTTTAAGATCTCTAAAAGTTTGCCCTGATCCCATTTCATTGCTAGGGGTAACGCAGGTTGAATCAGACCAATGCTGAGAGGTTCTCTGAAGGCATCCGTCCACTGGACAGATTGTAAATACCACCCCGAAAACCAGAGTAGCAATGCACAAAATATAGCGGGACCAAGAGAGAGCGACTTTTCTGATATACTCTTCAGACCTAGGGGAAAACCCAATAACAAACCAAAGATAGAGCCACAGAGTACTGTGACCCAGCTGAGCCCTAGGACGCCAGTGATTGGTGCCCAGCCAGATAGCCAAGTGTCAATGTGGCTGTAGCCGAGATAGAGCCATGGGAAACCGCTAAAGACCCAGCCATGGAACCATTCGCCTAAAACCCAAAGGCTGGGAAAGGCCAGGAGGGTTGTACCGGTAGAGCGGTTTAGACCGTATCCGTAGAGAATAAAAGGGAGAGCGAACAATACTGCAAGAAAGATAACAAACAGAGCGATGAGTAACACTGACAGCAGTATCGAGGCCTGGCCATGATCGTGAATACTGACAAATATCCAGGAAACCCCTGAGGCAAACATCCCTAAGCCGAAAAAAAAGCTACGCCAGAAACAGGCTGATTTCCCAAGGTCCTGAAGCAGTCTGACTAACCCGGCAATGGACAGAATGCCAATGGGCCAGCAGTCAAAAGGTGCTAGAGATAGGGGAAGCGCTAAGCCAAAGAGAGTTGCCAGAGCATGGCCCTTCATATCAGATTTTTTGATGTGAGGCCCCATCGGTAATAATCATCCTTGTTTTTAACTGTATTGATGGTAACTGGCGTGATTTTCGCGGTTATGAAGAACGCTTAGTTTGTCGCCGTCACTGTCATTCCTAGCAATTTTACTTGCCTGTTATCACCCTCGGCGATACGAAAAGTAAAGCCATTTACTTCGATCGTTTCATCCACCTTGGGCATGCGGCCAAAAGCAGAGACTATAATGCCACCGATGGTGTCAAACTCTTCGTCGCTAACACCTACGTTGAAATAGTCATTGAAGTCATCAATCGGCGCGAGTGCATCTATCAGGTAGCCACCATTTTGTTGCGGACGAATCATGACGCCTTCTTCTTCGTCGGTCTCATCTTCAATCTCACCAACGATTTCCTCAAGAATATCCTCGATGGTGATGAGTCCGGCAATACCGCCGTATTCATCTACCACAATCGCCATGTGATAGCGCTGTTCACGAAATTCCCGCAGTAGTACATTGAGACGTTTGCTCTCAGGGATGATGGTTGCTGGGCGGACCACTTTATTCAGATCAAAGGTGCCTTGTCCATCAATAATCAGGGGTAATAATTCTTTCGCCAACAGGATTCCTACAATGTCATCTGCGGACTCCCCTATGACAGGAAAGCGAGAATGGCTGGATTCAATGACCAGCTTAAGAATTCCCTCTAGGCTCGCATTCTGCTGTATGACGACCATTTGGGAGCGAGGTATCATGATCTCCCTCACTTGCTGATCAGCGACGTTAAGTGCACCCTCGATAATTTCCAGTGCCTCATTATCAATAACTTTACTTTCGTGAGCTGCGCGCAATATTAAGGTGAGCTCTTCCCTGGACTTGGGTTCTGAGGAGAAAGCGTTAGTTAGTTTGCCCAGCCAAGATTTTTCCTGGGGATTGCTCGAGTCGTCGTCTGTCATTGGGTGTTGGTCGCTCCGGGCGATTGTTCGTAAGGGGGTGGAAAATTGAGACTAGTTATAATTTTGGTTTCCAGCAGTTCCATGTCTTCAGCATCACGGTCATCGATATGATCGTAACCCATCAGGTGTAGACTACCGTGAATTAGCATGTGTGCCCAGTGGGCATCGAGAGACTTGTCTTGTTGATGAGCCTCTCGTTCGACGATTTTGGCGCAAATAACTAAGTCGCCCAGTAGTGGCAGTTGAAGCGAGTCTGGCAGATCTGCTGGAAAAGAGAGTACGTTGGTGGGTCCTTGTTTATGGCGGTATCGCTGGTTGAGGTCGGCACTTTCTTCCTCATTCACTACGCAGACGCTCAGTTCCAAGTCATCTTTTCTCCCCATGTTTATTTCTGCCAAGGCAACACATATCCACTGGTGCACTAATTTCTCATCAGGCACGTTGGGACTGGATGAAGCATTTTTCATATAGAGGGTAAGGTTCATTGGAATGGTTATTCGTCGCCGCTCTGCTCGTATGACTCATAGGCATCCACAATCTGTGCTACCAGCGGATGTCGTATCACGTCTTTAGAGCTGAAAAATGAGAAACTAATATCTTCAATATCCTTTAATACCTCACAAACATGCAGCAGTCCGGACTGATTTCGGTGTGGTAGGTCTATCTGAGTGGTGTCGCCGGTAATCACAGCAGTGGCATTAAAGCCAATCCGAGTGAGGAACATCTTCATCTGTTCACGGGTAGTATTCTGGCTTTCATCGAGGATGATATAAGAGTTATTGAGAGTTCGGCCGCGCATGTAGGCCAGCGGTGCAACCTCAATGACATTGCGGTCAATTAATTTGGCCACCGTTTCTACACCGAGCATTTCATAGAGAGCATCGTAAAGTGGGCGTAAATAAGGATCCACCTTTTGGCTTAAATCGCCGGGCAGAAAACCTAACTTTTCCCCTGCTTCTACCGCGGGGCGAATCAGCAATATTCGTTCAACCTCATCCCGGAGTAATGCCTCAACAGCGCAGGCAACAGCCAAGTAGGTTTTCCCTGTACCCGCAGGACCTACTCCAAAGTTAATGTCATGAGTTTGAATGAAGCGTACATAGCGTTGTTGGCTTACAC
>JBLIJA010000041.1:0-13140 GCA_047635115.1 Porticoccus sp. | reverse complement strand
TAACACGGCGTCTTTTACTTCCTCAAGCGACAGTCTATCCGCAGCCATGGAACGTCGTTTGGCAATTTCCGTATCGATAAAGCTTAAAACCAGTACCCCTATTTCCGCTGCCATGCCTGCCAATGCGATGAAACCCACCGCGACGGCCACCGACATATTGTAGCCATTGAGAAAGATAAGCCAGATACCCCCCACTAGACCAAAGGGGATAGACATCATCACTACCACTGGCTCGGTAATATTTCGAAAATTAAAGTACAAGAGTAAGAAAATAATCAGTAACGTCGCAGGTGCCACGATTTGCAAACGGGCTGCTGCACGCTCCATGTATTCGAACTGTCCGGACCAGGTAACGGTATATCCGGCTGGCACTTTGACCTGCTCTTGCAACACTCGTTTCGCCTCGGCCACAAAGCCACCGATATCAGAGGTAGAAATATCCACATAGATCCAGGCGTTAGGACGAGCATTCTCACTCTTAATAACCGAAGGTCCACGCTGATAATTGATATCCGAAACCATCGCCAGTGGAATTTGCGCGCCTGTAGGCGTTGGGATCAATACCCGCTTTAGTGTCTCTAAATCATCGCGCAGCCCTCTTGGATAACGCAGATTCACCGGATAGCGCTCAAGACCTTCAACAGTTTCAGTAATATTCATGCCACCCATCGCACTTTGAATGACATCCTGCACCGCTCCTACGGTAAGACCATAGCGAGATGCACTCTTACGGTTAATATCAAAATCGAGGTAATAGCCCCCTACGGCCCTATCACCAAACGCTGACGTCGTTTCCGGCAAGGTTTTCATCGCTTGCTCAATATCTAGTGAAACCTGTTGCAGGACATTCAGATCAGGACCAGACACCTTGATACCAATAGGCGTTTTGATGCCCGTTGATAACATGTCGATACGGGTTTTAATAGGCATCGTCCAAGCGTTAGCTAGCCCGGGAAACTGTATGGCCTGATCCATTTCATTCATCAACTCCTTGGTGGTTTTTTTGGGGTTTGGCCATTCTTCCTTAGGCTTTAATCGAACGGTAGTCTCTATCATGGCTAACGGTGCAGAATCCGTCGCCGATTCAGCACGCCCCACTTTACCGAAGACATGATGCACTTCAGGAAAGGTATATAATATTTTATCCGTTTGCTGCAGTAACTCCTTCGCCTTAGTAATCGAAATTCCAGGAAAGGTCGTTGGCATATAGAGAATATCGCCTTCATCCAGCGGCGGCATAAATTCGCTACCTAATTTGGAATAAGGGTAATAAGTCACTGCCAATAAACTCAATGCCACAAGTACAGTGATACCACGCCACTGCATCGCCATTTTCAACGCAGGTCCGTGTAAAGCATGTAACGCACGATTTATAGGATTTTTATGCTCTGCAATGATTTTTCCCCGCAAAAAATAGCCCATCATCACGGGCACTAGCGTAATGGCCAGAATCGCAGAAGCCGCCATGGCATAGGTCGCCGTAAACGCTAACGGGCTAAACAGACGTCCTTCCTGTGCCTGCATAGTAAAGATAGGAAGAAACGATACGGTAATCACCAGCAATGAGAAAAATAGCGCTGGGCCAACCTCCTGGCAGGAATCACCAATCGTTTTCCAGCGTTCATCATTGGTCAACTCACTGTCTTTCTCTTCAGTCGCTTCCGCCAATCGACTGTGCGCGTTTTCCACCATCACAATAGCGCCATCAACCATCGTACCAATGGTTATCGCAATTCCCCCCAAGGACATTATATTCGCGTTTAACCCTTGGAATCGCATGACAATAAAGGCCATTAAAATCCCTAGTGGTAAGGTGATAATGGCTACGAACGCAGAACGCGCATGCAACAAAAACAGGATAACCACCAAGCTAACAATAATGAGTTCCTGCATTAATGAGGTATTGAGGCTTTTAACCGCACGTTCAATCAGATCACCTCGATCATAAACAGGTACAATTTCTACGCCTTCAGGCAATCCAGCTTTTAACTCCTCCAATTTGGCCCGCACCGCATGAATCGTTGCCAGCGCATTTTCACCATAGCGCATAATCACCACACCACCGGCCACCTCACCTTCGCCATTCAGGTCAACCACCCCACGTCGTAATTCGGGGCCAATCTGAACATGTGCAATGTCTTGTATGCGTATCGGTGTACCATCGCTATCAACACCTACCGGTATGCTGTTGATATCATCAATCGACTGGATATAACCACGGCCGCGCACCATATATTCAGTTTCTGCCATTTCAACCAGGCGGCCGCCTACATCCTTATTGGACATTTTGATGGCCATCTTGATTTTGTTCAGCGGGATGTTGTAACGGAGTAATGCGTTAGGATCGACTTCAACTTGATACTGCTTGACATAACCACCCACTGAGGCAACTTCAGAAACTCCTTGCACTGTTTGCAAGGGATAGCGTAGATACCAGTCCTGTAAAGAACGCAGTTGTGCAAGATCATGCTTACCCGTTCTATCGACTAACGCGTATTCATAGATCCAACCAACACCGGTGGCGTCTGGGCCTAAGGTCGGCGTAATACCCTGAGGTAAACGACCACTCACATAATTGAGGGATTCCAGCACGCGTGAACGCGCCCAATACATATCCGTGCCGTCTTCGAAAATAATGTACACAAACGACAACCCGAAGAAGGAATAACCTCTAACGACTTTGGTACGTGGCACCGCAAGCATCGAGGTTGTTAGAGGGTAAGTGACCTGATCTTCAACCACTTGGGGTGACTGCCCCGGATATTTAGTAAAAATAATGACCTGTACATCAGATAAATCCGGAATCGCATCCAAAGGCGCATTTTTATAGGAAAATAAGCCAACTAACGCAATAATGACAGTGGCAATCAATACCATAAAACGATCACGTAACGAGGCTTTGATGATAGCGTTAATCATGACCATGCGCTCCCTGCGTCGCGTGATCCGAATGATCGGTCATTGGCATGTCGGAAGAGTCCACCTCTTCCATGCTATTATGATCCATTGTCTTAGTACCGCTCACGCTACTCGAAGCATCACGCCCCTCTTTCAAAACGTCCATCATTTTGGCGGTGGCCTCCCTCAACTTGGATTCAGAATCCACCAAAAACTGGGCCGAGGTCACCACTTCATCACCATCATCGACACCACCGAGTACCGCAACCTGCCCATTCGACTCAATGCCTAAATTGACGACTCTGGGTTCAAATTTCCCAGGGCCTCGAACTATAAATACTTGTGTACGATCACCCGAACGAATAACCGCTTCAGCAGGTATGACGACCACATTCTCCAACG
Organism: Porticoccus sp.; assembly: GCA_047635115.1. Lineage (GTDB taxonomy): Bacteria > Pseudomonadota > Gammaproteobacteria > Pseudomonadales > Porticoccaceae > Porticoccus. Next base: position 9,840 of record JBLIJA010000041.1, on the reverse strand, counting down.
TGTCAGCTTGAATATTAACCTCAGCAAACATATCGGGTCGTAACAACAATTCACTGTTATCAAAAACTAAACGTACTTTAGTGGTTCGCGTTTTAGACTGAGCATACGGGTAGATATAAGAGAGGGAGCCTTTAAAGGTTTTCCCCGGTACTGAGGCCAAGGTCATATCAACTTCATCACCAACCTTGACCCACGGCAATTCGTATTCATAGACGTCCGCATAGACCCATACCTGGTTCAGGTCCACCATCATGTAGAGCTCAGTTTTCGGCGTTACAAATTGGCCCTGACGAGCGCCAATACGAATTACCGTGCCGTCTACTGATGAGTTTATATGCAGATTTTTTTGAATGGTTCGGGTTCGCTCCAGCGCCTTAATTTGGTGTTCTGGCACATCTAACAACTGCAATCGTTCGCGGGAGCTTTTAACTAACTCTTCAGCGCCACGCCGAATTTCATCGAAGGGGCTCTTGCTTAGAGTCGACACAGAATTCAGTGCCAACAAATATTCTTGTTGTGTTGAAACCAGTTTCGGTGAGTAAATACTCAGTAAAATATCGTCCTTAGCTACAGTCTGTCCCGTTTTATCCACCCGTATTTCTTCGATCCACCCCTCTACTTTGGGATGCAAACGTGACATTCGCTCCTCATCAAAATCAACTCTGCCCACGGCGCGAATTGTTCGACTGATTGATGTTTGCTTAGCGATTGCAGTCCGAACACCGATATTCTGAACAACGACGGGGTCAATCTTCACCGTGCCCACAACCTTGCTGGTCTTGCTATCCGCATAAACAGGCACGTAGTTCATTCCCATAGAATCTTTTGCCGGTGCCGGTGAAGTGACATCCGGATTCATGGGGTTGCGGTAGAATAGAGGTTGATTTTCCTCTTCAGTAGTTACTTCGGACGCGTTGTCACTCCCGAATATCAAATAACCCGCACCTATGCCAATAACAAGCGTAAGAGATGAGACTAATAGCATAGATCTATTCATAAACAGATTCCTCGCCGACAGCGGCTTCCAAGCGAGCCAATGCTTGTTTCGCATCGCTAAACGCTTTCCAGTATTGAAGTTCGTAATTAAAAAGAGTCATTTGGCTACGCACCAAATTAAGAAAGTCCACTTCACTCACCTGATAACCAACTAGCATAGAAGCCACGGTTTGCTGTGCCTGCGGCACAATACCGCTACCAAATAACGAGAACTGCTGTTTTGCTCGATGATAGTCCGTAACTGCCGTGGAAATGGCAGCCATCACTAAGCCTTTTTCATCGAGCAAGGCATAACGATTTGTTTGTAATTCACTACGTTTCTGCGAGACGGCTTTTGATTGCTTACGGCTGGCATATAAAGGTATTTTTACGCCGATCATGACAGAGACGAAATCCGAGCGCGCACCACCTCGGGGTAACGGATTATCCCCGGTGCGGTCGCCGTAAGTCACACCCAATTTAAAGTCGGGGTAATAGTCGCGCTTGGCCAAATCGAGACGCGATTGTGCCGCTTCAATCTGAGTCTCCATCTGTTTCAAGCGAGGCCGAGTAGATTCGGCTAATTGATAAAGCACATTTTCATCAACAATATCTGGCATCGTTTTGGATACCTGATCTGGCAACGAGACAACATCATTTGCTGGCCTATTCATTAGAATATTAAGCTGAATAGTCTGGTTGCGCCGTATCGCCTGCAGTTGAATCTTTTGATCGATTAACTTGGATAATTCCAGCTGCGCTAGCAAAACATCTTGCTGTAAACCCTTTCCAGTTTCGTACTTAGTTTTAGCAACCGTTATGAACTGGCGTAACAATGTTTGGTTCATATCCACTGTTTCCAACGCACGATCCAGATAATAAAGTTTCCACCATTTACCTTTTACATTTTTAATGAGCTGCAAGCTAACTTCTTCTACCGTATGCCCTGCAGCCAAGGCCTCATATTCAGCAGCTTCTTCCTTCAAGCTTAACTTTCCCGGAAAAGGAAACACCTGACTGAAACCGATCTGAGTCTGTGTCATGGCTTCCTGATCTCTATTAAAAGTATCAGTGGGAAAGTTCATTGCATTTAAATTGACCATTGGGTCGGGCAATGCACCTACTTGTGAGGGAACTTCAGCCAACGCTTCATAACGCGCCTGCATTTCTGCAAGGTTCGGGTTATCTCTTATTGCAATTTCAACGGCTGTCCGGACAGACAACAGATCCTCTTGAATTTGTTCGCTGGCATAGGCGCTATTGGCCACCAAAACAAGACTGAAAACACTCGCAGTAAAAATACCTAGACTGGTTTTTACGGCCCTATCTTGAGCAGGTTTAGGAACATCTGCTCTTGTCAATAAACAAGGAAGTCGCTTCATACTCTTTCACACTCTGTCATCAGAGATCTGCTATCGCTAGAAAAGGCACAAATTATTAAAGAACACACAATTAGCGTGCTAAAGAAACCCATACCTATTTATTTCTCACCATCTTCGGTGACAACCGATGGAAAACATGGCCTATACACAAGCCAGTTTTGTGAGGAATTACAGGTTATTTAATCCAGCCAAACACAGAATCGTTGGCGGAGGGGTGGGCCTGGAGGGGGAAGAAAAGCGTAATAATAGGCATTGCTTCTTCCTGTAGTCATTATCCACAGAAATAAGAGACTGCAAACTGCCACAACAAGGGACAAGCTAAAAGATAAATCTATGAATTGATGCTGTACCAATAACGCACTATCACTCAGAACATCACAACAATGCTGCTCACCAGCGGTATTGGACTCGTCAGTCATCATACTGAGACCTGGCGAGCTCTGGTGGTGACTATGGGAACCAATCATATCATCGCTCATGGCCATATCCATGCTCATATCCACTGCCATCAATGGCATCATTCCACAGAGCAATAGCCACCCCACCAACAGCGAGGCAACAACGGAACGATTTTTGGCGATGATTCTTTTCACAGTAGACACTTTAAACCTTTTCCCTACAGTATAGTCAAGCCAGTTCGTTCCAAGCGGTCACTGAACCGGTTAATACGGATCGACGAAACTCTGATAGAATTCGCGACCTTATTATTTGCACCGTCTTCAAGAGCACACACATCCAATGAGCTTAATCCGTCTCGACGATATATCCATTGAATTTGGCGATGTACCACTGCTCACCCACGCCAACTTTTCCGTCGAGCCCCGTGAAAGAATCTGCCTGATTGGTCGTAACGGTGCGGGAAAATCGACACTACTAAAAATTATTACCGGACAAATAAAACCCGACAACGGCGAAATTCATTATCGCCAACACCTGCGTATCAGCCAGCTCGAACAAGCTCTGCCCACCGCTATCGACCGCAAGGTCTCCGATGTGGTGAGAGACGGACTTGCCGACCAGCAAGCCTTAATCGATCAGTTTAATGAGCTGTCTCAACAGACCATGGATAAGCAGGGGCTACGAAATATTGAAGTACTTCAAGCCCAGATCGATGCCGGTGGCGGCTGGCAGGTAGACAAACAAGCAGACACTATCATTAGTCAGCTGGACCTTCCCGCCAACAAAACCCTGGCGGAACTCTCTGGCGGTTGGCGCCGCCGCGTAGCTTTAGGTAAAGCGTTGGTCTCCAATCCCGATGTGCTGTTGCTGGACGAACCCACCAACCACTTAGATATCAGTACTATCGAATGGCTGGAACATAAAGTTCGCGGTTACCAAGGCAGTGTTATTTTTATTACCCACGACCGGAATTTCCTGCAAAAACTAGCCACCCGTATTGTCGAAATTGACCTGGGTAACCTGATCAGCTGGCCCGGCAGCTTTCAGAATTACCTCGTCCTCAAAGAAAAGGCTGTAGAGGAAGAAGAGACCCGCCATGCCCTGTTTGATAAAAGGCTGGCCGAGGAAGAAGTGTGGATTCGTCAGGGTATCAAAGCTCGCCGCACCCGCAACGAAGGTCGGGTACGGGCACTGGAAGCCATGCGCGATCAACGGGAACAGCGCACCAAACGTCAGGGCAAAGCCAAGATCAGTGTGGAAACCTCTGATAAATCAGGCCGCAAGGTTGTGGAAGCCCGCAATATCAGCCACGGCTATGGTGGCGAGCAGCTGATCAATAACATTAAAGTCAAAATCAGGCGCGGTGATCGTATTGGTCTGATTGGTAATAACGGTGTGGGGAAATCCACCCTATTGAAAATTTTGCTGGGCCAAGTTGAACCGGATGAAGGCTCCGTCAAGCTGGGAACCAATCTGGAAATAGGTTACTTCGACCAAATTCATAGGGAACTGGAAACAGATAAAACCATTGCCGAAAATGTGGGTAATGGCAAAGAATATATTAAGGTCAATGGCAAAGATCGCCATATTATCGGCTACCTTCGCAATTTCTTGTTCGCCCCCAAGCGCGCCATGACCCCTGTGAACGCACTCTCCGGTGGAGAGCGAAACAGGGTGCTACTAGCTAAGTTGTTTTCTCAGCCTAGCAATCTGTTGATCCTCGATGAGCCAACCAATGACCTCGATGTAGAAATGCTCGAAGTCCTCGAAGAGCAGCTAATGGAGTATCAAGGCACGCTGATTATTGTCAGCCACGATCGGGCATTTCTCGATAACGTAGTCACCAGCGTGCTGGTCTTTGAGGAAGATGGCAAAATCCAAGAATATATCGGTGGCTACAGCGACTGGGCTAACCGAGGGAAAGAACTGAAAATCGCCGATACTCAGGATCATCCTTCTGGTCATATTATCGACAATAACACAATGATCCACGCCAAAAAGACACCTAAGGGAAAACTCAGCTACAAGTTTCAGCGCGAACTGGACATGCTCCCCAACCAGATCGACAAACTGGAAACGGAGATTGCAGTACTACAGGAGAAAACCGCCGATCCGGATTTCTATAGCCTGCCCTATACCGAGACTCAATCAATCGTGGATGCTCAAGTAGAAAAGCAACAAGTACTCGATAACGCAACGACCCGGTGGATAGAACTGGAGGAAATGAGAGGGGGTCGATAAAACATAATAAATGAAGCCCCTAATGGCGACAATAGAAGCGGAATAAGATTGTCTACCCGTCTTGCTTCGCCGTCACCTCCTGAACTGTTTTCAGCTTACCTTGAACCTTCATGAAATCACTCCACACCTGTTCCGCTGAAAAACCTTTTAAACACTGCGCTTCCGGACCTTTGTACTCTTGATAAGCACAACTGCGTTTGTAACAAGGGGTACATTCGAAACCCTGTGCAGAAAGGTGAACCGAATTTTTACCGTAGGCACCGATCAACTTCGCATCGGTTGGCCCATACAAGGTCACCATTGGCACATCCAAAGCAGCGGCAATATGAGCCAAGCCGGTGTCCACACAAACAGCGCCTGATGAGTGCGTTAAAATTGATGCTATTTCTGTTAACGGTAAGCGCGGCAATACCCTTGCGTGGCCAAACCCTCTAGCCAACACCTCCGCCTGCTCGCGCTCCCACTCGGCACCCCAAGGTAGCAATACATCAAACCCGTTGTCATCGGCAATGTGAATGAGCTGACGCCAGTGATCGTTTACCCAGCATTTATTGTCCCAACTGGCATTGTGAACAAAGACTAAATAGGACCTTCTAGGCAGCGATATCGATGGCTCAGGCGACGCTTGCTTTCCCTGCAGTAAATGAGAGAAGAGGGAAAACTCTGGATCAGTCGTGGGTCGTTCATAGCCCAGTACTTGAGAAAATAGATCGCGCCAACGATCAATCGCCAACTGATCTTTAGCTATCGAATAAGTCTGTTTGTAGGCTAACTGTGCACCCACTTCACGAACGGATGCTTTATCTGGGCCACATTTAAGCCCGCGGGCTAGCCAAGTAACAATCGAACTTTTAATATTGCTTTGGGCATCAATAACAAAATCGTATTCAAGCACTCTCAGCTCTTTTTTAAAGTGGGATAACTCGCCACCAAAAAAGACTTTGAATAAATTCTTACGCCAACGGCGATGGGCCGTTTTAATGGTGTTGCGTACGGCAGGGTGCCAAGTGGGAATTTCAGCAAAAGCTTCATCCACGGCCCAATCAAATTGAATGCCAGGAATCGCATTTTGCGCATCGGTGAGTGCAGGGAGAGCTTGTACTAGATCCCCCATGGAGCTTAGCTTTACAATCAGTACTTGCATCTATGAACAACAATCAGGTCGAATTCGCTCAGTATAAACGTCTCGGTGAAACAACACACGGCGCATGGTTAAAAACACACATTAAGAGCAAGTGTTAAAAGCGAACATGACAACGAATAACGAGACCAAATGTTATGAAAAGAGTTTTTTCAATTTAGCACTCAAGCCATGAAAAAACTGATGCTTACCCAATGCGGCATGACTCACGAGGTAATTCATCTGAATTGAGCGGCGCTGACCCACCAGAGGCTTATGGCCGTGCCAACAATTATCCGTCACCCTAAAGGCCACCATAGTACCTGCACTGGGGGGGATCTCATCAACATAGTCTTCGATATCGGTGCCATTACGCAGGACACGTAAGTAACCACCTTCATTGGCCCATTCTTCGTTGAAGTAGCACAGCACCGTAATAACCTTGGTTTTGGAGTCCGTATGGATACGACCGTCTTTTTGGCGCATGACACCCCGAACAGTAAACATTGTTGGGCAATCAGTTAAATCCACACCAAACTTGTCCTCAATAACAGCGCGAAATTGATCGCTTTCCAGCTCTTTAATCATCGCATCAAAACCGGGACCCGTACCCGCCTCAGCGATGGGAATACTGCCAGGGTGTTGAATATCAGGAAAATCGGATATGACGTCCTGTAACTGACCCTTTTCAAAGGCATCGGGCAGCACCAGATAAGGATAGGGATCCGTCTTTAGTGAAGTTTTTTGAAGAGCATCATACCTAAGCATATCAGGGCCACAAATCAGATCGCTGGTTGGGCACGATGCTAGCACAGGGTGAATTCAAGTTCCAAGCGGGGCAAAGTCAACCTCGCCAAAAACCGCTTCAGATCAACTGCAGTATCGCTAAGACCACAGGGCTGACTCATAGAACTAACGTTGCCCTACACTTTAGGGTTCCCTGACACTACAAACCAATTCTGTGTGCGATTAACAATAGCCACCAACGACAACATCACAGGCACTTCTACCAACACACCCACAACGGTGGCCAGCGCCGCACCGGAATGCAATCCGAACAATGAAATAGCGACCGCTACCGCCAGCTCAAAAAAATTAGAAGTACCAATCAAACTGGCAGGCCCTGCAATGTTGTGAGGCAACTTCATAAACTTTGCCGCGCCATAGGCTAGTACAAAAATGCCATAGGTTTGTATCAGTAGAGGGATAGCGATTAATACGATGGTTTGTGGTTGGCTAATAATGGTTTCAGCCTGAAACCCAAATAACAATACAACCGTTGCCAGCAAGCCAACAATGGACCACGGCTTCAGGCTATGAACAAAGTCAGACAACCGCTGACCATCAGTGTCCCCACCACCATTCTCACCAACATGTGCTTCGAGTTTGTATCGAGTAACGGCACCGGCAATCAAGGGAAGCGCCACATACAACGCCACCGAGAGGAGCAAGGTACCCAAAGGCACGTGAATATCACTGACACCCAATAAAAATGCAGTTATAGGCGCAAACGCAAACACCATAATAATGTCGTTCACCGACACCTGCAGCAGTGTGTAGTTTGGGTCACCTTTAGTCAGCTGGCTCCAGATAAACACCATCGCCGTACAGGGCGCGACACCAAGCAAAATCATTCCAGCGATATATTCGTTAGCAGACTGAGGGTCAACCCAACCGGCAAAAAAGCCTTTGAAGAACAGCCAGCCCAATGCGGCCATACTGAAGGGCTTAATCAGCCAGTTAACCACCAACGTCAGAATGAGCCCCGCGGGTCGTTTGCCCACATCTTTAATCGAGGCGAAATCAACCTGCACCATCATGGGGTAAATCATGACCCAGATTAAAACAGCCACCACCAAGTTTACATGCGCAAATTCAAGACCTGCGATGTATGCGAAGGTACTTGGAATGACATTCCCCAGAACAACCCCTACAGCAATGCACAAGGCCACCCAAAGTGACAGGTAACGTTCAAACAACCCCATTAACATTCCTCCTCGATGACACATATTTATTCATATAAACGTTCTAAACTAGGCTTTATATATGAAAAAACATATATAATAAATTAAATCTTAGCAACAAGTCACCACACGATTAGGCCGATCACCCATACGGGACAAGTTGGCCAGGTTTTCTTTCAAAAAAGTTTGATTCGCATCATTAGTCTGCTGAAGAACCGATTTCGCCCAGCTCGGTAACGAAAGATTAATCTGGTAATAAACCCACTGCCCCTGCTTGCGATCAATAAGTAACTCACACTGACGAAGTTGAGCTAGATGCCTGGAAACCTTCGGCTGACTCTCATCCAAAGCTTCAGTTAGCTCACAGACACATAACTCCCCTTCATGCTCAATTAACATCAAGCATCGAAGCCGAGTTTCATCTGAGAGGCATTTGTAAAACTGAACGGGATTCATTAATGACAACCACTAAATATATATGGAATATTATATATATGTATTATCGCATATAAAAGCGATAGAGACACTAGAGAAACAGCTAGAGCAATAGGCCATATTGAAGGATACGAGGGGCGATATTTAGCATTGTATTCAATGCTGTAGCTTTTTTAACATCTTTGGACGAGGAAAGTTTTGGCGAAGCCACGCTTTAATTTGTACCGCTTGCCAAGCTTGTTAACTGTCACTTTCATCAGACTCCCGAGTTTTTTCAAATGTATCTGGAACAATAGCAAAACTAACTATTGCATAAAATACTGTGAAGAAACTCCATTTCGATCTAAATTTTAAGCTTTATAGTTGTCCCCGTTTTTTCCTTGATGGTGCAAAAGTAGGCGCGTATTATTAATGCATCTCATGAACAAGACGCTCTGCGTAAAAGCAGGAGATGAGCCGCTTTTAAATCATATTCTATGACAACAATTTAAAGCTGTAGTGTTTTTGCCAAAACCCCAAGGCACAAATAAGCTAACCCTACTACGCTCACTATAAAGGCGTCTTTGGACGCCCTATACGGCTGAAAATATCTGTCATTTATCTAATTATTGGGTTATAAATTGTTGCTACATCGCGACAAGCTAGGAAAAGAAATCGTTTTGTTAACGCTTTTTCTTTAATCTTCTTCCTCAGGCGTTAAGCCAAAAATGGTCTCCACAACCAGCTGCACTGACTCCCTCCCCTGCCAGACATTGATATCCAGCTTGTAAACCAACTGGACTTTATTGGCATTCGGGTTCGGCCAAACAGTGGTGTCCACATTAAAGGCAATGGCATCGATCAGTTGCTGTTTTTGTTCATCCACAGCCAACAATAATTTCAGGTGTTTCTCACCTACAATACGCTGTTGAACGATATAAAACTCACCCTGAAATAGTGGCTCCGGGAAGTGCTGCCCCCAGGGGCCGGATTCTCTGAGTGAATGGCCGGTTTCCAAACTTAGCTCTTCAGCGCTAAGTTCACCGTCTGTCACTATTACTGCTTCCAAATCAGCTGGGGTGAGTTGACGTCTCACTGCTGCATCAAAGGCTTCGGCAAACGCGGGGTAATGTTTCGCTTTCAGGCTAAGTCCTGCGGCCATGGCGTGACCACCAAATTTACTGATTAACACTGGGTGACCGGTGGCGACCGCATCGAGGGCATCCCGAATATGTAACCCCGGAATAGAGCGAGCCGAGCCTTTATATTCTTTTTCGTCGCCTTCTCCCCCTGCATAGGCGAAAGCAATCACCGGGCGATGTATTCGGTCTTTAATTCTTGAGGC